>NZ_JBUZNL010000009.1:0-161023 GCF_055326485.1 Georgenia sp. G2120 | reverse complement strand
GAGATCCCCGGCCCGGTCTCCTTCACGGTGGCCGACTCGTCCGACTACGCGATCAGCAACACCACGTGGCAGTTCACCGACGCCGAGGACAACGTCTTCGTCGTCGCGGACAACGACGCGCGGAACACTGACATCGCCAACCTGTCCGACTCGGACGAGGCGAACGGTGCCTTCTCGGTGATGGGCCTGCCGGCTGGTGAGTACACGGTGGAGAACATCGGCGTGGCCAGCCCCTGGCGCGCGTCCGAGCCCTTCTCGGTCACCATCACCGGGGACGAGCAGGACCTCGGCGAGTTGGTCCTGCCGGGCAACGGCCGCATCGCGGCCTGGGTGACCGACGAGGACGACGCTCCGATCGAGGGCGTGACGGTTCGGTTCACGCACGCCGACGGCACGAGCGTCGACGTTGTCGACGGGTCCGAGGCTGACCTTGCTCCGGCGGCCGGCACGGTGCGTGCCGGTGGTCTCGAGCTGGGTGAGTACACGGTCGAGATCATCGAGGCCGAGGGTTACGACGTCGAGGCGGCCGAGGCCCTCACGACAACGATCGACGCAGGGACGTCCTCCCGGTTCGCGGGTGGCTGGGTCCTCGCCGAGATCCCCGGCCCGGTCTCCTTCACGGTGGCCGACTCGTCCGACTACGCGATCAGCAACACCACGTGGCAGTTCACCGACGCCGAGGACAACGTCTTCGTCGTCGCGGACAACGACGCGCGGAACACTGACATCGCCAACCTGTCCGACTCGGACGAGGCGAACGGTGCCTTCTCGGTGATGGGCCTGCCGGCTGGTGAGTACACGGTGGAGAACATCGGCGTGGCCAGCCCCTGGCGCGCGTCCGAGCCCTTCTCGGTCACCATCACCGGGGACGAGCAGGACCTGGGCGAGTTCGTCCTCCCGGGCAACGGCCGCGTGAGCGTCTACGCGACCGGTCCGGACGAGGAGCCGGTCGCCGGCGTGACCTACCGCTTCACCGGGTCGAACGGCGACACGCTCGACGTCGTCGAGGGCTCCGAGCAGGACACGAGCGACGCCGAGGGCACCCTGCGTGTCGACGGCCTCGAGCTCGTGACCTGGACCGTCCAGGTCGTCGCGGTGCCCGAGGGCTTCGAGTTCGACGCCGAGGAGACCCGGGAGGCCGTGCTCAGCGCCGGCATCCCGGCGCGCTTCGCCGGCGGCTTCGACCTCACCGAGACGCCCGTCGAGCCGGAGCCCGAGCCGGAGCCGGTCCCGCCGACGCCGGGTCGTGGGTTCTACCTCAACGACGGCTGGGACATCTGGGCCGACCACGAGTTCTCCTTCGGGCGCCCCGGCGACGAGGTCCTGGTCGGTGACTGGGACGGCGACGGGTCCGACACGCTCGCGGTCCGCCGCGGGAACGCCTACTTCCTGTCCAACTCCCTCTACGGGGGCAACGCGGACATCGAGCTGACGTTCGGCCGCTCCGGGGACACCGTGCTCGTGGGTGACTGGAACGGCGACGGCGTGGACACCTTCGCCGTCCGACGCGGGAACAGCTACTTCCTCACCAACCGCCACACCGGTGGGGACGCGGAGACCGAGCTGGACTACGGCCGCGCGAACGACCAGGTCCTGGTCGGTGACTACGACGGCGACGGGACGGACACGTTCGCGGTGCGTCGTGGGGCCCGGTACTTCGTGTCCAACAGCCTGGCCAGTGGTTGGGCGGACGCGGAGTTCACCTACGGGCGCGCGGCCGACCAGGTGCTCGTGGGTGACTGGGACGGGGACGGCAGCGACACGTTCGCCTCGCGTCGCGGGAACCTGTACCTGATGTCCAACACCCTCACCGGTGGTTGGGCGGACCGCGAGGTCCACTACGGCCGCTCGGGCGACGAGGTGTTCGTCGGCGACTGGAACGGCGACGGCGCGGACACCCTGGGTATCCGCCGCTGATCCGACCTGACGGTCACGCGTGAGCGGGCCCCGCACCCTGATGGGTGCGGGGCCCGCTTCGTCGTCGTGGGCGGGGTGAGCGCTCACTCGTCAGACGGACAGCCGCTCACCCGCCGAGGGACCCCCACCCTCGTGACGGAAAGTCCCCGCAGTCGTCAGGGGAGGACGACGGTCCGGTGACCGTTGAGGAGCACCCGGTGCTCGGCGTGCCAGCGCACCGCCCGGGCCAGCACGCGCCGCTCGACGTCCTGCCCGCGCGCCACGAGCTCGGCGACCTCGTCGGCGTGGGTCACCCGTTCGACGTCCTGCTCGATGATCGGCCCCTCGTCGAGGTCCGCCGTCACGTAGTGCGCGCTCGCCCCGATGAGCTTGACGCCTCGCGCGTGCGCCTGGGCGTAGGGGCGCGCGCCCTTGAAGCTCGGCAGGAACGAGTGGTGGATGTTGATGGCCCGCCCGGCGAGCTTGCGGCACAGGTCGTCGGAGAGGATCTGCATGTACCGGGCGAGGACCACGAGCTCGATGCCGAGCTCGTCCACCAGCGTCATCAGCCGCGCCTCGGCCTCCGGCTTGGTCTCCTTCGTCACCGGCACGTGCAGGAACGGGACGTCGTAGAACCGCGCGAGGGGCTCGAGGTCGGGGTGGTTGGACACCACGGCCGCGACGTCGACCTGGAGGCGGTCCGAGCGCTGCCGGAACAGCAGGTCGGTGAGGCAGTGCGCCTCCTTGGAGACCAGCACGATCGTGCGCAGCGGGCGTCCGACGACGTCGAGCGTGTACGTCATGTCGAACCGCTCGGCGAGCCCCTCCACGGCGGCCCGCACGTCGTCGACGTCGTGCTCCGTGCGGACCTGGACCCGCATGAAGAACAGGCCGGTCTCGGGGTCGCCGTACTGCTGGGACTCCGTGATGTTGCCGCCGTGCTCGGAGAGCAGGCCGGAGACGGCGTGCACGATGCCGGGCCGGTCCGGGCAGGACAGGGCGAGGACGAGATGCTGCGGGTCGACGACTGTGGGGTTCACCGGCGGCACCCTAGTCGTCCGCGTCGGGCCGCCGCCGAGGTGACCACTCCGCGCGCCGAGGTCCGACGCGGGGGCGTCGGGGATGGAAGACTACCGACATGGACGTAACCATCGACGTGGTCGACGACGAGCACGCTGGCGAGCTGATGACGGTCCGTCGTGCCGCGTTCGTCACGGAGGCCCAGATCTACCAGGACCCGCACCTGCCGGCCCTCACGCAGTCGCTCACCGAGCTGCGCGCCGACCTGGCGCGCGCCGACGTCGTGACGATCGGCGGCTGGCTCGGCCACCGGCTCGTCGGCTCCGTCCGGGTCGAGCTCGGCGGGGACCGGGCGACCCTCAGCCGCCTCGCCGTCGTCCCCGACCTCCAGAACCAGGGCATCGGCACCGAGCTGCTCATGTCGGTCCTCGAGTACCTGCCCGAGGAGACCGCGGAGGTCTGGATCTCCACCGGCCAGGACTCGGTGCAGAACCTCGCGATGTACCAGAAGAACGGTTTCGAGCACCAGTTCGACCAGCACACCGGCGACCTCACGTACGCCTACCTGCGCCGCATCCTCGGCGAGGGGGACCCGGTCGGGGCGAGCGCCGACGCCGCGCGCAGCGCCGAGTAGCCGGACGGCGGAGGCTCCCGCGGGCCGGTAGGCTGACCACGTCGTGACTGGCGAGAGGTGGATCGACCACCGGGGAGCGACGCGACCGTGGTCCGCCACGGGGAGAAGTCTTCGGCCGTCCGCCTGGGTCGAGGTCACCACAGTCGTGAGAGCTCACGCCGTGGCGTGACCGACCGAGGAGAGAGATGACCACCGAGACCAGCCCCACCGCCCGTTCGCTCGACGCCCCGCTCGCGGAGGTGGACCCGGAGATCGCCGCGGTCCTCGAGGGCGAGCTCACCCGCCAGCGCGAGACCCTCGAGATGATCGCGTCGGAGAACTTCGTCCCGCGCGCCGTCCTCCAGGCCGCCGGCTCCGTCCTGACGAACAAGTACGCCGAGGGCTACCCGGGGCGCCGCTACTACGGCGGCTGCGAGCAGGTCGACATCGCGGAGAACCTCGCGATCGACCGCGCGAAGTCGCTCTTCGGCGCCGGTTGGGCCAACGTCCAGCCGCACTCCGGGGCCCAGGCCAACGCGGCCGTCCTCCACGCGCTGCTCACCCCGGGCGACCCGCTGCTGGGCCTCGACCTCGCCCACGGCGGTCACCTCACGCACGGGATGCGGATCAACTTCTCCGGCAAGCTCTACGACGTCTCCGCGTACGGCGTGGACGAGCAGACCCACCGGATCGAGATGGACGCCGTCCGCGAGACCGCCCTCGCCACCCGGCCCAAGGTCATCGTGGCCGGCTGGTCCGCCTACCCCCGCCAGCTCGACTTCGCCGCCTTCCGCGAGATCGCGGACGAGGTCGGCGCCTACCTGTGGACCGACATGGCGCACTTCGCGGGGCTCGTCGCCGCGGGCCTCCACCCGAACCCGGTCCCGCACTCCGACGTGGTGTCCACGACGATCCACAAGACGATCGGCGGTCCCCGCTCCGGCATGATCCTCGCGAAGGACCCCGAGCCGCTCGGCAAGAAGCTCAACTCGGCCGTGTTCCCCGGCCAGCAGGGCGGACCGCTCATGCACGTCGTCGCGGCCAAGGCCGTGGCCCTCAAGCTCGCCCACGGCGACGAGTTCAAGGACCGCCAGCGCCGCACGGTCCAGGGCGCGCAGATCCTCGCCGAGCGCCTCCTCGCGGAGGACGTCGCCTCGACCGGCGTCTCGCTCGTCACCGGAGGCACGGACGTCCACCTCGTGCTCGTCGACCTGCGCAACCACGCGCTCGACGGCCAGCAGGCCGAGGACCTCCTGCACGCGGCCGGCATCACGGTCAACCGCAACTCCGTCCCGTTCGACCCGCGTCCCCCGCGCGTGACGTCCGGCCTGCGAATCGGCACCCCCGCGCTCGCCACCCGCGGGTTCGGGGAGACCGAGTTCCGGGAGGTCGCCGACATCATCGCCATCGCCCTGCGGGACGGTCAGAGCGCCGACGTCGAGGCCCTGCACGCCCGCGTCGACGCCCTCACCGCCCAGTTCCCGCTCTACGAGGGCCTCGCCCAGTGACCGCCCGGCTGCTCCCCGGCGGCCCGGTCGCCGAGTCGGTCCTCGCGGACGTCCGCGAGCGCGCCGCCCGCCTCGTCGAGGGCGGCACGACGCCGGGCCTGGGCACGATCCTCGTCGGCTCCGACTCCGCCTCGGCCGGGTACATCCGGATGAAGCAGGCGAAGGCCGCCGAGCTCGGCTTCACCTCGCCCCACATCCACCTGCCCGACGACGCCACCCAGGCCGACGTGCTCGCCGCCGTGTCCGAGATGAACGACGCGGCGGACGTCCACGGCGTGCTCCTCCAGCACCCCACGCCACCGCAGATCGACTTCGACGCCGCGCTCCTCGCGCTCGACCCGGACAAGGACGTCGACGGCCTGCACCCGGTCAACATGGGGCGGCTCGCACTGGGCATGCCCGGCCCCGTCCCGTGCACGCCTGCGGGCATCGAGGCGCTGCTCGCGTTCCACGACATCCCGATCTCGGGGCGCGAGGTCGTCATCCTCGGCCGCGGCACCACCCTCGGCCGGCCGCTCGCGCTGCTGCTGTCGCAGAAGCGGGCGACGGCGAACGCCGCCGTCACGGTCGTCCACACCGGCGTGCCGGACTGGGAGCGGTACACGCGCCGCGCGGAGGTCGTCATCGCCGCCGCGGGCGTGCCCGGCATCCTCCGGCCCGAGCACCTCTCGCCGGGCGTCACGGTCGTCGGCGGTGGCGTGCGCTACGAGGGGCGGAAGCTCCTGCCCGACGTCGACGAGTCGTGCGCCGAGGTCGCCGGGGCCATCACGCCGCGGATCGGCGGGGTGGGACCGACGACGATCGCGCTGCTGTTCCGCAACGCGGTCGAGGCGGCGGAGCGGGCGACCGCCACCGGTACGGCCGCATAAGTCGACCCGGCTCCGACCCGGCCCCGACCGGCCCCGGGTGGTCGGTCCGCGGTTGCCGACCCTCGGACGCGGGTCTAGCGTCGAGCGACGCCGCCCACGATCCCGCGGAGGTACCTGTGGATCACCAGCTGGAACTCGTCGTCGACGGCGAGGAACGCACCGTGGCCGTCGACCCGCGCACCACCCTGCTCGATGCCCTTCGGGACCGGCTGGGCGTGATGTCGCCGAAGAAGGGCTGCGACCACGGCCAGTGCGGGGCGTGCACCGTCCTCGTCGACGGCCGCCGCCTCAACTCCTGCCTCGCGCTCGCCCTCGTCCACGACGGGGCCGAGGTCACCACGTCGGACGGTCTCGCCGAGGGCGACGCACCCGCCGCCCTGCACAGGGCCTTCCTCGAGCAGGACGCGTTCCAGTGCGGCTACTGCACGCCGGGACAGGTCTGCTCGGCCGCCGGCATGCTGCGGGAGGCGGCCGACGGCGCACCGAGCGCCGCGAGCGACGACCTCGAGGGACCGACGGAGCTGTCCGACGCGGAGATCCGTGAGCGGATGAGCGGCAACCTGTGCCGCTGCGGCGCCTACGTCAACATCGTGGCGGCCGTCCGGCAGGTGGCGGAGGAGCAGCGATGAGACCCTTCGACTACGAGCGGGCCGCCGACCCGCAGGGCGCGGTCGCCGCCGTCGCGGACCGCCCGGACGCCGCCTTCCTCGCGGGCGGCACGAACCTCGTCGACCACCTCAAGCTCGGCGTGCGCGAGCCGGACCTGCTGGTCGACATCAACCGGCTCGACCTGGCAGAGGTCGAGGACCTGGACGACGGCGGCGTGCGGATCGGGGCGATGGTGCGCAACAGCGACCTCGCCGCGCACCCCCGCATCCGCCGGAACTACCCGGTGCTCTCGCGCGCCCTGCTCTCTGGTGCCTCCGGGCAGCTGCGCAACGCGGCGACCACCGGCGGGAACCTGCTGCAGCGGACCCGCTGCGTGTACTTCCAGGACGTCAGCACGCCGTGCAACAAGCGCGAGCCCGGGTCCGGCTGCTCGGCGATCGGTGGCTACACCCGGTACCACGCCGTCCTCGGCGCGTCCGAGCACTGCGTCGCCACCCACCCCTCCGACATGGCCGTCGCCCTGGCCGCACTCGACGCCACGGTCGTCGTCCTCGGGCCCGACGGTGAACGCCGCCTCCCGGTCGTCGAGCTCCACCGGCTCCCGGGCGACCGGCCCGAGACGGACACGGTCCTCGCCCACGGCGAGCTGATCACGTCGGTGGAGCTGCCCCCGCCGACGCCGTCGTCCCGCTCCACCTACCGGAAGGTCCGCGACCGCGCCTCCTACGCCTTCGCGCTCGTCTCCGTCGCCGCGGTCGTCGACCTCGACGAGACCGGCCCTACGCCGAGGATCCGGGACGCACGGATCGCGCTCGGCGGCGTTGCCCACAAGCCGTGGCGGGCGCGGCCGGCCGAGGAGGTGCTGCGCGGCGCCGAGCCCACGCGCGAGGTGTTCCGCCGCGCCGCCGACGCCGAGCTCGAGGCGGCGAGGACGTTGGAGGGCAACGCGTTCAAGGTCCCCATGGCGCGCGGCACCCTCGTCGCCGTGCTCGCCGAGCTCACCGGCATCGAGGTGAGCGACGATGAGTGAGCTCCTCGCCGCCTCCGCGATCGGCACCGACCCGGCACGCCTCGAGGGCGCCGACAAGGTCCGCGGCCGCGTGCCCTACGCCTACGAGCACGAGGTCGGCACCGCGCTGTACCTCTACCCGCTGCAGGCCACCGTGGCCCGCGGCCGCGCGGCCGGCATCGACACCGCCGCCGCCGGGTCCGTCGACGGGGTCGTGCACGTCCTCACCTACCGGGACGCGCCGGCGCTCGGCGACACCTCCGACGGCGAGCTCGCCGTCCTGCAGAGCGCCGAGATCGGATTCCGTGGCCAGTACCTGGGCGCCGTGGTCGCCACGACGCCGGAGGTCGCGCGGCACGCCGCCGGCCTTGTCGAGATCCGCTACGAGCACCAGGAGCACGACGCCGACTTCCGCGCCGACCATCCGTCGCTGCGCGAGCCGGAAGGCGGCGCGGACGACGTCGACGACGGCGACCTGGACGCGGCCCTGGCCGACGCGGAGGTCGTCGTCGACGAGAGCTACGCGACGCCGATGGAGCACAACAACCCGATGGAGCCGCACACCACCGTCGCGCGCTGGGACGGCGACCGGCTCACCCTGTGGATGTCGACGCAGGGCGCGCACCCGGCACGGGAGGCGCTCGCCCCCGTCCTCGGGATCGAGCCGGAGCAGCTGCGGATCGTGGCCCCGCACATCGGCGGCGGCTTCGGCTCCAAGGGACTGCCGCACGCCGACGCCGTGCTCGCGGCGCTGGCCGCGCGCGGCGTGCCCGGGCGCGCGGTGAAGTACGCCGTCTCCCGGCAGCAGATGTTCGCGCTCACCGGCTACCGGGCGCCGACGCGTCAGCACGTGCGGCTCGGCGCCCGCGCCGACGGCACGCTCACCGCGTTCGGGTTCGACGCGGTCGCGATGTCCTCGCGCACCAAGGAGTTCACGGAGCTGGCCGCCAAGCCGGCGCGCATGATGTATGCCGGACGACACAGGCGGATCACCCAGCGCGTGGTGCCCCTCGACGTCCCCGTGCCGTCGTGGATGCGCGCCCCCGGCGAGGCGCCCGGCATGGTGGCGCTCGAGATCGCGATGGACGAGCTCGCCGCCCGCTGCGGCGTGGACCCGATCGTCCTTCGCGAGCGCAACGAGCCGGACGCCGACCCCGACACCGGCTTGCCGTTCAACCGGCGCCGGCTCATCGAGTGCCTGCACGTCGGCGCCGAGCGCTTCGGCTGGGCCGACCGCGATCCGGCCCCGCGCTCGCGACCCGAGGACGGCTGGCTGATCGGCACGGGGGTCGCCTCGGCGCTCTACCCCTCGTTCCGGCAGCCCGGCTCGGTCGCGCGCATCCGTCGCACGGACGGCGGCTACCGCGTCGACATCGGCGCGGCGGACCTCGGCACCGGAACCTGGACCACGCTGAGCCAGGTCGCTGCGGACGCGCTGCGCGTGCCGCTGTCCCAGATCGACCTGCGGATCGGCGACACGGACCTGCCGAACGCCACCGTGGCGGGCGGCTCGAGCGGGCTGTCCAGCTGGAGCGCCGCCGTCCTGACGGCCGCGGAGAACTTCCACGACGAGCACGGCGCCGACCCCGCCGCCGGGGCCGAGGCGGAGGGGACGGCCGACCCCAACCCGGCGTCGAAGGAGCTGTCGCTCAACTCGTTCGGGGCGCACTTCGCCCAGGTACGGATCAACGAGTCCACGGGCGAGATCCGGCTCGACCGCATGCTGGGCGTCTTCTCCGCCGGCCGGATCGTCAACCCCCGCACGGCGCGGTCGCAGCTCATCGGCGGCATGACGATGGGCGCGGGCATGGCCCTCCTCGAGAAGAGCGAGCTCGACCCTCGGTTCGGCCACGTCGTCAACCACGACCTCGCCGAGTACCACGTGCCGGTGAGCGCCGACATCCCCGAGATCGACGTCACCTGGCTCGACGAGGAGGACCCCGCCTCGGGACCGCTGGGCGCGCGCGGGATCGGCGAGATCGGCATCGTCGGCTCCCCGGCCGCGATCGCCAACGCCGCCTACCACGCCACCGGTGTGCGCGTGCGCGACCTGCCGCTCTTCGGGGACGCCTTCCTGCGCGGCTGACAGTCTCGGTCAGGACCGCCCGGTCAGCGCTTCGCGCGCCGTCCCCGACGCCGGGTGCAGCGGACCGTCGCCGGCGCTGAGCGGTGCGATCCGACGGGTCCCGGCACGGACGCCGAGCATCTCGGCGAGGATCGCGACGGCCACCTCGGCCGGCGTGACGGCTCCGAGGTCGAGCCCGATGGGGGAGTGCAGCCGCGCGAGCGCGGCCTCGCCGACGCCCTGCGCGCGGAGCGCCGCCCGCCGGTCGCGGTCGGCCGGCCGCGAGCCCATCGCTCCGACATAGGCGACGCCGAGGTCGAGCGCCCGGGCGATCGCCGGGAGGTCGACCTTGGGGTCGTGCGTGAGCACGCAGACGAGGCTGCGCGAGTCGAGGTCGCCCGACCGCGCCGCCTTCTCCAGGTACAGGTGCGGCCAGTCGCGCACCACCTCGGCGCCCGGGAAGCCGTCCGGGTCGGTGAAGGCGGGACGAGGGTCGCAGACGGTGATCCGGTGGCCGAGCGGGCGCGCGGCCTCGACGAGCGCGTGGCTGAAGGCGTTGGCACCCGCCACGACCAGGTGCACGGGCCGCGTGCGGGACTCCACACGAGCTCCAGCGGCTCCTCCTGCTCGTGGCCCGGCGATCCGCCCGGCGGCGCGCAGCGCACGCGGCCCGTCCGGCCCGAGCGCACCATCTCGCCCACCTGCGCCGTCGCCTGCTCGAGCGCAGGACCGGGGACCATCGGAGCGAGCGCCGACCGCACAGCGGCCTCGTCCTGGTCGAGGAGCACCACGGCGCCCGGGACCGAGGACGGGCGTCCGCCCCGCCCGCCCGACGTGCCGGACCCGCCGGGACCGGCGGCTCCCGGCAGCACGGCGACCATCGCGACCGGCTCCCGGGTCTGCACGGGCACGGCGTGGTCCGCGGGGAAGAACGGCTGGACCAGCACGTGGACGCTGCCGCCGCACATGAGGCCGACGGCCAGAGCGTCGTCGTCGCTGTAGCCGAACCGGTGCACCGCCGCGCGGCCGGTCGCCAGCGCGTCCTGGCAGGCCTCGAGCACCGCACCCTCGACACAGCCGCCCGTGAGCGAGCCTCGCACGGTCCCACCCGCGTCGACGAGCATCGACGTGCCGACGGGACGCGGCACGGATCCGGTCGTGGCCACGACGGTGGCCAGGGCGCACGCGCGAGGCCGGACAGGGTCGGTGAGCCGTTCCTGCAGCTCGGCGAAGGACTCCAGCACGTTCCCAGGCTAGGCGGGAGCGGAGTCGTATCCGCGCCCGTCGAGCGTCGGCACGTTCCCGGCCCTCGGCAGGGCCTGGCACGATGGCGGGGTGAAGATCGCAACCGTCAACGTCAACGGGGTCCGGGCCGCCTACCGCAAGGGCATGGGGGAGTGGCTCGCGGAGGCCGCCCCCGAGGTCGCGCTCCTCCAGGAGGTCCGCGCCGACGAGGCCACGCTCTCCGGTCTCCTCGGGGACGGGTGGACCGTGGTCCAGCAGGCCAGCGACCTCAAGGGCCGGGCGGGCGTCGCCATCGCCACGACGCTCGACGTCACGGCGGTGCGCATCGGCCTGGGGACCGAGAAGGAGGCCCCGGTCGACACGGGGCGGTGGGTCGAGGCCGACGTCGTCGTCCCCGGCCTCGACGTCCCGCTCACGCTGGTCTCCGCGTACATCCACTCGGGCACGGTCACCGACCAGCAGAAGATGGACAACAAGTACGCCCACCTGCGCCGCACCACGGCCCGGCTGTCCGAGCTCACCGAGCAGCACGCCGCAGGCGAGCGCGAGGTCCTGCTGGCCGGCGACCTCAACATCGTCCGCACCGAGCAGGACATCAAGAACTGGAAGGGCAACCACAACAAGACCTCCGGCGTGCTCGACGACGAGATCGCGTTCGTCGACACCTGGATCGACGAGCTCGGGCTCGTCGACGTCCACCGGCAGCTCTCCGGTGACGTCCAGGGCCCGTACACGTGGTGGTCGAACCGCGGCAAGGCGTTCGACAACGACGCCGGCTGGCGGATCGACTACCAGCTCGTCACCCCCGGGTTCGCCGGGCGTGCCCAGGAGTCGCAGGTCGACCGCGCCCCGAGCTGGGACACGCGCTGGTCCGACCACGCCCCGCTGGTGGTCACCTACGCCTGACCGGGCTCGCCCACCCGTACTCTCGACGGGCGTGGCCCGACCGCGCCCCGCTCGTCGTCGTCGTCGCCCTCGCCCGACCGGTCCGTGAGCGTGCGACGAACGCGCGCGAGGTCGATAACCTGCAGGGTGTGACCGAGACGACGAGGGTGACCGAGGCCGACGACCCCCGGCCCGCCGACGGGGCACCGACCCTGAAGGACCGCGCGCTCGCGGCCTGGGAGTGGGTGCAGAGCTCCCGGCTGTGGCGGGCGAACCAGCGCTACGGGACGGCGCGCGGCGCCATGCTCGCGGGCGGCATCGCGTACTCGGCCCTGTTCTCGATCTTCGCCGCGCTCGCCATCGGCTGGACGATCTTCAGCCGCATCATGGGCGGCAACGACGAGCTGCGCCAGACCGTCATCGACGCCGTCAACGACGCGATGCCCGGCATCATCGACGACGGCACCAACGGCGGCCTCGTCAGTCCCGACCAGCTCGTCGTGTCCACGGCGCTCAACCCGGCGTCGATCATCGCCCTCGCCGTCCTGGTCTGGACCGCGAGCTCGGTGATGAACAACCTCCGGCTCGCCATCCAGGCGATGTTCGGCATCAACGCGCCGCCCGAGAACTTCGTCGTCGGCCGGCTCGCGCGCCCCATCGCCGGGTTCGTCGTCCTCGCGCTCGCGGTGCTCACCACCGCGATCGCGTCGATCATGGTCAACACGATCGGCTCGACGGTGCTCGACCTCATCGGCATCGAGGGACAGACCGGCCAGTGGCTGCTGCGCATCGGGACGATCGCGGCCTCGTTCGTCATCGACGCGCTCGTCTTCGTCATGCTCATCTCCTTCACGGCGTCCGTGAAGCCGCCGCGGAAGGACCTCCTGGCGGGCGCCGCGATCGGCGCCGTCGGATCGGGTGTCCTGCGTGCGCTCGGCACCAGCGCGGTCGGGGCCGTCGACAACCCGCTCCTCGCCGGTTTCGCCGCGATCGCCACCCTGCTGCTCTGGGTCAATCTGCTCGCCCGCCTCATGCTCTACGTCAGCGCCTTCATCGCGAACCCGCCGCTGCCGCAGCTCGCCGAGGCTCCCGAGGAGGTCCACTTCACCGAGCGGCCGAACTACATCACCGAGTCCGTCCCGGAGACCAAGGACTGGCCGCACCAGCAGATCACGGGCGTCATCGACGTCGACCCGTCGCTCAATCCCGACGCCGTCGCGGCCCGCGAGCGCGAGGAGCGGATCGCCGAGGAGATGGGGTCGAACCCGGGCGGCTTCCTCGGGTCGTTCCGCGAGCGCCGCGTGCGCAGGCTCGAGGAGAAGGCCGCGGAGGCCCGCCGGGAGCTCGACGCCGACACGCGCAAGGTCTACGAGAAGTACGGGCCGAAGGACGAACGGTGAGCGTCCCGGTCGAGCCGGACGGCGTTCCGGTGATCCACGCGATCGTCCCGGCCGGCGGGGCGGGCACGCGCCTGTGGCCGCTCTCGCGCCGCGACCGCCCGAAGTTCCTCCTCGACCTCACCGGGTCCGGGCGCTCGCTCCTCGAGGCCACGGTCGGCCGCCTCGCACCGCTGGCGGCGACGACGACGATCGTCACCGGCGTCGCCCACGCGGAGGCCGTGGCCGAGCAGGTGGGGGACCGCGCCGAGGTCGTCGCCGAGCCCAGCCCGCGGGACTCGATGGCCGCGATCGGCCTCGCCGCCGCGATCCTCGCGGAACGGCACGGACCCGACGCGGTGATCGGCTCCTTCGCCGCGGACCACCTCGTCACCGACGAGGCGGCTTTCGTCTCCGCGGTCGCCCAGGCGGCCGTGGCCGCGCGGCGCGGCGACGTCTCCCTCGTCACCGTCGGCCTCACGCCGACCCACCCCGCCACCGGGTTCGGCTACATCGCCGTGGGCGAGCCGCTGGGGGAGGAGCACGCCCCCGACGCCCGCCGCGTCGACAGCTTCGTCGAGAAGCCCGATGCCGCCACCGCACGCACCTACGTCCACGGCGGCGCGCACCTGTGGAACGCGGGCATGTTCGTCGCCCTCGCCGGGGACCTCCTCGACGCGCTCGCGGAGCTGCACCCCGAGCTCGCGACCGGGCTCGGTGCCGTCGGCCGGGCCTGGGACACCCCCGAGCGCGACGCCGTGCTCGACGAGACCTGGCCGACCCTCACCCGCATCGCCATCGACCACGCCCTGGCCGAGCCGCTCGCCGCGGAGGGCCGCGTCGCCGTGGTGCCCGCCGACCTCGGGTGGACCGACGTCGGGGACGCCGACTCGCTGGCCTCGGTCCTCGTCCCCGACGACCGCGGGGTGGCCGCAGCGCCGGGGACCCGCATCGTCGCCGAGGACGCCGAGGGCGCCTTCGTCCACGCGCCCGGTCGCACGGTGGCCCTGCTCGGGGTGCCCGGCGTCGTCGTCGTCGACACCGGTGACGCGCTGCTCGTGACGACCCGCGAGCGGGCCCAGGGCGTCAAGGGGGTCGTCGACTCCCTCGAGGGGCGCGGCCTCGGTCACCTCGCCTGAGGGCACCTCGCACGGGGCGGGCCGGCCCCGGACCGCTCGACACCGGACCGCCCCGCCGGTGGCAGCCTCACCCAGGGCCGCCCGCGGGCCCGAGTACCGTTGAGCGGTGCCTGCCCCCGACCTGCTGTCCGCCGTCGTCTCCTCGATCGACGCCCGCTCCGACGATCTCGTCGCGTGGCGCCGCCGCATCCACATGAACCCGGAGACGGCGTTCACCGAGCACGAGACGGCTGCGTTCGTCGAGGAGGTCCTCATCGGCGCCGGCCTGAGCCCGCGCAGGGTCGCGGGGACCGGCGTCGTCGTCGACCTCGGTCCGGACCCCCGCCGCTCCCACCCCGCCCCGCCGAACGGCGCGAGCACCCCCGCCGACCGGTCCCGCCGATCGGGCGGCCGGCACGTGCCCGGCGGGCGGCTCGCGCTGCGCGCCGACATGGACGCGCTGCCGATCCCCGAGACCACGCGGCTGCCGTTCGCGTCGAAGCGGCGCGGGGCCGCCCACGCCTGCGGGCACGACATCCACACCACCGCCCTGCTCGGCGCCACCCTGGCGCTCGCCGAGCTCGACGCGGCGGGCCGACTGGCCCGCGGCGTGCGTGCGATCTTCCAGCCGGCCGAGGAGGCCCAGCCCTCGGGCGCTCGCACCCTGGTCGAGCACGGCGTGCTCGAGGGCGTGGGCGGGATCTTTGCGCTGCACTGCGACCCCAAGCTCGACGTCGGCCGGCTCGGGAGCCGCATCGGCGCGATCACCGCGGCCTCCGACGCCGTCACCGTCCACGTGCGCTCCGACGGCGGCCACACGTCGAGGCCGCACCTGACCGGGGACGTCGTCAACGCCCTGGCCACCGTCGTCACCGGCCTGCCCGCCGTGCTGCGCCGCCGACTCGACCCGCGCATCGGGGTCGACCTCACGTTCGGCGCGATCCAGGCCGGGACCGCCGCCAACGCCATGCCGTCGACCGGCGTGCTGCGCGGCACCCTGCGCTGCCTCGACGCCGACGCCTGGCAGGAGGCGGGTGCGCTCGTCGAGCCCGCCGTGCGCGCGATGCTCCAGCCCTTCGGGGTCGAGGTCGACGTCGAGGTGCTCCAGGGCATCCCGCCGGTCGTCAACGACGAGCGCGCCACCCGAGCCCTGGACCGGGCGGCCAAGTCGGTCCTCGGCGAGGACTCGACCGAGCTGACCGAGCAGTCGCTCGGTGGGGAGGACTTCGCCTGGTACCTGCGCAGGGTCCCCGGTGCGCTCGCGCGCCTCGGCACCCGCACCCCCGGGGGGACGACCTACGACCTCCACCGCGGGGACGCGCAGTTCGACGAGCGTGCCCTCGCCGCCGGCGCCAAGGTCCTCGCCGGTGTGGCCCTCACGGGTGCCTCCGACGCGTCCTCCTGACCGCCGGCCGGACCTCGCCGGGGACCGCGACGGGACCGGCTCGGCGCCGTCCGACAGGGCCTCCTCACCGCCGCGTCGCGGCCCGCCGGGTCCCACTCCTCGGACCCGCGATCCAGTGGGCGAACAACCGGTGTCGACCGGGTGACCGACGCGACAACGGGGCCGGTCACGGATGCGCATCAACTGGCCGGACGGGGCCGTCCGGGCCACTAGTGTGAGCCGCACTCACCCCGGTGCGTCGGCAATCGGAGCCGACGCCGGACGGATCGGAGATCGCGTGAAGAAGACCCTCACCCTCAGCAGCGTCGCCCTCGCTGCGGCCCTCGTGCTCGCCGCCTGCGGCGACGCGCCCGACGAGGAGGGCTCGGCCGACGGCGACGAGTCCACCCCCGCCGAGGACACGGGCGGCGAGACGGGCTCGGAGAGCGGCAGCGAGTCCGCCTCGGGCGGCGCCACCGGTGCCTCGTCCGACACGACCGCCTGCATGGTCTCCGACCAGGGCGGCTTCGACGACCAGTCGTTCAACCAGTCCGGCGCCGAGGGCCTGCAGGAGGCCGTCGACACGTACGGCATCGGCCAGATCCTCGTCGAGTCCCAGACGGACGCCGACTACACCCAGAACGTCGACTCCCTCATCTCGCAGGGCTGCAACCTCGTGTTCGGCGTCGGCTTCCTCCTCGAGAACGCCATCGAGCAGGCCGCGAACGACAACCCCGACGTCAGCTTCGCGCTCATCGACTCCGGCTTCCAGACCGACGACTTCCAGCCCGTCGAGCTCGAGAACGGCCGCCCGCTCATCTTCGACACCGTCCAGGCGGCCTTCCTCGCGGGCTACGCCTCGGCGGGCATGTCCGAGACCGGTATCGTCGCCACCTTCGGCGGCATCCAGCTCCCGTCGGTCACCATCTTCATGGACGGCTTCGCGCTCGGCGTCGACGCCTACAACGAGGACAACGGCACCGACGTCGCCGTCCTCGGCTGGGACGAGGAGGCCCAGGAGGGCTCCTTCACCGGCAACTTCGAGGACCAGGGGCAGGGCCAGACCCTCGCCGACCAGTTCATCGCCCAGGGCGCGGACATCATCATGCCGGTGGCCGGCCCCGTCGGCCTCGGTGCCGCCGCGGCCGCCGAGTCGGCCGGCGACGTCATGATCGTCGGCGTCGACTCCGACTGGTACGAGTCGACCGACTACGGCGACATCGTGCTCACCTCGGTCCTCAAGGAGATCGGCCAGTCCGTCGTCGACACCGTCGGGGACTACGAGGAGGACAGCTTCGACAACACCCCGTACGTGGGCACCCTCGAGAACGGTGGTGTGTCCATCGCCCCGTTCCACGACTTCGAGGCGGACGTGCCGTCCGAGCTCGTCGACCGGCTCGCGGAGCTCGAGGAGGAGATCATCTCCGGCGAGCGCACCGTGGAGTCGGTGTCCAGCCCGCAGCAGTGATCTCGCCGCGACCCTGAGCGGTCGTACGACCCACGGCGGCCCGGCCCGGTAGGCCGGGCCGCCGTGGCGTCCCCCTCGGTCGGCGCTAGTGTGACGACCGCCCCGACCCGCCCGCCGTCCCGCTCCCCGCGTCGGCCGGCCCAGACGAAGAGCGAAGGAGCTCAACTCCCGTGAAGCTCGAGCTGCGCGGCATCACCAAGGTCTTCGGGCCGCTCGTCGCCAACGACTCCGTCGACCTCGTGGTCCGGCCCGGCGAGATCCACGCCCTCCTGGGCGAGAACGGCGCCGGCAAGTCCACCCTGATGAACGTCCTGTACGGCCTCTACCGGCCCGACGGCGGACAGATCCTCATCGACGACGAGCCCGTCGAGCTCGACGGACCGGGCGACGCGGTGGCCGCCGGCATCGGCATGGTCCACCAGCACTTCATGCTCGTGCCCGTGTTCACCGTCGCCGAGTCGGTCGTCCTCGGCCAGGAGCCCACCGGCCCCTCGGGCCTCATCCGCAAGCGGGAGGCGGCCGGTCTCGTCCGGCAGATCTCCTCGCGCTTCGGGTTCGACCTCGATCCCGACGCGCGCATCGGCGACCTCCCCGTCGGCGCCCAGCAGCGCGTCGAGATCGTCAAGGCCCTGTCCCGCCAGGCCTCCATCCTCATCCTCGACGAGCCCACCGCCGTGCTCACCCCGCAGGAGACGGACGAGCTCATCGCCATCATGCGCGAGCTCAAGGCGGCGGGCACCTCGATCGTCTTCATCACCCACAAGCTCCGCGAGGTCCGCGCGGTCGCCGACACCATCACCGTCATCCGCAGGGGCAAGGTCGTCGCCACCGTCGAGCCGTCCCTGCCGGAGGCCGAGCTCGCCTCGCTCATGGTGGGGCGCCCCGTCGAGATGCAGGTCGCCAAGGAGCCGGCCCAGCCCTCCGGCGAGGGCTTCGCCCTCGAGAACGTCACCGTCCTCGACGACGAGAACCGGGTGGTGCTCGACGACGTGTCGCTCGACGTGCGCCGGGGCGAGATCCTCGTCGTCGCGGGCGTCCAGGGCAACGGGCAGACCGAGCTGACCGAGACGATCCTCGGCCTCACCCGACCGGTGCGCGGCCGCCTCACCCTCGACGGGAAGGACGTCACGCGCCGCGGCGTCAAGCAGCGCCTCCACGGCGGCCTCGGCTTCGTCCCGGAGGACCGGTCGACGGACGGCGTCATCTCCTCCTTCTCCGTGGCCGAGAACTACGTGCTCGACCTCTACGACACCGCCCCCTTCGCCGCGGGGCCGTCGATGCGGCCCGGCGAGGTGGCCCGCAACGCCGAGGAGCGCACGAAGGAGTTCGACGTGCGGCTGACCTCGGTCGACGACCCGATCTCCACCCTCTCGGGCGGCAACCAGCAGAAGGTCGTCATGGCCCGGGAGATGTCGAAGCCCCTGCGGCTGTTTGTCGCCTCCCAGCCCACCCGCGGGGTCGACGTCGGCTCCATCGAGTTCATGCACCAGCGGATCGTCGCCGAGCGCGACGCGGGCACGCCGGTCGTCATCGTCTCCACCGAGCTCGACGAGGTCGTCGCCCTCGGCGACCGCATCGCCGTGATGTACCGCGGCGCGATCGTCGGCGTCGTCCCCGGGGACACCGACCGGGACACCCTCGGGCTCATGATGGCGGGCGTGCCCGCAGACGAGGCGGCCGCTCAGGCCGCGACCCACCGCACGACCCTCGGCGCAGCCGACGAGGAGGAGGTCTCGTGACCGAGTCGAACGCCGCCGCGGCCCGCGTCCCGGGCGACCCGGCCGCCGGGCCCGTGGCCGGCCCGGGGGAGGAGGAGTCGACCGCGAGCGGCCGCCGCCGCGACTGGCCGCGCACGCTGCGGGACATCTCCACCAAGGGCTGGCTCGTCACGGTCCTCGCGATCGTCGTGGCCCTCGTCGTCGGGTCGATCCTCGTCATCGTGTCCTCCCCGCGGGTCGCCGAGACGTCGAGCTACTTCTTCGCGCGCCCCTGGGACACGATCTACGCCGCGATCGACGCCGTGTACGGCGCCTACCAGGCGATGTTCCGCGGGGCCATCTGGGACTTCCGCGCCGACTCGCTGACCGGCGCGCTCCAGCCCCTGTCCAACACCCTGGTCAACTCGGTCCCGCTCATCCTCGCCGGCCTCGGCCTGGCCATCGGCTTCCGCGCGGGCCTGTTCAACATCGGCGGCCAGGGCCAGATCATCCTCGGCGCCATCGTCGCCACCTACATCGGGTTCAGCTGGGACCTGCCGGTCGTCCTCCACCTGCTCGTGGCGATCGTCGGTGGTGCGGTCGGCGGGGCGGCGTACGCGTCGATCGCCGGCATCCTCAAGGCGCGCACGGGCGCCAACGAGGTGATCGTGACGATCATGCTCAACTCGATCGCCGGGTTCCTCGTCCTGTACGTCCTCAAGTCCACGGTGTTCGGCGGCGAGCGGCCCAACGGCCAGACGTCCTTCCGGGTGGACCCCGACGCGACCTACCCGCTGCTGCTCGGTGCCGACTTCCGCCTGCACGCCGGCCTGATCGTCGCGATCCTCGCCGCGGTCTTCACCTGGTGGTTCCTCGAGCGCTCGACCTGGGGCTTCGAGCTCCGCGCCGTCGGTGCCAACCCGGACGCCGCGCGCACCGCCGGCATCTCGGTGCCCAAGGCCACGATCGTGGCGATGGCCGTCTCGGGCGCGCTGTGCGGACTCGCCGCGACCGGCCCCGTCCTCGGGACCGAGAAGTACCTCTCCCTCGGCGTCGCCGGCACGTACGGGTTCGACGCGATCACCGTCGCCCTGCTCGGCCGGTCCCGACCGTGGGGCACGTTCTTCGCCGGCCTGCTCTTCGGCGCGCTGCGCGCCGGCGGCACCCTCATGTCGACGACGAACACCACCCCGCTCGAGGGTGCGCCCGCGGCGATGCCGATCGAGTTCATCCTCGTCCTGCAGTCCGTCATCGTCCTGTTCATCGCGGCGCCCCCGCTCGTGCGGTGGATCTTCCACCTGCCCGACCCGACGCGGCCCGCCAGGAAGCGCCGCGAGAGCAGGCGCAGCGGCACGTCCCGGTCCGCCCGCGGGTCCCGCCGCGGCACCGATGCCACCGCCCCCGCCGACGACGCCGCGGACGCCACCGCCACGGCCGACGCCCGTACCAGCACCTCGGAGGAGTCATGAGCGCCGCCGTCGCCGAGCGCGACCTCACGCCCGACCAGGGGCCCATCGAGCAGACCACGCGGGACGAGCTCGCCCCGCGGTCCTGGCGCTGGACGATCGTCCATGCCGTCCTCGCCCTCCTCGTGCTCGGCTGGTTCCTGCCGCGCACCCCCGAGGGCGCGACCACGTTCCAGTTCTCCCTGCGCAACGACGTCGTCCAGATCCCCAACGTCGAGCTGCCCGGCTTCACCACCGTGCTCGTCCTCGGGCTCGTCATCGTCGCGGTCCTCGGGGTCGTCACCTTCCTCGCGTGGTCCCGCAAGCGGGTGACCGTGTGGCTCCAGGTGATCAGCGTCCTCGCGCTCGTCATCGCGTTCCTCACCTGGGTCGGCGCGGGGCGGCCGACGATCATCCCCGTCACCTCGCTCGTGGCAGGCGGCCTCGCGCTGTCGGTCCCGCTCGTGTTCGGTGCGATGTCGGGCATCCTGTGCGAGCGCTCCGGCATCATCAACATCGCCATCGAGGGCCAGCTGCTCGCCGGCGCGTTCCTCGCGGCCGTCGTCGCCTCGATGACCGCGTCCGCCTACGTCGGCATGGTCGCCGCACCGGTCGCCGGCGCGCTCGTCGGCGGCCTGCTCGTGCTCTTCTCCGTGAAGTACCACGTCGACCAGATCATCGTCGGCGTCGTGCTCAACGTCCTCGTCCTCGGTGTCACCGGCTTCCTGTTCTCCACCGTGCTCTCCGGCGACGGCACGGACCTCAACCAGCGGATGCGGCTGCCCGAGCTGCCGATCCCGTGGCTGTCCGACATCCCGATCGTCGGTCCGGTGCTGTTCAACCAGTCGATCCTCGTCTACCTCATGTTCGCCGGCGTGATCGCGCTGCAGATCTACCTGTTCCGCTCCCGGTGGGGCCTGCGCCTGCGCGCCGTCGGCGAGCACCCCAAGGCGGCCGACACGGTGGGCATCGACGTCATCCGTACCCGCGTCTGGTCGACCATGCTCGGCGGCGCCGTCGCCGGGCTCGGCGGCGCGTTCCTCACGGTCGGCTCCGGGCTCGCCTTCGGCAAGGACATGTCCGCCGGGCAGGGGTACATCGCGCTCGCCGCGATGATCCTCGGGCGCTGGAACCCGGTCGGGGCGGTCGCCGCGGCCCTGCTGTTCGGGTTCGCCAAGAACGTCGGCAACGTCCTGTCGTCGATCAACTCGCCCGTGCCGTCCGAGATCCTGCTCATGCTGCCCTACGCGGTGACGATCGTCGCCGTCGCGGGCCTCGTGGGCCGCGTCCGCGCGCCCGCCGCGGAGAACATCCCCTACATCAAGGGCTGAGGCCCGAGGCCGCGCGGGCCGGCCCGCGCGAGGCAAGGAGTGCGATGGCCACCCCCGAACCGGTCGGGCCCGAGACCTGGGAGCGGCTCACGTCGCTCGCCCGCGAGGCGTGCGCGGCCGCGTACGTCCCCTACTCGGGGTTCCCGGTCGGCGCCGCCGCGCTCGTCGACGACGGCCGGTTCGTCTCCGGCTGCAACGTCGAGAACGCCGGCTACGGGGTCACGCTGTGCGCCGAGTGCGGGCTCGTGTCCGACCTCGTCCGCGGCGGCGGGGGCCGGCTCGTCGCGTTCGCCTGCGTCGGCGGCGACGGTGCGCCCCTGAGCCCGTGCGGGCGCTGCCGCCAGCTCCTCGTCGAGCACGCGGCGCCCGGCATGCCGCTCGCCCTTGCCGCGGGCATCCGCACCATCGAGGAGGTCGTCCCGTTCGCGTTCGGCGAGGACGACCTCGCCCGGGCCGCCCGGCGCGCCGAGCACCGGCCCGCCGAGCAGTGTCCTGCCGAGCACGACCCCGCCGGGGACCGCCCGACCCACGACCGCCCGACCCACGACCGCCCGACCCACGACCGACCGGGGGAGCACCCATGACCGAACGTCACGACGCCGTCGACGTCATCCGGACCAAGCGGGACGGCGGCCGACTGTCCGACGACCAGATCGACTGGGTGGTCGACGCCTACACGCGCGGCGTCGTCGCCGACGAGCAGATGTCCGCGCTCGCGATGGCGATCTACCTGCGCGGCATGGACGGCGCCGAGACCGCGCGGTGGACCGCGGCCATGATCGCCTCGGGCGAGCGGATGGACTTCTCCTCCCTCGGCCGCCCGACGGCGGACAAGCACTCCACCGGCGGTGTGGGCGACAAGATCACGCTGCCCCTCGCCCCTCTCGTGGCGGTCTTCGACGTCGCCGTTCCCCAGCTCTCCGGCCGCGGGCTCGGCCACACGGGCGGCACGCTCGACAAGCTCGAGGCGATCCCCGGGTGGCGGGCGAGCCTGACGAACGAGCAGATCATGGGGATGCTCGGCGACGTCGGGGCGGTCGTCTGCGCCGCCGGGTCCGGGCTCGCCCCGGCGGACAAGAAGCTCTACTCCCTGCGGGACACGACCGCCACGGTCGAGGCGATCCCGCTCATCGCCAGCTCGATCATGAGCAAGAAGATCGCCGAGGGCACCGACTCGCTCGTCCTCGACGTCAAGGTCGGCTCCGGTGCGTTCATGACGGACCTCGACCGCGCCCGCGAGCTCGCCACGACCATGGTCGACCTCGGCGAGCGCGCCGGGGTGCGCACCACCGCGCTGCTCACCGAGATGAGCACGCCGCTCGGCCGCACCGCCGGCAACGCGCTCGAGGTCCGCGAGTCGGTCGAGGTCCTCGCCGGCGGGGGACCGGCCGACGTCCGGGACCTCACGCTCGCCCTCGCCCGGGAGATGCTCGACGCCGCCGGCCGGCCCGACGCCGACCCGGCCGCCGCCCTCGACGACGGCCGTGCGATGGACGTGTGGCGCCGGATGATCGCCGGTCAGGGCGGCGACCCGGACGCGGACCTCCCGATCGCCCGGCACACGCACACCGTGACGGCCGACCGCGCCGGCGTCGTCGGCCGGCTCGACGCGCTCGGGATCGGGGTCGCCGCCTGGCGGCTCGGCGCCGGCCGCGCGCGGCAGGGCGACGCCGTCCAGGCCGGCGCCGGGGTCGAGATCCACGCCCGCGAGGGGGAGCGGGTCGCCGCCGGGCAGCCCGTCCTCACCCTGCACACCGACGACGAGGGGCGGGTCGCTCGCGCGCTCGAGGCGCTCGACGGCGCCCTCGCGATCAGCGACGACGCCCCGTCGGGGGCGGGGGAGGTCGTGCTCGGCCGGATCACCGCCTGACGGTGGCGCCGCGCGGCCGGGCGCGGCACCCTGGGCGCATGCCGACGCCGTCGCCCCGCCCGTGGGCCCACGTCACCCTGTCCACGCTGATCGACCCGTTCGCCCGACCCGTCCGGACCGGCCACCTGGCCCGCCGGCTCTCGAGCGCCGTCCTGCCCGCGCGGGCGGCAGGCCTGGCCGAGGACACCCAGCGGGCCGCGACCGCCGGTGAGGCGCGGGCGCTCGCGGGCGTGCGGGCCGAGATCGGCGGGGCGCACGCCGTCCAGCGCGACCCGACCACGTGCGGGTCCGCGTCCCTCGTGGTCCTCGCCGCGCTCGGGGACCCCGAGCTCGAGCGCTGGATCGCCGAGGGGACGGAGCCGACGGCGCCTCGGCCCGAGATCCCGGACGCGGCCCGGAGCGCCGAGCTCGCCGAGCAGGGGTTGACGCTCGACTCCCCGGAGCACCGGTTCGACGCGGCGCAGCGGCTCGTCAAGGCCGCCACGTCCCACCGAGCCCTCGGGGTGGCCGACTGGCCCGACAGCCTCGGCACGCCGCCGTGGGCCGCCGCCCGCGAGGCGCGGTTCCCGGGCGTGCGGTACCGGTGGACCCCCGTCGACGACCGCTCCGAGCGTGCCGCCCACGTCCTCGCGGCCGTCCACTCGGCCACGCTGGCGGGACTGCCGGTCCCGCTGTACACCTCCGGCGACCTCGGTGGGGGCCTCGGTAAGGCCGTCCCCCGGCACGTGGTGCTCGCCCGGCCGGCGCAGGACCGGGGGAGCGGGCCCGGCCTCGACGCCTCGGGAGCGCCCGCCCTGACGATCTACGACCCGTCCCGCGGGCTCGACCACCTCGTCCCCGTGGCCGACCTCCTCGCTCGTTCGACGCCCCTCAAGGCGCTGGGCTCGTGGAGCCACGTGGTGATCGCGCTGCTCCCGGTGCCGCGGGCCGGCTGAGCGGCAGCTGCGGCCACGGAGTCTGCCGTCGGCGCGCGTGCGGTTGCGGCGCCACCACGCGTGGTCGACGCCGCGTGGGGCGGCGAAGGATCGGGCGCGCGCGGCTGCTACATCCCGATCGCGGCGGCGACGTCCTCGCGCAGGACGGCCATCCGGGTATCGGCGGCCTCGCGGGCGGCGGCGAGCCCGGCCCGGCCGACCGGCTGGACCACCTCGAGGTAGCACTTGAGCTTCGGTTCTGTCCCCGAGGGGCGCACGACGACCCGGTCGCCGATCTCGGTCTCCCAGACGACCCCGTCGGTCGGCGGCAGGTCCGCGGACCCGTGGGCGAGGTCGAGGGAGACGGTGACGGGCGACCCGCCGAGCTCGGTGGGCGGCTGCTCGCGGACACGCGTCATCGCCCGGGAGATGAGGGTGAGGTCGGTGACACGGACCGTCAGCGGCGCGGTCACGTGGACGCCGTGGGCGAGCGCGAGGTCGTCGAGGAGGTCCTGGAGCGTGCGACCGGCGCGGTGGGTCTCGCCGGCGAGGGCGGCGAGCCGGACGGCCGCGGAGATGCCGTCCTTGTCCCGCACGCCCTCCGGGTCCACGCAGTAGCCGATCGCCTCCTCGTAGCCGAACACGATCCGCGGGGCGCGGGCGATCCACTTGAAGCCGGTGAGCGTGACGGCGTGGTCGATGCCGTGCGCGGCGGCGATCCGCCCGAGCAGGCGGGAGGACACCACCGAGCTGGCGAGCACGGGGCGCCCGTCGGAGGCGCTTGCGGAGGTGCCGTCCGGCGTCGAGCCGGAGGTCGTCGGGGTGCCGGTCCCCGCGCGTGCGGCCTGGTCGCCGAGGAGGGCCCCGATCTCGTCGCCGGTCAGCTGCCGCCACCCGCCGGCCGCGTGCGGTGCCGGGATCGCGGCCGAGCAGCGGTCGGCGTCGGGGTCGTTGGCGATGACGAGGTCGGCGCCGGTCCCGCGGGCGAGGGCGAGGGCGAGGTCGAGCGCGCCGGGCTCCTCGGGGTTGGGGAAGGCGACCGTGGGGAAGTCGGGGTCCGGCTCGGCCTGCTCGGCCACCTCGTGGAGCTCGCTCACTCCGGTGCGCGCGAGCGCCGCCCGCGCCGTCTCGGCGCCGACCCCGTGCATCGACGTGTGGACGATCGTCAGGCCCTCCGCGGCGCCCGCGGGCACGAGCGACGCGACCCGGTCGAGGTAGGCCTCGACGATCTCCTCGCCCAGCCCCTCGCGCTCCCCGCGGGGCAGCTCGCGCAGGTCCCCGACGGCGGCGATCGCCTCGGCGATCTGCGCGTCCCAGGGAGCCACGATCTGCGTCCCGCGCTCCTCGGCCGGGACGGCCCGTCCGCCGAGGTAGACCTTGTAGCCGTTGTCCCGCGGCGGGTTGTGGGAGGCCGTGACCATGATCCCGGCGTCGGTCCCCAGGTGCCGGACCGCGAACGCGAGCACCGGGGTCGGCAGGGGGCGCGGCAGCAGGAGGGCGCGGCCGCCGGCGCCGGCGACGATCTCGGCGGCGTCGCGCGCGAACTCGTGGCTGCCGTGCCGGGCGTCGTGCCCGATCACCACGACCGGGTCCGGACCGATCTCGGCGGTGAGCGCGGCCATGAGCCCGGCGGTCGCCCGCGTGACGGTGGCCCGGTTCATCCGGGTCTCGCCTGCGCCGATCTCGCCGCGCAGGCCGGCGGTGCCGAACTCGAGCGGGCCGGCGAACCGGCTCGACAGCTCGGCGGCCGCGTCCTCGTCGGTCCCGGCGAGCGCGATGAGCCCCTCGAGCTCGGCCCGCGTGGCGGGGTCCGGATCCTGCTCGGCCCACGTGCGGGCCCGGCCCAGCACGTCGGGTCCCAGGACGATCGGTGCGGTCTCGCTGCCCTGCGCGTCGGTCATCCCCCGAACCTACTGCGCGTGCGGGGTGCGAGCGACGCGGAGGCCGCCGGAGCGCGGGCGCGAACCGTGCGCGGGAGGGCCGCGACTCTGGAACCATGTCCGCCGTGAGCCAGACGACCAGCGCGCCGCCGAGCGCGTCCGCCGCCCCCGCCCCGACCACCGCGCCGCAGCACGGCGCCGAGCGTCCGGGCCCCTCGGGCGTCCGCGGCGGCTCGCGCGTCGTCATCCTCGGCGGCGGCCCCGGCGGCTACGAGGGGGCCCTCGTCGCCGCACAGCTCGGCGCCCGCGTCACGCTCGTCGAGCGCCAGGGACTCGGGGGCTCGGCCGTCCTCACCGACGTCGTCCCCTCGAAGACCCTCATCGCCACCGCCGAGTGGCTCACCGTCACCGAGTCCGCCCACGAGCTCGGCATCCGTTCCGACGAGGTGCCCGAGAGCGGCGTCGGCGTTCTGTACGCGGACCTCGGCGTCGTCAACGCGCGCGTGCGCGAGCTCGCGGCCCGCCAGTCCGAGGACATCCGCACCCGCCTCGAGCGCGAGGGTGTCGAGATCGTCGACGGCACCGGCGCGCTCGGCGGCACCCTCTCCGACGGCGGCACGCGCCGGGTGACCGCTACGCTCGCGGACGGCAGCGTGCGCGAGCTCGAGGCCGAGATGGTCCTCCTCGCCACCGGCGCGACCCCGCGGGTCCTGCCGACCGCGCAGCCCGACGGCGAGCGGATCCTCACCTGGGCGCAGATGTACGCGCTCGACACGCTCCCGGAGCACCTCATCGTCGTCGGGTCGGGCGTCACCGGTGCCGAGTTCGCCGGCGCCTACAACGCGCTCGGCGCCCGGGTGACCCTCGTCTCCTCCCGCGACCGCGTGCTCCCGGGCGAGGACGCGGACGCGGCCGAGCTCATCGAGGGCGTCTTCCGGCGCCGCGGGATGACCGTCCTGTCCCGCTCGCGCGCCGCGGCGGTGCGCCGGGTGGGCGACGCCGTCGAGGTCGAGCTGACCGACGGCCGCGTCGTCGAGGGCTCGCACTGCCTCGTCGCCGTCGGTGGCATCCCCGACACGGACGGCATCGGGCTCGCGGAGGCGGGCGTCGAGACCACGGACTCCGGGCACGTCGTCGTCGACCGCGTCTCGCGCACCCGCGCGTTCCGCGTCTATGCCGCCGGCGACTGCACCGGCGTCCTCCCGCTCGCCTCGGTCGCCGCCATGCAGGGCCGGATCGCCATGTGGCACGCGCTCGGCGACGCCGTGCCGCCGCTCGACCTGTCCACCGTCTCCGCCAACATCTTCACGGCCCCGGAGATCGCCACGATCGGCGCCACGGCGCAGGACTGCGCCTCCGGACAGGTCGACGGATCGATCTCGATCCTGCCGCTGGGGCGCAACCCGCGGGCGAAGATGCTCGGCATCACCGACGGCTTCGTCAAGGTCATCTCCGACCGCGCCACGGGCACGGTGCTCGGCGGCGTCGTCGTCGCCCCGAGGGCCAGCGAGCTCATCCTGCCGATCACCCTCGCGGTCACGCACCGGCTGACGGTCGACCAGGTGGCCAACGCCTTCACCATCTACCCCTCGCTCAGCGGGTCGATCACGGAGGCGGCGCGCACCCTGCACGTGACCGGCGAGCAGGGCCAGGAGTGAGAACCACGGGCACCGACTACCCTGGCGCGGTGAGCGACCCCGCCGATACCGGCTCCCACCCCGCGCCGGCAGCCCCCGACGCGACCCTGCCCGACCTCGCGACCTGCGACCTCGTCGACCTCTTCCAGGCGGTGTGCGACGCCCCCTCCGTGTCCGGCGCGGAGGCGCCGCTCGCCGACGCGATCGAGACCGCCCTGCGCGCGACCGGTCACCTCGAGGTCCTGCGCGACGGGGACACGGTGGTCGCCCGCACGCAGCTCGGACGGGACTCGCGGATCGTCGTGGCCGGCCACATCGACACCGTGCCCCTGGCGGGCAACCTGCCGACCGAGCGGCGCGTCGAGGACGGCGCCGAGGTGCTGTGGGGCCGGGGGACGGTCGACATGAAGGGCGGCGTCGCGGTCGCCCTCTGGCTCGCGGCCCGGCTCGACGCACCGCAGCACGACGTCACGTGGGTGTTCTACGACAACGAGGAGGTCGCCGCCGACCTCAACGGCCTGGGCCGGGTCGTGCGCGAGCACCCGGACTGGGTGACGGGGGACGTCGCCGTCCTCGGCGAGCCCACCGCCGGCGGGGTCGAGGGCGGCTGCAACGGGACGCTGCGCGTCGAGGTCACCACCCGCGGCGTCACCGCGCACTCCGCGCGTGCCTGGCGCGGCCACAACGCCGTGCACGCCGCCGGCGAGATCCTCGAGCGGCTCGCCGACTACGAGCCGGCGGAGGTCGCCGTCGACGGGCTCGTCTACCGCGAGGGCCTCAACGCGGTCGGCATCACCGGCGGGATCGCGACGAACATGATCCCCGACTCCTGCACGGTCACCGTCAACTACCGGTTCGCGCCGTCGCGCTCGGTCGACGAGGCGACCGCGCACGTGCGGTCCGTGCTCGACGGCATCGATGCCGAGATCGTCCTGTCCGACGCCGCGGGCGGCGCCCGCCCCGGCCTCGACGACCCGGTGCTCGCAGCCGCTGTCGAGCAGCTGACCGGGGCCACCGGCGGGAGCGTCGGGCCGAAGTACGGCTGGACCGACGTCGCGCGGTTCGCCGAGCTCGGGATCCCCGCCCTCAACTTCGGCCCCGGGGACCCGATGCTCGCCCACGCCGACGACGAGCGCTGCCCGACCGCCCAGGTGCGCGACTGCGCGCGGGCGCTCGGCGCCTGGCTCGCCCCGGGTCTCGATCTCGACACCGCGGGCGGGGGAGACTGACCCGCGGATCCGTGCGCGCCGCACGCCGTCGGTGGGCCACACTGATGGCATGAGCGTCGAGAAGCGGTCCGCACGCCTGACGAACGGCACCTATCGGAAGGGACCGGTCCTCCTGAGACGCGACCTGATCCCCGACCAGACCACCGACGCGCGGCTGCTCGCGCCGGACCAGGACGGGTCCTTCGTCCACCAGGACCCCTGGCGGGTCATGCGCATCCAGTCCGAGTTCGTCGAGGGCTTCGGGGCGCTCGCCGACCTCGGGCCCGCGATCTCGGTCTTCGGCTCCGCCCGGCTGGGGGAGGGGGCCGCGGAGTACGAGATCGCCCGCGAGGTCGGCCGACGGCTCGCCGCCGAGGGGTTCGCCACCGTCACGGGCGGTGGTCCCGGCGTGATGGAGGCCGCCAACCGCGGCGCCGTCGAGGGCGACGGCCTCAGCGTCGGTCTCGGCATCGAGCTCCCGCACGAGCAGGGCATGAACGAGTACGTCGACCTCGGCGTCAACTTCCGCTACTTCTTCGCCCGCAAGACGATGTTCCTCAAGTACAGCCAGGGCTTCGTCGTCCTGCCGGGTGGGCTCGGCACGATGGACGAGCTGTTCGAGGCGCTCACTCTCGTCCAGACGCAGAAGGTCTCGAGCTTTCCGATCGTGCTCGTCGGCAGGTCGTTCTGGAGCGGGCTCGTCGACTGGATGAGCGAGGTGATGATCGAGCGCGGCACCATCTCCGAGCACGACGTCGATCTCGTGCCGATCGTCGACACCGCCGAGGAGGCCGTCGATGCCGTACTGGCCCGTGTGCAGCGGCTCGCCGACGAGAAGCGCGCACAGCAGGTGGCCAAGGACGAGGCCGAGGGCATGGCCGAGTAGGCGCCGGCAGGCCGCAACCCGTAGTGCAACGGTCGCCGGCCCCAAGGACCTTGGTCGCCCACGTCGTGCTGTCCGGTCCGCGAGACTTGTCCTGGTCGTCGCGAACGACGACCGGTACCAGGACGGACCACAACCGCGACGGCCCACCAGGGCGGGAGGAGCATCGAGCATGGCCACCACTGGAAGATTCGAGGAGGACCTGCTCGGTACGCTGGAGGTGCCCGCGGATGCCTACTACGGTGTCCACACCCAGCGGGCGATCGAGAACTTTCAGATCAGTTCGTCGACCATCAGCGACGTGCCAGCCATGGTTCGGTCGATGGTGCAGGTGAAGAAGGCCTCCGCCCTCGCGAACGGCGAGCTGCGGTCGATCCCGCCGCATGTCGCGCGGGCGATCGTCGCAGGCTGCGACGAGATCCTCGAGCGCGGCCGCTGCATGGACCAGTTCCCCATCGACGTCTTCCAGGGCGGCGCCGGCACCTCGGTCAACATGAACACCAACGAGGTCGTCGCCAACCTCGCCCTGGAGATCCTCGGCTACCCCAAGGGGCGCTACGACGTCGTCAACCCCAACGACCACGTCAACAAGAGCCAGTCCACCAACGACGCCTACCCGACCGGTTTCCGCCTGGCCGTCTACACCCTGGTGCACGACCTGCGCGAGGAGCTCGGCCGGCTCGCCGGCGCCTTCGCGGCCAAGGGCGAGGAGTTCGCCGACGTGCTGAAGATGGGGCGCACCCAGCTCCAGGACGCCGTCCCCATGACGCTGGGCCAGGAGTTCACCGCCTTCGCGGTCCTCCTGCGTGAGGAGATCCGCCACCTCGGGCGACTCGCCGAATATCTGCTCGAGGTCAACCTCGGGGCGACCGCGATCGGCACGGGGCTCAACACCCCTGAAGGCTACTCCGAGCTCGCGGTCGCCCGGCTCGCGGAGATCACCGGCCTGCCGGTCGTGCTCGCGGAGAACCTCATCGAGGCCACCTCCGACACGGGCGCCTACGTCTCCATGCACGCCGGCCTCAAGCGGGTCGCCGTCAAGCTGGGCAAGATCTGCAACGACCTGCGGCTGCTGTCCTCCGGGCCGCGGGCCGGCCTCAACGAGATCAACCTGCCCGAGCTCCAGGCGGGCAGCTCGATCATGCCGGCCAAGGTCAACCCGGTGATGCCCGAGGTCGTCAACCAGGTGTGCTTCAACATCATCGGCAACGACGTCACGGTCTCCATGGCCTCCGAGGCCGGCCAGCTCCAGCTCAACGTGATGGAGCCAGTCATCGGGCAGGTCCTCTTCGAGTCGGTCAGCCTGCTGCGCAACGCCGCGGTCGGGCTGCGCGAGCGCTGCGTGGACGGGATCACCGCCAACGAGGACGTCTGCCTGGCCAACGTCATGGGCTCGATCGGCATCGTCACCTACCTCAACCCGGTCATCGGCCATCACAACGGCGACCTGGTGGGCAAGGAGGCGGCCCGCTCGGGGCGCTCGGTGAAGGAGGTCGTCCTCGAGATGGGGCTGCTCGACGAGGAGCAGATCGACCAGCTGCTCTCCCGGGAGAACCTCATGCGGCCGAAGTATCAGGGCAAGATCTTTCCCGCGGAGGACCCCGACACCTTCCCCCGCGCGGAGCAGGTCGATGCGGGAGCCACCCCGGACGCGCAGGACCGGTCATGATCGCCGTGCAGTTCGTCGTCGTCCTGGCGGCGATCTTCCTCGGAGCACGCCTGGGCGGGATCGCCATCGGTTTCGCCGGCGGCCTGGGCGTCCTCGTCCTCGCGGTCATGGGCGTCACTCCGGGTGACATGCCCCTCGACGTCATCTCCATCATCATGTCCGTCATCGCCGCGATCGCGACGATGCAGGTGGCGGGCGGCATGGACTACCTCGTCAATCTCGCGGAGAAGGTCCTGCGCAGCAAGCCGCGCTACCTCACGTTCCTCGCCCCGCTCGTCACGTACGCGATGACGATGATGGCCGGCACCGGGCACACGGCGTTCTCGACGATGCCGGTGATCACCGAGGTCGCCAAGGAGAACAACATCCGGCCGGCACGGCCACTGTCGATCGCCGTAGTCGCCTCGCAGATGGCCATCACCGCCTCGCCCATCTCGGCCGCCGTCGTCGCCTTCTCGACCTACCTCGAGTCCAGCGGCACGGGCGTGTCGTACATCGACCTCCTCGCCGTGGCGATACCCGCGACGTTCATCGCCTGCATGGCGACCGCCGCGATCATGATGGCGATCGACAAGTTCCGCGGGACGACGGCGCTCGACACCCATCCGGAGTTTCGCCGGCGCCTGGCGGCCGGGGAGATCGAGATGCGCGGCTCCCAGCAGCGCGAGCTGCGCAGGGGTGCCAAGCTGTCGGTGCTCATCTTCGTCCTCGGACTCGTGCTGGTCATGGGGTACGCGACGGCGATCAGTGACAACGTGGGCCTCATCAGCGACCCGGTCATGGGACGAGACCAGGCGATCATCGCGATCATGCTCGGCATCGCCGCGCTCATCGTCCTGCTGTGCAAGGTTTCGACGGCCGAGGTGCTCGGCGCCTCCACCTTCAAGTCCGGCATGAGCGCCTCGATCTGCGTGCTGGGCGTCGCATGGTTGGGGACGACGTTCGTCTCCCACCACGAGGAGCTCATCATGCGCACGGCAGGGAACATGCTGACGGACTTCCCCTGGACGCTTGCCGTCATCCTCTTCTTCGCCGCGGCACTGCTCTACAGCCAGGCGGCGACGACGCATGCACTCATGCCCACCGCGCTCGCCATCGGCGTGGCCCCGGCGGCCGTGCTCGCGGCGTTCCCGGCGGTCTCCGCGCTCTTCGTGCTCCCGACCTACCCCACCCTGCTGGCCGCGGTCGAGATCGACGACACGGGGACCACGCGGATCGGCAGGGCGATCTTCAACCACCCGTTCCTCGTGCCCGGTGCCATCAACATCTCGATCGCCGTTGCGCTCGGGTTCGTCCTTGCCGCGTTGCGTGGCATCTGAGCCCTGGCCTGCCCGCAGGTCACGGGGCGGGCTGCCCAGGTCTGGACGGAACGCACACCCGCCCGTGACCTAGAATGGGCCTGGCCATGGTGTCCGCGCGGTTCGGTACGGGGCAGCTCTCCGACGCGGCGGGCCCGAACACATAAGAACGAGAGGTGCCGCAATGGCAGCGATGAAGCCGAGGACCGGGGACGGCCCGCTCGAGGTGACCAAGGAGGGTCGCGGCATCGTCATGCGCGTCCCGCTCGAGGGAGGCGGCCGCCTGGTGGTCGAGCTCAATGCCACCGAGGCCGGCGAGCTGAGCGAGGCGCTCGCCGCCGTCGCCTCCTGACCGGCAGCTGACAGACCCGCACCAGCCTGACCGACGGCCGGCCGCCACGCGGCCGGCCGTCGTCGTACCCGAGGAGGACCGTGGCCACCACCGAGCCCACCGAACCCGCCGTGCAGCTGCCCGACGTCGACCTGCCGGAGGTGCGTGTCTCGACCCGCCCCTGGTCGGAGGCGCTGACCGTCGACGACGACGGTGACGACGCCGCCGGAGGCGGTCGGCCGGACGCCGTCGTGGTCACCGCCGACGCCGACGGGCCAGGGCCCCGCGCCCTGGAGGTCGCGACCCGCTACGGCATCGACCTGGCGGCCGAGCTCGGCGGCGCGGGAGCACCCGACAAGGGCTCCGACGACGACGAGCCCGCAGCGGCTGCGGCCGCCGGTGGTTCGGCGAAGGCCGGGTCGGTGCATACCGTGCGCCTGCCGCACGTGCTCGGCGGCGTCGCCGTCCCGTGGACGGGGCTCCCGCGCCGCCTGCTCGTGGTCCGCACGGGCGCCGGGACGGCCGCCGACCTGCGTGCGGCCGGCCTGGGGCTGGGGCGTGCGCTCGCCGGCCGCAGCCGGGCGCTCGTCGTCCTCGAGGAGCCGACGCCGACCGCATCGGTCGGCGGCGAGGACCACCGGCCCGGCGAGGACGGCCGGTCCGGCGAGGACGGCCGGTCCGGCGAGGACGGGCGGTCCGTCGAGGACCCGGTCGCGCCGCTCGCCGCCGGAATCTGGCTCGACGCCTACCGCCTGCCCACCGTCTCGCGGAAGGGCTCCGGCCCCGCCCCGGTGGGCGCCGTCGAGCTTCTGGCGCCCGAGCCCCGGGCCGAGGCCGACCCGCAGCGGGAGGACGCCACCGCGCCCGAGGCGGAAGCCGACCCGCGCCCCACCCCGCTGACCGGCACCGACGGCCTCGGCCTGGCCCGCCAGGCGGTCACCGCCACCCACCGGGCACGCGCCCTGACCGCGACCCGCTCGACGGTGAAGAACCCCGCCTGGATGGCCGCCGCGGCCCGGCACCTCGTCGACGGGCTCGACGCCGGCACCCGGGCCCTGCTCAGCGTCGAGGTCGAGGACGAGGAGGAGCTGCGCCGACGCGGAGCCGGGGCGATCCTCGCCGTCGGGACGGGTTCACCGACCCCGCCCCGCCTGGTCACCGTCAGCTACACGCCCGCCGGCGGCGGGGGCAGCCGCGTGGCGCTCGTGGGCAAGGGCATCACCTTCGACAGCGGCGGGCTGTCCAAGAAGCCGACCTCGGGCATGCTGACGATGAGCACCGACATGGCCGGCTCGGCCGTCGTGCTCGCCACCGTCCTGGCGGCCGCCCGGCTGCGGCTGCCGCACACGGTCACCGCCGTCCTCCCGCTGGCCGAGAACGCCTTCGGGGCGGGGTCCTACCGGCCCGGCGACGTCGTGCGCACGCTCTCCGGCCGCACCGTCGAGATCGGCAACACCGACGCCGAGGGGCGTCTCGTCCTGGCCGACGGACTCACCCACGCGATCGCCGCCGCGGACCCCGACGTCGTCGTCGACGTCGCCACGCTGACCGGGGCGGCCCGCATCGCCCTGGGCACCTCGACGTCGGCGCTGTTCGCCACCGACGACGAGCTGGCCGCCGCCCTGAGCGCCGCGGGCGAGGCCGCCGGCGAGCGGGTGTGGCGCCTGCCGATGCCCGCCGACTCCGGGGCCGCGCTGTACTCCGACGTCGCCGACGTACGGCAGACCCCGCGCGGTGACGTGCACGCGGTCGGCGGGACGATCTTCGCCGCGATGTTCCTGCGGAAGTTCACCGAGGGGCGCCGCTGGGCGCACCTGGACATCGCGGGGACCGGCCGCTCGACCGGCGGCAAGCGGCTGCCGAGCGGCGCACCCACGGGCGTCGGCGCGGCGCTGCTCGTGCACTGGTTGGCCGAGCTCGACTGAGCGCGACGCGCTCTAGTCGGCACTGTCCCGCCACCAGGCACGCCACCTCTCCTTGGGCACCATCGCCACCGCCGTGAGCGGGATGCCGGCCGGGCACACCACCGTGCACTCGCCATAGTGCGAGCACGGGCCGAAGTTCTCCTCCAGCGCGCTCACCATCGAACGAGCCCGCCGGCCGCGTTCCTTGCCGGGAGTCGGCAGCAACGACAGGTGCGCGAGCTTGGAGCCCGCGAACAGGTGCGCCGACCCGTTCGGGCAGGCGGCCACGCAGGCGCCGCAGCCGATGCAGGCCGCCATGTCGAGGGCGGCCTCGGCCTGTTCGTGCGTGACGCCGACGTCGTCGGCGTCGGGGGCGGTACCCGCCCGTACGGTGACGCTCGCGCCCGCGGCGATGAGCTCGTCCAACGTCGACCGGTCGACGACCAGGTCGCGGATGACCGGGAACGCCGCCGACCGCAGCGGCTCCACGGTCACGGTCTGTCCGTCGGTAAAGGCGCTGAGCCGCTGGTGACAGCTCGGCGTGTTGTCCGCGGGCCCGTGCGGCTTGCCGTCGACCGTGACGCCGCACGCCCCGCAGATGCCCTCGCGGCAGTCGGACTCGAACGCCACGGGATCGCCGCCATGCTCCGCAAGATCCTCGTTGAGCCGGTCGAGCAGCTCGAGGATCGACATCTCGGGCGTCGCGTCGTCGACGGTGTGGTCCTCGTAGCGGCCCATCCCCACCGGATCGTCCTGCCGCCAGATCCTGAGTCTCAGTCTCACGTGTAGCTCCTTGTCGCCAGGGGGACCGTGGAGAAGGTCAGCGGCTCCGCGTGGCGCACCCATCGGCCGTCCTCCACGGTCCCTCCGTCGAGGCCCCACGCGGAGGCGAACGCCCATCTCTTGTCGTCTCGCAGCGCCTCGCCGTCCGCCTGGTGCTCTGTGCGGAAATGTGCCCCGCAGGACTCCTCGCGGTCCAGCGCATCGACGCACATCAGCTCGGCGAGCTCCAGGTAGTCGGCCACCCGACCCGCCTTCTCCAGCTCCTGATTGAGCCGTTGTCCGGTCCCCGCCACTCGCAGCTCGCGCCAGAACCGGGCGCGCAGCGTGCGGATCTCCGCCAGTGCCCTGCCCAGGCTCGTGGCCGACCGGGCCACGCCGCAGCCCTCGTACAGGATGTCGCCGAGCAGCCGGTGGAAGTGGGTGGGGCCGTGCTCTCCGCCGATCGCCATCAGGCGCTCGACCCGTCCGCGGGCGCGGGCGAGCGCCTCGCGCACCTCCGGGGCGTCGTCGTCGGGCAAGGGCGTACCGAGCAGCGGCGCGAGGTAGTTCGGCACGGAGTACGGGAGGGTGAACCAGCCGTCGACGCACGCCGACAGCAGCGAGTTCGCGCCGAGCCGGTTGGCACCGTGGTAGCCCCAGCCGGCCTCTCCGCCGACGAACAGCCCGGGGATCGACGTCTGCATGTCATAGTCCGACCACAGCCCGCCCATCGTGAAGTGGGCTCCTGGCGCGATCCGCATCGGGACGGTGTAGGGGTCCTCGCCCGTGGCGTGGTCGTACATCGTGAACAGGTTCCCGTAGCGCTCGGTCACCGTCTCCCTGCCGAGACGGGCGATCGCGTCCCGGAAGTCGAGGTAGACCGAGTTCTTCAGCGGGCCCACTCCCCGGCCGGCGTCGATCTGCTCCTTGGCGTTGCGGGAGGCGACGTCGCGGGGCGTGAGATTGCCGAACGCGGGGTAGCGCCGCTCGAGGTAGTAGTCGCGTTCGTCCTCGGGGATGTCGTTGGCGGGGCGTTCGTCGCCTGGCTTTCTCGGCACCCAGATGCGTCCGTCGTTGCGCAGCGACTCCGACATGAGGATCGACTTCGACTGCCAGCGCGAACTGACCGGGAGAGCCGTCGGGTGGAACTGGATGAAGCTCGGCGACGCCAGGAGCGCCCCGCGCTGCACGGCCCGCCACGCGGCCGACGCGTTGGAGTTCTTCGCCAGGGTGGAGAAGTAGAAGACGTTCCCGTAGCCACCGGTGGCGAGCACGACGGCGTGCGCGGTGTGCGCCGAGATCTCACCGGTGAGCAGATTCCGCAGGACCACACCGGTGCAGCGGTCGTCCTGAATGACCAGGTCGAGCATCTCGTGACGGGTGCGCAGGGTGACGGTGCCGGCGTCGACCTGTCGCAGCAGCGCCTGTGCGGACGCGACCTGGAGCTGCTGGCCGGTCTGGCCGCGGGTGTAGTAGGTCCGGCTCACCTGCACGCCGCCGAACGAGCGGGTGGCGAGCCGGCCGCCGTACTCGCGGGCGAACGGGGCGCCGATGGCGTCGAGGTGGTCGATGACACGCGCCGACTCCTCGCCGAGCCGGAACGCCTCCGCCTCGCGGCCGCGGAAGTCGCCGCCCTTGACGGTGTCGACGACGAACCGGTGCAGTGAGTCGTTGTCCACCTGCCGGGCACGAGCGGCGTTGATGCCGCCCTGCGCCGCAACCGAGTGCGCGCGCCGCGGCGCGTCGTGGTAGGTCACGCACTCGACGTCGTAGCCGAGCTCGCCCAGCGCCGCCGCGGTACCCGCGCCGGCGAGGCCGCTGCCGACGACGATCACCTTGAACTTCCGGCGGTTGGCGGGGTTGACGAGGCGGTAGGCGTCCCGGCGACGCTGCCACGCGGTGGCGGGGTCGCCGGCGGGCACCCTGCCGTCAAGCTCCGGCCCGACCCGCGCGCCCGGCGCGTGCGACGGTGGAGCCTCGAACGGGCGCTGTTGCTCCGACGCCGGGGTTCGGGTCGGGCCCTCCTCCGCGCCGCTCGCCGTGGGTGCCTCGGCGTCCCGAGCGGGGTCGGCGCCGGAACGTCCGACCTCCTGCTGTTTGCGCCGCTCCTCACCTAGCCGCTCGCCGCGGCGGGTCCCGCCCCGTCCGACCGCTGCACCGACGCCGGGTTCGGTCTCGGTCACGAGTTCCTCCCTCTGCCACGGCCACCTCATGAGATCCACCCTGCGAGCACCGAGATCGGGATGAGCGCGTTACCGACGAGCACGGCCACGGCCATGAGGCCGGCGACCGCGGCCAGGACGGCCCGGAAGCGCCGGCCCGTGGCGCCGAGGTCAGCGGCCGCGACGAAGACGCCGTGCGAGAGGTGCACGGTCAGGGCGAGCATCGTGACGATGTAGATGCCGGCCGACCACCAGCGCGAGTGCGAGGCGACGACGTTGGCATAGGCGTTCGACGTCGTCTCGGTCGCCGCCTGGAAGGTCTCGGGGGCGGCCGGCTGCGCGCCGATCGTGAGGTCGAGGATGTGGAAGACGATGAAGAACAGCAGGATCAGGCCGGTCACCGGCATGGTCCGCGCCGCGAACGACCGCGTGCCGCGCATCTTCGTCCGGCGGTGGGGGCCCCGCGCCTTCCGCCCCCGGTACCACAGCATCCCCGCGGCGACCACGTGCACGACGAGCGCGACGCTGAGCACGATCCGCAGGACCCACAGCAGGCCCTCGTGCGGCAGCACCGGGTAGAAGGCGGTGCGCAGCCAGTGCGCGTAGGAGTTGAGCGCGGCCTCGCCCTGGAAGATCTTGAGGTTGCCGAGCATATGGACGAACACGAACAGGGCGAAGACGATGCCGGTGACCGACATGCCGGCCTTGAGCACCCATGTCGGCGGCCTGGGGCGCGGTGTGCGCGGAGAGCTCCGTACCCGTCCGACATCGAGCGCCGCGTCCTCCGCGCCGGGCAGCCGCACCCCGAGCAGCTCGTCCCGCCCCTCTCTCTTGGCGCGTACCTGCTCGGTCGCCGACCCCATCGCGGCTCCTTCCGTGGACTGCTTCCACGGTAGGACAGGAGATTCTGGCTGCTCCGGGACTCCGGTCCCGGGACGGTGGTCGCCGTCAGGTGCCCGACGACGTCCGTCTGCGAGTCCTGCTCGTCAGACCCGGACGGCGGCCAGGACGCCCGTGCCGGCCGTCAGCAGGGTGGGCAGCAGGCGCTCGTCGTCCCGCACGGAGCGGACGAGCTCGCGCGCGGTGACGGTCGTGTCGTCGCGGCGTGCCGGGTCGGCGACGCGGTCACCGGCGAGCGCGCCGGAGACGACGAGGACGCCGCCGGGACGCAGGAGGCGGACGGCCTGCTCGACGCACTCCGGTGCCTCGGCCGGGTCGCCGTCGACGTGGACGAGGTCGTAGGCGCTGTCCGCCAGGCGCGGCGCCACGTCGAGCGCGCGGCCCGAGATCAGGCGGGTGCGGGCGGGACGCACGCCGAACGCGAGGAACGACTCGCGGGCCGAACGCTGGTACTCGCCCTCGACGTCGATCGTGGTGAGGACGCCGTCGGACGGCATGCCGGCGAGGAGCCAGAGGCCCGAGACCCCGGTGCCGGTGCCGATCTCGGCGACGGCCTTGGCCCGGACGGTCGCGGCGAGCAGCCGGAGGACCGCGCCCGTCCCGGCGGAGACCGGCCCGACGCCGAGCTCCTCGGAGCGCGCACGCGCCTGGGTGATGACCTCGCCCTCGGCGGCGAACTCCTCCGCGTAGGCCCACGACTGCGCCTTGTCGACCGACATCCGGTCCTCCCTTCCCACGGCACGGCGTGCCGGACTGCGTCCGATCGTAGGCGGGCGCCCCACGTGGTGCCGGGAGGCGGGCCGGGGACGGGGTGAGGGCCGGGGGTGGGAACCGGGTGCGAGGAGCGGGCCACGAGGGGGCCCGGTGGTGGTGTGAGGTCCGAGGGGGGAGACGGCTCACGACGGGCCCGGTGGTGGTGCGAGGTCCGAGGGGGAGACGGGTCACGACGGGCCCGGTGGCGGGTGTCGCCCGGGGCGGGGACCAGGCGCAGGACGGGGAGCGCTCACCGTGCGTCCGCACCCGCGGGGGCGCCCGCGGCGATACCGTAAGCCCGGACGAAGGAGGGTCACATGGCCGACGAGAGACAGTTCCCCGCCGGGCCGGGTCGAGGCGACGACGCGCAGCACCCGGACGGGCGCCAGGGCCAGGACGGCCCGACGCAGGGGGGCCCGTACTCGCGGTTCGCCCCGCCCACGGACGACGGCGACGAGCCTGGCGGCCGGCACGCCCAGGGGGCGCCCGCCGGTGACCCCGGCCCCGCCCAGCGACCGGCCAACCCGGCGCGTCCCGTGGGGATGCCGCGGGACCGCGCCGACAACGGCGACGGCCGGTGGATGCCCTCCGGTGCGCGCCAGCCGATGCCCTCGGCGCGCCCCACCGGCACCGGCACGCACGAGGTCGGTGGCCGACCAGACTCCCCGATGGCGGGGTCCCCCGAGAGCGGGGCCACACGCCCCTTCCAGGGTGCTCCCGGCGAGAGCGGCCCCACCCCCGGTGGGCCCGGAGCGGCCCCCGGTCCGTACGGGCAGGGGGCGGCCGGCTCCGCCGCCCCGGGCCCGGGGGCCACGGGACCTGGCGCTCCTGCGTACACCTCGCCGAGCAACGGCTCGGCGGCCCACGGCGTGCCCTCCGCCGGTGCACCCGGCGCGGGCAGCTCCGAGACCACCCGGCCCGCGGGGCAGCCCGAGGCGGGCCCCGGTGGGGGTTCGTCGTCGTCCTTCTCCGGCTCCGCCGGTCCCACCGCGGCGGGAGTGGGCGCGGCCGCGGCCGGTTCGGGCTCCCCGGCGTCGGCCGCCGGCGCGGCGCACCAGCCCGGGCACGGCTTCGCGGCGCCCGTCGGGTCGCCCGGTCAGCCTGACCGGTCCGGCTCCTCGTTCGGCGGGTTCGGCAGCCCGTCGGCCCCCGGCAGCGGCTTCGGTGGCGGCTCCGGTGCGGGCCCGGGTTCCGGCTTCGGCGCCGGGTCGGGCGCAGCCGGTGGCTCGGGCTACGGCGCCGACCGCAGCGCGTCCGCGGGAGACGGCGGAGGCTCCGGCCGGTCGCAGCGCCGGGGCGTGGCCGTGCCGGTCGTCGCCCTCATCACGGCGGTCGCGCTGCTGGCGGGCCTCGTGCTCGGCGCGCTCGGCGGCCGCTGGCTGCTGTGGGACGAGTCGAGCGCCGTGATCGGCGAGGACGACTCCGAGGAGTCGGATCCGCCCGAGTCCGCGAGCGGGGCGGTCGGGGTCGACCGGCCCGACGCGTCGGTCGCCCAGATCTCGGACATCGCGCTCGCCTCGACCGTCTACATCGAGGCCCGCAACGGCCAGGTCGGCGGCTCCGGCACGGGGATGATCTACTCCGAGGACGGCCTCATCGTGACGAACAACCACGTGGTCGAGCCCGCGCTGGACGGTGGCCAGCTCACCGTGACGTTCCACGACGGGACGCAGGAGGAGGCCGAGCTCGTGGGCCGCTCGCCGGGATACGACCTCGCGGTCCTCCAGGTCCCGCGCGAGGGCCTCACGCCGCTCGTGCTCGCCGACTCGGACGAGGTCGTCGTCGGCGACCTGGTCATCGCCGTCGGCGCCCCGCTCGGTCTCACCGGCACGGTGACCGCCGGGATCATCTCCGCGCGGAACCGGCCCGTCACCGCGGGCGATCCCGGCGACGAGAGCTACATCAACGCCCTGCAGACCGACGCCGCGATCAACCCCGGCAACTCGGGCGGGCCGCTGCTCAACTACGACGGCGAGGTCGTCGGCATCAACTCGGTCATCTACTCCAGCGGCGAGGGCGGCGCGGGCAGCATCGGTCTCGGCTTCGCGATCCCCGCCAACCAGGTCGAGACCACCGTCGGCCAGCTCATCGAGGACGGCACGGCCTCGTTCGCCCAGATCGGCATCAGCCTCGACCCGAGCTACTTCGGTGAGGGCGTGCGGGTCGTCGAGGACGAGGACGGCGTGGTCCCCGACGGACCGGGTGACGACGCGGGCATCGAGCCCGGGGACATCATCACCGCGTTCGACGGCACGCCCGTGACCGAGCCGTCGGAGGTGATCGTGTTCGTCCGCTCCCACCAGGGCGGTGACGTCGTCACGCTCACCATCGAGCGCGACGGCGAGGAGCAGGAGGTCGACGTCACCCTCGCAGAGGTCGAGGAACCCCTCTGACCCCTGGGGCGGGGCCGGGACCCGGGACCCGGCCCGCCTAGGATGGTGCGTCATGGGGATCAGCGGGAGCGAGCTCGTCGTCCTGCTGCTCGTGGGCTTCCTCGTCGTCGGCCCCGAGAAGCTCCCCGAGCTCTCCCGTCAGCTCGCCCGCATCGTGCGCAAGGTCGCCGCGGTCGCCCGCGACACCGGGGACAAGGTCCGTGCCGAGCTCGGCGACGACCTCGAGGATCTCAAGTCGCTCGACCCGCGCCAGTACGACCCGCGCCGGATCGTCGCCGACGCGATGAAGGAGCCTGCGCGCACCGCGGGCCGGGCCGGCACCGCTACGGGTGCCGGCTCGAGCGCCGCCGCCACGGGTTCGGCGGCGGGCGTCACGGCGACCGCGAGCTCGGGCGCGGGCCCGGGACAGTCGCGCGGGACCGGGGCAGTGTCCGCGGCCGGCGCCGATGAGCGACGCCGCCCCGACCCCTTCGACCAGGCGCGGCCGGCGCCCCACGACCCCGACGCGACCTGACCCCGTCGCCGGCCCGAGCGGGTCAGACCGGCGTGACGCCCAACGAGCGGCCGGCGAGGCCGCGCGCCCGGGTGCCCAGCGTCGCCGCGAGGTCGAGCAGGGCGCCGGTGGCGGGGGAGGATGCCGCGTCGCCGGACAGCGTGGCCGGGACGCCGGAGTCGCCGGACTCGCGGATCGCCACCTCGAGGGGCAGCTGCGCGAGCAGCGGCACGTCGTAGCCGAGGGTCTCGCTCAGCCGCGTCGCGGTCTCCCCGCCGCCGCCCGAGCCGAACAGCTCGGTGCGCGAGCCGTCCGGGCCGTCGAACCAGCTCATGTTCTCGACCACGCCGACCACCTTCTGGCGGGTCTGGGTCGCGATCGTGCCGGCGCGCTCGGCCACCTCGGAGGCCGCGACCTGCGGCGTGGTGACGACGAGGATCTCCGAGCCGGGCAGCAGCTGGGCCACGGAGATCGCGATGTCGCCGGTCCCGGGCGGGAGGTCGAGGAGCAGGACGTCGAGGTCGCCCCAGAAGACGTCGGCGAGGAACTGCTGGAGCGCGCGGTGCAGCATCGGTCCGCGCCACACGACCGGGCTGCGGTCCTGGACGAACATGCCGATCGAGATGACCTTCACGTCGTGCGCGACCGGCGGGAGGATCATGTCGTCGACCTTGGTCGGCGGCAGCTCGACCCCGAGCATGCGCGGGATGGAGAAGCCGTAGATGTCGGCGTCGAGCACCCCGACCTTGAGGCCGGTCGCCGCCATCGCGGTGGCGAGGTTCGCGGTGACCGTCGACTTGCCGACGCCGCCCTTGCCGGACGTGACCGCGTAGATGCGGGTGAGGCTGCCGGGCTTGCTGAAGGGGATCTCCGGCTCCGGCGTGCCGCCGCGGAGCTGCGTCTTCAGCTCCTTGCGCTGCTCGTCGGTCATCACGCCCATCGCGACCCGGACGCCGCTCACACCCTCGAGCGCGGCCACGGCGTTCGTCACGTCCCGGGTGATCGTGTCCTTGAGCGGGCAGCCCGCGGTGGTGAGGTCGATGCCGACCTCGACCTCGCCCGACTCCTCGATCTCGATGCTGCGCACCATCCCCAGCTCGGTGATGGGGCGGCGGATCTCGGGGTCGATCACCGTGGTCAGCTCGGCGCGGACGGTCTCGACGGTGGGGGCGGTCATGCCTCCATGGTAGGCAGCCCCGGGCCCCGATCCTGGTGGCTCTGGTCACCCGCGGGTGCGGAGTCGCCCACCGGGGGTTCGTCGTCGGACATATCGCCCCCGGCCCGGCCACGCAGCTCGGTGACCTCCCGCTCGAGCTCGACGATCCGCCGGTCGCGGTCGGCCACCTCCTCGGCGAGGAGGTCGCGCAGCTCGGAGCGGACGAAGTCGCGGGTGGCGACCTCGCCGACCGCCATCCGCAGCGAGGCGATCTCGCGGGTGAGGTACTCCGTGTCCGCGAGCGTGCGCTCCGCGCGCTGGCGATCCTGCTCGGCCGAGACCCGGTCGCGGTCCACCTGCCGGCTCTGCGCGAGCAGGATGAGCGGCGAGGAGTAGGAGGCCTGCAGCGAGAGCATGAGCGTGAGCAGGGTGAACCCGAACTCCTGGGAGTCGAACCGCCAGGCCACGGGCGCGAACGAGTTCCACACGAGCCAGACCGTGACGAACACGGTGAGGTAGACGAGGAATCGGGGCGTGCCGAAGAAGACGGCCACCGACTCGGAGACGCGGCCGACCTTGTCCGGGTCGGACGGGCGCCGCGTGAACCAGGGGCGCCGGCTGGTGGGGGTGTCGAGCCGGTCAGTCATCGGTGCGCCGCTCCTCCACGCTCTCGTCCATGGCCTCGTCGGTCACGTCCTCGTCGGCCTCGCGCCAGTCCTCCGGCAGGAGGTGGTCGAGGACGTCGTCCACGGAGACGGCGCCGAGCAGGCGGCCGTCCTCGTCCCCCACCGGCAGGGCGGTGAGGTTGTAGGTCGCCAGCAGGCGGGTGACCTTGCCCAGGCCGTCGGTCGGCAGCACCGGGTCGATGTCCTTGTCGAGGATCGTGCCCACCGGAGTGGTCGGCGGCTCGCGCAGCGCGCGCTGGAGGTGGACCACGCCGAGCAGCCGGCCCGTCGGGGTCTCGAGCGGGGGGCGGGCGATGAACGTCAGGGCGCCGAGGGCGGCCGGGACGTCGCTGCGCCGCGCGTGGGCGAGCAGGGTCGCCACGGTCGCCTCCGGCGGGAGGATGACGGGCTCGGTCGTCATCAGACCACCGGCGGTGTGCTCGTCGTAGGCCAGGAGCCGGCGCACGTCCTCGGCCTCCTCGGGCTCCATCCGCTCGAGCAGGGTCGCGGCCGTGGTCTCGGGCAGCTCGGACATGAGGTCGGCGGCGTCGTCGGGCTGCATGACGTCGAGGACGTCGGCCGCCCGCTCGAGGTCGAGCCCGGAGACGATGTGCACCCGGTCGTCCTCGCCGAGCTCCTCGAGGACGTCGGCCAGCCGCTCGTCGGGCAGGTGCCGCGCCACGTCGAGGCGCCGCTGGTCGGGCAGGTCGTGGAGGACGTCCGCGACGTCGGCCGGCTTGAGGTCGGTGAGCTGCGCGAGCAGAGACTCGGTGCCCTGGGCGAGCGCGGCGCCCGTCAGGCCGGTCACCTCGTCGATCCCGACGACGAGGGTCTCCCCGCGCTGGAAGGTCGCGCGCGGCCTGATCCGCCGCACGAACAGCTTGGTGGCGAGCCAGTCGCGGTTGCGCTGCTGCTCGATCGCGATGTCGAGGACCGACGCGTCGCCCGACCCGTCCGTCAGCGTGACGCGGCGGTCGAGCAGCTCGCCGACCACCTGGCGCTCGGCCATCCGGGCCTGGAACCGGCGCAGGTTGAGCAGCCCGGTGGTGATGACGGCCCCGGGCTCGATCGCCGTCACCCGGGTGAGGGGGACGAAGATGCGGCGCCGGCCGGGCACCTCGACCACGAGCCCGACGGCGCGGGGCGCGGCGCGGACGCGGGTGAGCAGGACGACGTCACGGACCCGTCCCACCTGGTCACCGATCGGGTCGAACACGGTGGTGCCGGCGAGGCGGGCCACGTAGACGCGCGCGACGTTGGTCGGGCGGGGCGTGGTGGCTGACACGCGTCGAAGCGTAACCGCGGCCGTGCGGGCGGCGCCGGGGACGGGCCGTGATGACGCGGGGAGCGGGGCGCGGTCACGCCGGGAGCGGAGCGTTGTTTCGCCGGGAGTGGAGCGCGGTGGCGGCCCGGCCGCGCCGGGCGGGATACTGGACCCATGTCGATCCAGAACCAGCCGCTCGGCGCGAGGGCGCTGTCGATCCCCACGGGGGTCCAGCTCGCCGCGTACTCCAGCTACGAGGATGCGCAGCGTGCCGTCGACCACCTCTCGGACACGGACCACGACGTGCGGCTCGTGTCGATCGTCGGCGAGGACCTGCGGCTCGTCGAGCGCATCACGGGGCGGCTCGACTACGGGAAGGTGGCGGGCTCCGGCGCGCTGACCGGCGCCTGGTTCGGCCTGATGATGGCGCTGGTCATGTGGCTGGTCATCGGGAACTTCGGGCTCGTCGACTTCGTCATCCCCGTGCTCGTGGGCGCGGCCTTCGGCGTGCTTCTCGGGATCGTCAGCTACGCCGTGCGCCCCAAGACCCGCGACTTCACCTCCTCGAGCACCGTGGTCGCCAAGCGGTACGTCATCATCGCCGGGCCGACCGTGGCCGACGAGATGCGTGCCGCCCTCCAGAAGGAGGGGCTGCTCGGCAACGCGCCGGCCGCCCAACAGGGTGCGGGGGCGTACGGCGCGGGGCAGGGTGCGTACGGCGTGTCCGCGCACGGGGCACCGCAGCACGCGGGCGGGCCGGCGGGCACGCAGGGTCAGGCGGGCGCGCCCGGACACGGCGGCATGCCCGGACACGCGGGCACCCCCGGGACGAGCGGGCAGCCCGACGGCGGTCAGGACGCCTGGACCCCCGGCGCGCGCGGCGAGGGTGCGACCGGCTCGCACCCCGCCGGCACCCACGACGCGGGAGCGTCGGTGCACGGGGGCCATGACGCCGGCACCCCCGCGTACGGGGCCGAACAGCCCGCGGGTGCCGAGGCCGGCGCGGACAGCGCGCCTCGTCCCGCCCCCGCCGGGTTCGAGCCGACGGCGGACGGGGCGCCCCGCTACGGCGCCCGCCTCGAGGACCTCACCCCCGACCAGCGGGCCCACGCCGAGGCCCAGCTGCGCGCGGCGGACGAGCACCGGGGGGCCGCCGAGAACCGGACGGCCCCCGACGCGGGCGGGCACGACCAGCAGTGAGCATCCCGGTCGGCCTCTCGACGGCCTCGGTGATGCCCGGGTCGGTCGAGGACACGTTCGCCCTCGCGGCCGAGCTCGGCTACGACGGCGTCGAGATCATGGTGCTCACGGCGCCGGAGTCCCGCGAGCCGCGGCTCATCAACGCGCTGTCGAAGAAGTACGGCATCCCGGTCCACGCGATCCACGCGCCCACGCTGCTGCTCACCCAGGGCGTGTGGGGCCGGGAGCCGTGGGACAAGGTCGACCGCTCGGTGGACCTCGCGGGAGAGGTCGGGGCCGGCGTCGTCGTGCTCCATCCGCCGTTCCGGTGGCAGAGGAAGTACGCCAGGCGGTTCGTCGAGGCCATCGCCGAGCGGGAGGCGGCCGGCGACGGCGTGCGGCTCGCGGTGGAGAACATGTTCACCTGGCAGGCCCAGGCCGGCGGCGCCCACCTCAAGGCCTACTCGCCGGGCTGGGACCCGACCGAGCACGACTACGGCTCGGTGACGATCGACCTCTCGCACGCGGCCACGTCCGGGATGGACGCCGACGCCACGATGTCGATGGTGCGGTCCCTGGGGGACAAGCTCGCCCACCTCCACCTCACCGACGGCACGGGCACGATCAAGGACGAGCACCTCGTGCCCGGCCGCGGCAACCAGCCGTGCGCCGAGGTCCTCCACCACCTCCGGGACACGGGGTTCTCCGGCTCGGTGGTCGTCGAGATCAACACCCGGTCCGTGTCCACGCTCCAGCGCCGCACGATGAACATGGAGTCGCTGCGGTTCGCGCGCGAGCACCTGGCGCCGGTGCGAGACGGTGCGGCGCCGGGAACGTCGTCGTCGGGGGAGTCCGGGACCTCCGGGGACTAGGCGGTCCGTCAGCCGCGCAGGGCGGCCATCCACTCCTCGATCGCCTCGGGGGTGCGCGGCAGGGCCGCCGACAGGTTCTCCACGCCGGTCTCGGTGACGAGGACGTCGTCCTCGATCCGCACGCCGATCCCGCGCATGTCCTCGGGCACCTTGAGGTCGTCGGCGCGCAGGTAGAGGCCCGGCTCGATGGTGAAGACCATCCCGGGAACGAGCTCCGCGTCGAGGTACATCTCGCGGCGGGCCTGCGCGCAGTCGTGGACGTCGAGCCCGAGGTGGTGCGACGTCCCGTGGACCATCCAGCGCCGGTGGTACTGCCCCTCCGGCTCGAGCGAGGACGCGGCGTCGACGGGCAGCATCCCCCACTCGGCCAGCCGGGCGGCGACGACCTCCATCGCCGCGGCGTGGACGTCCCGGAACCGGACCCGCGACCCGTCCTCGTTCACCCGCCCGGCCACCGCGAACGCGGCGTCGGCGGCGTCGAGCACCGCCCGGTAGACGCGGCGCTGGGGCTCGGTGAACGTGCCGTCGACCGGGAGGGTGCGCGTGACGTCGGCCGTGTAGAGCGAGTCGACCTCCACCCCGGCGTCGATCAGGACGAGGTCGCCCGCGCGCACCTCACCGTCGTTGTGGATCCAGTGCAGGGTGTTCGCGTGGTTGCCGGCGGCGGCGATCGTGTCGTACCCGATGCCGTTGCCGTCGAGCCGCGCCCGCGCGGCGAACGCGCCCTCGACGATGCGCTCGCCCCGCGCGTGCCCGGACGCGCGCGGAAAGGACCGGACGACGTCCTCGAAGCCCCGCGCGGTGGCCGCGACGGCCGCCCGCAGCTCGCCGACCTCCCAGGAGACCTTGACGAGCCGGAGCTCCGAGAGTCGCTCGGTCAGCTCGGCGTCGACCGTCTCGGTCCCCGTGAGCCCCGCCTGCGCGCGCACCTGGTCGACGAGCTCGGTGACGGCCTGGTCGGCCCCGCGCACGAGCCGGACCTGGACCTGGCCGACCCCGGCGTCCTTCGCCAGGTCGTCGCGCAGGGTGTCGATGTGGGCCGTGCGCAGGCCGGTGGCCGCCGCGACCTCCTCGAGGGAGGGGCGCTCGCCGACCCACAGCTCGCCGTACCGGGCGTCCGCGTAGAACTCCTCGGTGTCCTTGCCGGCGCGTGGGCGGAAGTAGAGGACGGCCTCGTGGCCGGCGGTCGAGCCGTCCTCGCCCGCCTCGGCCGGGTGCAGCACGAGCACGGAGTCCGGCTCGGTCGCCGATCCCCAACCCGTGAGGTGGGCGAACGCCGAGTGCGCCCGGAAGATGTAGTCGGTGTCGTTGCTCCGCACCCGCAGGTCGCCGCCGGGCAGCACGAGGCGCTCGCCGGGCAGGTCGAGCGAGAGCGCCGCGCGGGCCGTGGCCGCCGTCGCCGCCGAGGCCAGCCGCTCCGGGAGCGGCGACTCCCGCTCCTCCCACCCGTCCGCGATGAAGGCGCGGAACGCCGCCGAGCTCGGCCGCTGCGACCGGTTCGACCCCCGGTCCTCGACCGGCTGGTCGTCGGTGGGCGTGGTCGTCGGGTGCTCATCGGCAGCGGTCGTCATGCGCTCATCGTCCCACCGCCGTCAGGTGGCCGGGAACGGGGCCGGCCGCCGGTGACGGGCCCCGGCCCCGCCGTCCCCCGGTGAGGAGCGACGGCGTCGGACCGGCCGCGGCGCGCCTCGTACACTCCGTCCGTGACGACGACGCGCATCGACCCCCACACCCACTCGTCGGTGTCGGACGGGACCGAGACCCCGGGCGAGCTGGTGGCCGCGGCGGCGCGGGCGGGGATCGACGTCCTCGGCCTCACCGACCACGACACGACCGCCGGCTGGTCGGAGGCCGTCGCCGCCGCGCAGGTCCACGGTGTCGCGCTCCTACGCGGCATGGAGATCTCCACCCAGTTCGAGGGGCGCTCGGTCCACCTGCTGTCCTACCTCCACGACCCGGTGAACCCCGCGCTCCTCGAGCGCACCGAACGGGCCCGCAGCTCGCGCGTGGAGCGGGCCCGGGAGATGGTCGAGCGCATCGCCGTCGACTTCCCCATCACCTGGGAGGACGTCCTCGCGCAGGTCACGGACGGCGCCACCGTCGGCCGTCCGCACATCGCCGACGCCCTCGTCGCCGCCGGGCACGTCCCCGACCGCGACGCCGCCTTCGCCCCCGGCGGCCCCTGCGCCAACCGGACGAGGTACTACGTCCCGCACTACGCCCCCGACGTCCGTGAGGCGATCGAGCTCGTCCGCGGCGCCGGGGGAGTGCCGGTGATGGCGCACCCGGGGGCCGTCCGCGGTCGCGCGCTCCCGGAGGCAGGCATGCGCGGGGCGATCGAGGCCGGCCTGCTCGGCCTCGAGGTCGACCACCTCGACCACGACGACGACACGCGCACCGCCCTGCGCGCCCTCGCCGAGCGCCTCGACCTCGTCGTCACGGGCAGCTCCGACTACCACGGCACCGGCAAGTCCAACCGCCTCGGGGACCACCTCACGGCGCCCGACCAGCTTGCGCGCATCGTCGCCGCCGGCACGCTCCCGCTCGTGGTCCCGGGGAACGCCGGATGAGCGGCGTGGTCGACTGGACGATCCTGCTGTCCACGTTCGTCACGCTGTTCGTCATCATGGACCCGGTGGGCAACCTGCCCATCTTCCTCTCCCTCACCTCGACGATGACGGTCAAGGAACGTCAGCGTGCCGCGTTCCTCGCCACCTCGGTCTCGTTCGGGGTGATCGGGGCGTTCGCCGTCGGTGGGCCCTACATCCTCGAGTTCCTGGGCATCACGGTGCCGGCGCTCCAGCTCGCGGGCGGCCTGCTCCTGCTCCTCGTCGCGATGCAGCTGCTCACCGGCGCCGCCGAGGAACCCGGGCCGTCCGGGTCCGGTGCCGCCGTCGCGCTCGTCCCCATGGGCACGCCGCTCATGGCCGGGCCCGGGTCGATCGTCGCGGCGATGCTCGCGGTGCAGCAGGCGGACACGGCACCCACCCTGGTCGGCGTGGCGATCGGCATCGTCGCCGTCCACCTCGTCATCTGGCTGTCCCTGCGGTTCTCCAGCATCGTCCACCGCGTGCTGGGGGCGTCCGGGACCACGCTCGTTACCCGCCTGTCCGGCATGCTGCTCGCCGCCATCGCTGTCCAGCTCATGGCCACGGCGACGTTCGCGTTCGTCGACATGTACCTGGGTCGGTAGGACCGGGCACGACGACGACGACGCCCGCCCGGTGGTCCCGGGCGGGCGTGGTCGGGGCGGCGAACCGCCGAGTGGGGATCCTTCGTCAGTCGCTGGACGAGGCGGGGGCTGCGGAGCCCGACCCGTCGCCGCCCGAACCGCCGGTGCGACGACGACGGCGCCGCCGCGGACGACCCGAGCCGCCCTCGCCGGAGCCCTCGGACCGGGTGCCGCCGGAGCGCTCGGAGCGCGACCGGCCCTCGCCGCCGGAGCGACCGCCACCGTTCCGGCCGCCGGAGCGGTCGCCACCGGAGCGGCCACGGCCGCCGCCGGACCGGGCGCTCTGGCGCGAGCCGGCGGACTTGCCGGTCTCGCCGAGGTCCTCGACCTGCTCGGCGTCGAGCCCCGCGCGGGTGCGGGCGGAGCGGGGCAGGGTGCCGCCGGTGCCCTCGGGGATGTCGAGGTCCGCGTAGAGGTGCTCGGAGGTGTGGTACGTCTCGGGCGGCTCGGCCAGGCCGAGGCCCAGCGCGTTGTTGACGACCGACCAGCGGGGGATGTCGTCCCAGTCGACGAACGTCACCGCGGTGCCGGAGTTGCCCGCGCGGCCGGTGCGGCCGATGCGGTGGAGGTAGATCTTCTCGTCCTCGGGGCACTGGTAGTTGATGACGTGCGTGACGTCGTCGACGTCGATGCCGCGGGCCGCCACGTCGGTGGCCACGAGGACGTCGACCTTGCCGGTGCGGAACGCGCGCAGCGCCTGCTCGCGGGCGCCCTGGCCGAGGTCGCCGTGGATGGACGCGGAGGCGAACCCGCGGTCGGCGAGGTCGTCGGCCACCTTGGCGGCGGTGCGCTTGGTGCGCGTGAAGACGATCGTCAGGCCGCGCTCGCGGGCCTGGAGGATGCGCGCGAGCATCTCGACCTTGTTCATCGCGTGCGCGCGGTAGACGACCTGACGGATGGCCTTGACGGTCGCACCCGTGTCGTCGGGGTCCTGCGCACGGATGTGGGTGGGCCGCGTCATGTACCGCCGAGCCAGCGAGACGACGGCGCCCGGCATCGTGGCCGAGAACAGCATGGTGTGGCGGTTCGCGGGGGTCCGCGAGAGCAGGGTCTCGACGTCGGGCAGGAAGCCGAGGTCGAGCATCTCGTCGGCCTCGTCGAGGACGACCGTGGACACCGAGCTCAGGCGCAGCACCTTCTGCTTGAGCAGGTCGATGAGGCGGCCCGGCGTGCCGACGACGACCTCGACGCCGGCCTCGAGCGCGGCGATCTGCGGCTCGTAGGCGCGGCCGCCGTAGACCTGGACGATCCGCACGGACCGGCGGCGCGAGGCGGCGACGAGGTCCTCGGCGACCTGCTTGGCGAGCTCGCGCGTGGGGACCACGACGAGGCCCTGCGGGGCGCCGGGGTCGAGCAGCTCGTCGTACCCGTCCTCGCCGGGGGCGACCGTGTGCTGGAGCAGCGGGATGCCGAAGCCGAGCGTCTTGCCGGTACCGGTCTTGGCCTGCCCGATGATGTCCGCGCGCTTGAGCGCGACCGGCAGCGTGAGCGCCTGGATGGGGAACGGGTGCGTGATCCCGACGTCGCGCAGGGCGCCGGCGATCGGCTCGGCCACGCCGATGTCGGCGAAGGTCTGCTCGACCGCGGCGGGCACGGTGCCGGCGTCGGTGATGTCGGGGGTGGCGGCGTCGATCTCGACGGGCGCGTGGGCGCCGGAGACGTCGACGACGCCGGAGGTGGCAGCGGTGGTCATGATCCTTCTTCGGTCGATCGGTGGGCGCCGGTTGGCGCGGGCAGCCGATCGCACACGAGGCAGGGCGCAGAGAGGCGCCCGAGGATTCACAAGGACAGCGACCGGTCATGCCGGGACGGGACCGACCATACTCCCCGCGCCGCCGAGGGGCGGGCGCGGGGGAGTGGCACCGGACTCAGCTGAGGCCGAACCCCACGCGGCGGTCCTCGACCGCGCCGATCTCGATGTGGCCGATCGCGGCGGCGGGGACGAGGTAGCGCTTGCCCTTGGAGTCTGTGACGTCGAGCGGCGCGTCCGTGGCGAGCGCCTCGCGGACCGACGCGACGAACGCGTCCTCCTCGGAGTCGATCTCCACGACGACGTCGCGCATGCTCGCCCGCATACCAATCGTGACCTGCATGGATGTCCCTCCGTCCGGCCCGCTGCGGCGGGCCTCGAGCGTGCGTGCGTGGCACCGTGACGGTGCCCCGACATCGTAAGCACGCTCACTGACAACGGTGGCGGCGGGCTGCCAGGATGGACGACGATGTCCACCTCCAGACGACGTTCGACGCTCCTCGGCGCCCTCGGGTGCGCCGCGCTGCTGACGGCTCCGGTCCTCTCCTCGCCCCTGACGGGCGCGGCGCCGGCCGTCGGGGCACACGCCTCCGACCCCGCCGCCGTCACCGCGCACGCCCCCGCGCGAGGCGCGGGCGCCCGGGACACGACAGCCCAGGACACCACCGTCGCGAACGACTCCGACGCGTCGGGCACGCCCGTGCTCTCCCCCCTCCTGCCCGACGACGACGACGATCCCACCCTCTTCGAGCTCGTCCGGCTCCCCGAGACCGCGCGGTCCGCCGCCGACGACCTCCCCGAGGGCGTGGACGAGGACGCCTACGCCGCCGGCATCCGGGGCGACCTCGCGGGCGCGGAGGGCTCCGGCTCGCTGCGCGTCGTCGAGGGCGCCGAGCCGGCCCCCCGCGAGGCGGAGCACACCTACCGGGTGCGGGTCGAGGTCGAGCGCGGCCTCCCGATCGACCGCGAGGCGTTCGCGGACTACGTGATGACCACGCTCAACGACGACCGCGGCTGGGGCCACGACGGCTCGGTCGCGTTCGAGCGGGTCGACGACGCGGACGCGGACTTCGGCGTCACGCTCGCGGACGGCCCCCTGAGCATCGAGCTGTGCGAGCCGCTCGACGTGGGCGGCATCTACTCGTGCGGCCGCAACGGCCGCGCCGTGCTCAACGCCGACCGGTTCGGGGAGTCGATCGAGCCGTTCCTCGAGGCCGGGGGCACGCTGCGGCAGTACCGGGAGTACCTCGTCAACCACGAGGTGGGCCACCTCATCGGGCACCAGCACGTCGACTGCCCGGCCCCCGGGGAGCCCGCGCCCGTCATGGTCCAGCAGTCGATCAGTCTCCAGGGCTGCGTGCCGAACGCCTGGGCCGCCGAGGAGTAGACGCCCGCGCGGATCCGGCCGGGAGGCCGGACCGGGTGTGCGCCCGCGGGCCTGATCGCGGACGGCGTCCTGGGCTCCGCGTGGGCCCGGACGTGGACGGCTCCTCGAGCTCCCTGACCGTCCGTGCGCGGACCGCCCCTCGGGCGCGCCCGGATGTCGGACCTGCGTGGTTGCATGTCCGCATGCCCTCCCCGGTCCGTCCTCGGCTGCGCCTCGACACCGCCCCGGAGGCCGCCGAGGTCCCGCTCGCACCGGCGGCCCGCGCGGTGGCGGACGAGGTCGCATCCGGTGCCGGCCCGCACCTCCTCGTGCTCGGCGCCCCCGGCTCGGGGCGCACCACGCTGGCGGTGCGGACGGTCGTCGAGGCCGCCCGCGCCGGACGGCGGGTCGCGCTCCTCAGCCCGTCGCGCCGGGTCGCCGGCCGGCTGCGGGACGAGGTCGCCCGCCGCGCCGGTGCGCACGACGACGCGGTGCAGGTCGTCACGCCGACCTCCTTCGCGTTCGCCCTCCTCAGGCAGCACGCCGCCTACTGGGGCGGCGCCGAGCCCGCACTCCTGTCCGGGCCGGACGAGGACGGCATCCTCGCCGAGCTCCTCGAGGGCCACGCCTCGGGCGAGGTGCGCGGGCCGGGCTGGTCGGACTCCGTCCCCCAGGAGGCCCTCGCCCTGGACGCGTTCCGCCACGAGCTGCGCGACATCCTCGCCCGGGCCGGCGAGCTCGCCCTCGAGCCGGAGGACCTGCGCCTGCTCGCCGCGCGGCACGACCGCCCCGCCTGGTCCGCCGTGGCCGCGGTCCTCGAGGAGTATCGCGAGACCCTCGGGCACCAGGACGACCCGGACGACGCCCCGACCCTTGGCGGCCGCGGGGCGGAGCGTCGCTTCCGGCGGTACGACTCCGCGCGCCTGGTGGACGAGGCGGCGCTCGTCCTCGCCTCGTGGCACCTTCCGCCGATAGGCGTGCGCGCCTCGGCGACCGACGTGCCGCAGACGCCGAGGTGGGACCTCGTGGTGGTCGACGACTACCAGGACGCCACGCGCTCGACCGCCCGGCTCCTGCGCGTCCTCGTGCGGGACGGCGCCCGGCTCGTCCTGCTCGGCGACCCGGACGTGGCCGTGCAGACCTTCCGCGGCGGCAGCCCCTCGCTCGTGCGCGAGGCGACGGCGGGGTACGCCGACGGCGGCTTCGGGGCCGAGGTCCGGCTCCTGCCCGAGGTGCACCGCGGCACGCCCGCGCTCCGGTCGGCCGTAGCCCGGCTCGCTGAACGGCTCCCCGCCGGGGGACCGGGCGTGGCCCGACGCCGATCGCACGTCGCCGGTGCGGACCGTGATGCGGCCGGTGCCGCGCGCGGTCGCCGTCCGGTCGCCGCGGCCGGAGGTGTGGCGGCAGACGATGCGCCGGCCTTTGGCCCGCCGGTCGAGGTGCTCACGCTGGGCTCCGCGGCGATCGAGGCCGACGCGATCGCGGACGCCGTGCGGCACGCGCACCTCGTCGACGCCGTGCCCTACGCGCGGTGCGCCGTCATCGTGCGGACGAGCGGGCAGGCGAGCGCGATCCGGTCCCTGCTCGGGGCCCGCCGAGTCCCGGTCTCGCCGGGCCGCCTTGGTGCGCTGCGCGACGAGCCGGCCGTCCGCCCGCTGCTCGCCGCCGTACGCGCCGCCGCGGAGGGCCCGACGGGCGCCGCCCTGCGCGACCTCATGCTCTCGCCCGTCGGCGGGGCCGACCCGGTCACGCTGCGCCGGCTCATGCGCACCCTGCGGGCGGCCAGCGAGGCCCGGGGCGGCGCGATCGACTCCGACACCGTGCTCCTCGAGGCCACCCGGGCGGTCGAGACCGGCGGCGTCGCGGCGCTGCCCGGATCGATGCCCGCGCCCTTGACCGACCCGCTCGAGCGGGTCGCCCGCGTGATCGTCCGGACCCGCGAGGCGCTGGCCGGCGGCGCGGGACCGACGCCGATGCTGTGGGCCGCCTGGGACGCGTCCGGGCTGGCCGAGCCGTGGCAGTCCCGGGCCATCGAGGGCGGTGCCGGCGCCGCGCAGGCGCACGCCGACCTCGACGCCGTCCTTGCCCTGTTCTACGCGGCCGAACGGTACGAGTTGCGCGGCGCGGGCGCCGGCGCGCTCGGGTTCGTCGACCGGATCGAGAGCCGGAAGGTCGCCGAGGACACGCTCGCGGCGCAGTCCGGTCGCCGCGACCTCGTCGAGGTGCTCACGCCCGCGCAGGCGGCGGGGCAGGAGTGGGACCTCGTCGTGGTCGCCGGACTGCAGGAGGACGTCTGGCCGGACCTGCGCCGGCGCGACACGATCCTCGGCAGCCAGGCACTCGTCGACGTCGTCACCGGCCGCGGCGACGGCGCCGACCGCTGGACCGAGGCGCGCAAGGAGGTCCGTGACGACGAGCTGCGCCAGCTCGTCCTCGCGGCCTCGCGGGCCACCACCCGGCTCCTCGTCACCGCGGTCGACGGCCCCGACTCGGGCCCCTCGCTCTTCCACGAGCTGCTCGCGAAGGACGCGGCCGGGCCCGGCGAGGAGGGGCATGACCACGGCGGAGCCGACGCCGTCGAGGACGCCGCGGCCGGCCGTCCCGGAGAAGCGGGCGGGAGCGGCGGGTCCACGTCCGCTGCACCGGGACGGACGACGGCGGGCCAGGCGGGACGTTCGTCGTCGGGCGCCGTCCCGGGTTCCGGCCCCCGCCCGGCGGACCGTGAGCAGCTCGTCGCCCGGGACCTGCGCGAGCTCGTCGCGCGGCTGCGCCACCGACTCACCGCCGACCCCGGCGACGCCGACGCCGCCCGGGTCCTCGCCCGGCTGCGGGCCGAGGGCGTGGCCGGCGCGGACCCGCGGGGCTGGGCGCTGGCCCACGAGCCGACCACCGACGCGCCGCTGCGTTCCGGGGACGAGCCCGTCACCGTCAGCCCGTCCGCGATCGAGTCCGTCACCACCTGCGGACTCAGGTGGGCGCTCACCCGGTTCGGCGGGCGCGGCGCCGACTCCGGCAGCCAGGCGCTCGGCACGCTCGTCCACGAGATCGCCGAGCAGCACCCGCACGGGACGCACGACGAGCTCCGCGCCGCCCTCGACGCCCGCATGGACGAGCTCGAGCTGGGAGAGGGGCTCGCGGCCGACCAGGAGCGAGCCAAGGCCGAGCGGCTCATCGAGAAGCTCGCGCAGTACACGGCGACCGACGCCGAGGTCAGGACCGAGGTCGACGTCGACGTGGTGGTGGGCGACGCCCGCATCAAAGGGCAGATCGACCGGCTCGAGACCCAGTCGGACGGCCGGGTCGTCGTCGCCGACCTCAAGACCGGCAACCACATCTCCCAGGCCGAGGCGGACCAGCACGCGCAGCTCGGCGCCTACCAGGTGGCCCTGCTCGAGCAGCACCGCAGGGGCGAGGGCCCCGAGCCCGCCGGTGCCCGGCTCGTCTACCTGGGGACGAGCAACGTTACGGTCGCCAAGCGGGAGCAGGAGGCCCTCGGCGCGCCGGAGGGCACGTGGGCGCACGAGCTGATCGGGCAGGCGGTCACCGAGATGTCGGGGTCCGCCGTCCACGTGCGGACCAACAAGTACTGCGGGTTCTGCGAGGTCAGGACGTCGTGCCCGTTGCAGACCTCGGGCCGGCGCGTCGGCGGGGACGGGACCACGGAGGAGAGCACATGAGCACCCACGGAGCGCACGGGCACGGGGCCGGCGACGCGTCGGGCGCGGGTGCGGCGTCGAGCGAGGGTGCGGCCTCCGGGACGAGCCCGACGTCGGAGACCGCCGTGACGCCGGAGGACACCGCCCGGCTCCTCGGCAGCCGGTACCTGCCCACCGCCGAGCAGGCGGCCGTCATGGCGCACCCGATGGAGCCACAGCTTGTGGTGGCGGGCGCGGGCTCGGGGAAGACCGAGACGATGTCGCTGCGCGTCGTCCACCTCGTCCACGCCGGGCTCGTGCGTCCCGACCAGGTCCTCGGCCTCACGTTCACCCGCAAGGCGGCCGGTGAGCTCGACGTCCGCCTGCGCGAGCGGCTCGGCACGCTGCGGCGGGCGCTCGGGCAGCGGCGGACCGAGCCGCGCGACGACCTCGAGGCCGAGCGCCCCGAGGTCAGCACGTACGACTCGTTCGCCGGCGCGATCTACAAGGACCACGCCCTGCGCCTCGGCCTGGACCCCACCGCGCGGCTCATCACCGCGGCCGAGACCTACGAGCTCGCGCACCGGGTCGTCGCGGGGTGGACGGGCCCGCTCGTGCACGGCGCCGACGCCGCGCTGTCCACCCTCGTCAAGGCGGTGCTCTCCCTCGACGCGGAGATGACCTCGCTGCTCGCCTCGGACCTCACCCCCCGGCTGCTCCGGGAGGAGCTCGAGGCCACCGCGTCGACCCTGCTCGAGGCCCCCGTGTCCGGCCGCAAGAAGGGCCCGAGCAAGGAGGTGAAGGACGTCGCCACGAGCCACCTCGCCCGGGTCGAGCTCCTCGAGATGGTCGAGGCGCTGCGGGCGGAGCGGCGGGCGACCGGCGTGGCCACGTTCGCCGACATCGCCGACGCCGCCCGCCGGATCGTCACGGAGATCCCCGAGGTGCGCGACGAGCTGCGCGCGCGGTACCGGCTCGTCCTGCTCGACGAGTACCAGGACACCTCCGTGGCCCAGACGGACCTCCTCGCTGCGGCGTTCGGCGGCGGGTGGCCCGTGACGGCGGTGGGCGACCCGCACCAGTCGATCTACGGCTGGCGCGGCGCCTCGGCGGCGGCCCTCGACGAGTTCCCCGAGCGGTTCGGCGGCGCCGAGCCCGCCACCGTGCGGAGCCTCGCGGTGTCCTGGCGCAACGACCACGCGATCCTCGACGTCGCCAACGCCGTGGCCGCGCCCCTGCGGTCCGGCGCCGGCCGGGACCTGCCCACGCTCGGCGCGCGGCCCGGTGCGGGCGTAGGCACCGTCCTCGGCGCCTGGTTCCCGACCGACGTCGACGAGGCGGAGGGGCTCGCGCACGCGCTCCGGCAGCGCTGGTACGAGCCGTTCCTCGCCGCCGAGGCCGCAGAGCCGGGCACGGGCCCGACGGCGGCGGTCCTCACCCGGACGAACGCCCAGCTCGCCCTGCTCGAGGACGCGCTGCGGCTCGAGGGCGTGCCGTGCCGGATCGTCGGCGTCGGCGGCCTGGTCACGCGCCCCGAGATCCTCGACGTGCGGGCGGCACTCGCCGTCGCGGTCGACCCCACGCGCGGCGACCAGCTCGTCCGGCTCGTCACCGGGCTCGGGCTGGGGCTGGCCGACCTGCGGACCCTGTGGGCGTGGGCCGGGCACATCGCCCGGCTCGGGCTGCGGCAGGGCGCGGAGGCCGGTGCCGACGGCTCGGGTTCCGACGGTGCCGCGGCGGGCGCGGTGCCGGTCGACGGTCCCGGTGGGGCCGCCGGGGTCGGGCCGGGTTCCGGTGCGGACGCGAGCGACGCAGGCGCCGACCGCGACGAGTCCGCCATCGACCCGCGCCAGGAGCAGTCGCTCGCCGAGGCGATCGACCACCTGCCGCGCGACGCGTTCGCCTCGGCCGGGCACGAGCTCACCGAGGCGGCGCGGGGCCGGCTGACCGAGCTGTCGCGGGCGCTGGCGCGCATCCGGTCCGCCGTGCGACTTCCCGTCCACGACGCCGTCGGCGTGGCGGTCGAGGCGCTCGGGCTCGACCTCGAGGTCGTCGCGGCGTCCACCGAGGACCCGGCGACCGCCCGGGCGGGCCTCGACGAGCTCGTCCGCATCGCCCGGACGTACGCCGCAGGTGTCGACGGCGCATCGGTGGCCGGCTTCCTCGGCTACCTCGACCGCGCGGAGGAGCAGGAGAACGGCCTCGGGGACGCGCCGGACGGCACGGAGGCCGAGGACGCGCAGCGCGGCGTCGTCGAGCTGCTGACGATGCACCGGTCGAAGGGACTCGAGTGGGACGTCGTGGCGATCCCGAGCCTCTCGCTGAAGTCGTTCCCCAAGGTCGACGGGTCGACGAGGGACGGGCCCGAGGCATGGGTCCCGACAGCGTCCGCGTGGCTCACGGACAAGGGCAAGCTCCCGGCGAGCGTCCGCGGCGACGCCGACCGGCTGCCGCAGCTCGAGCTCACGGGCGCCGTCGACCAGCACGGGATGGACGACGCGATCGAGGAGTTCAAGCGGGCGGCCGGGCAGCACGCCCTGACCGAGGAGCGCCGCCTCGCCTACGTCGCCGTCACCCGCGCGCGCAGCGAGCTGCTGCTCACCTGGGCGAGCTTCACCAAGGAGACGACGACGGAGCGGTTCCGCTCGCCGTTCCTCGACGAGGCGGTCGACACCGGCGCGGTGGTGGCGCTCGAGGACCACGTCCTCGACCGGCCCGAGGACGCCCCCACCGAGAACGCGCAGATCGGCCGTGTCCGCGCGGGCACCTGGCCGCTCCCGCCCGAGCAGCAGGGAGCCGCGGCGCGCCGCAGCCGGGCCGCCGCCCACGCTGTGGAGGCGGCCGCCGCGGGGCCGACCGACCTCGACGACGGCGCGGACGCCTCGCGCTGGGACCGGGCGGCCGCGCTGCTGCTCGCCGAGCGCGACGAGCTGCGCGCGCGCCGGGGCGAGGTGCCGCTCGGCGAGCACCTCGCCGCGACCGGCCTGGTCTCGCTCGCGAGCGACCCGGAGTGGTTCGCGCGCCAGATCCTCCGGCCGATCCCCCGGGCGCCGCGCCGCGAGGCCGACCTCGGCACCCGCTTCCACGAGTGGGTCGAGCACCGGTTCGAGGCGGAGGTCCTCACCGGGCTCGTCCCGTACCTCGACGACGCCGAGCGCGGCGCACTCGGCCTCGACCCGGACGTCGGGGACGCGGACTCGCTGCTCGGGGGTCTCGCCGGGTCGACCGGATCGGCGGACGGTGCCCGGGCGGGCGGCAGCGCCGGGGCGGACGGCGAGGACCCGGTGGCGACCTCAGCGGCGCCGGACGACGAGCGCGAGCTCCGCCGGCTCCAGGAGGCATTCGAGTCCTCCGCGTGGGGGAGCCGCCGGCCCACCGCGGTGGAGGAGCCCGTCGAGGTCCGGGTCGGCCCGGTCGTGCTCCGGTGCCGGATCGACGCCGTCTACGCGAACGACGACGGCACGGTCGAGATCGTCGACTGGAAGACGGGGCGCGTGCCCGGGGTGAAGGATCGGGCGGCGAAGCTCCTGCAGCTCGACGTCAACCGGCTCGCCTGGTCGCGCGCGAAGAACGTCCCGATCGAGGACGTGCGCGCACACCTGTACTACGTGCTGCACGCCGAGACGATCCCGGCGCGGACCGACGGCGAGGCCGAGGTCGAGGCACGGATCAGGTCAGCGATCGAGAACGGGGTGCGGATCGGCGGGTAGGAGTCAGATCTCGCGGCCCTCGCGCCGCCACTGCTCGTACTCCTCGGTGAGATCGGCCGTCGCGGCCGTCGGCTCCGGCACGCCGGGCGTCTCCGTGGGCTCGCCCGGGTGGACGTCGAACGCGGGCCACGCCTCGGTGTCGAGCCGCGCCTCCGAGCCGTCGTCGCGGGGAGCGGGCGCGTCGCCTCCCCGGTGCGCGTCGTCGTCGGGGCCCGTGCCGTGGCCGGCCCCGTCCTCACCGGGCTCGGGCCAGAACGACTCCCCGGCGTCGGCCGCCGCGTCGTCGTCGACCCGGCCGTGCCCCCACGGGTCGTCGTCGGTCCCGCCGTCGTGGCCGTGCTGCGTGGGATCGTCACCGTGCGCGTCGGACCCGACCCCGTTCCCGGGCCCCCCGGCCGCGGCGGCGCCCGCCAGGGACGAGCCGGAGGAGGCCGAGCCCGAGGAGGCCGAGCGGCCGAGGTGCTCGCGCATCTCGGCGCCGATGGACGGGGCGTCGGCGACGTCGCGCGCGAGCTCGCCGAGCATCTCCCGGGCGTCGCCGACCACCGCGTCGTCCTTCGTGCGCAGCCCGAACATCAGCCACCGGGTGAGCAGCAGCTCCGACGCGAGCTGGGCGCGGTCGAGGAGGAACGGGTCCTCCGGCGCCGCCGTGTGCCGGGCGTAGGACGCGAGGACGTCGTCGACGCTGTCGGGCTCGACGGACGTGACGAGCCAGGCGAGGTCCTCGGCCGGGTCGCCCACGTGGGCGTCCCCGAACTGGGACATCGCGACCACGCGGTCCTCGGACGCGCGCACGAGCTCGGCGTCGAGGTCGCCGTGGACGACCGTCGTGGCGGCGGGCCACAGGTCGTCCGACTCGAGGGCCGACTCCCAGCGGTGGACGAGCTCGGCGGGCAAGTGGCGGGTGCGGGAGGCCTCGTCCACCTCGGTGAGCCGGCGCGCACGGTAGGCCGCCATGTCGTAGACGGGCAGGCCGGCGCTGCCGACGAGGTCGGTGTCGAGGGAGTGCAGCGCGGCGAGGGCGCGGCCGAGGTGCTCGGCGAGCGCCGGGCTCTCCTCGACGTCGCGGGGGTCGATCGCGCGGCCGGGCAGCTCGCGGGAGACCATGGCGCGGCCGCCCTCCGGGAGGACAGTGAAGCCGGCGGGCCGCTCGACGTCGAACGGCAGCTCCCCGGCGTCGACCCGCTCGCCGAGCCGCTCGAGCAGGGCGACCTCGCCCTCGAGGGACGCGCCCGCCGCCGCGGTGCGCGGCATCCGGACCACCCAGTGGCGACCGCGGGCGTCGAGGACACCCGTGGTCTGGAAGTCGGTGGTGGTGCGGACCGGGGGTCGGGTGGCCACCACGTCGAGCCCCGGCACAGCCAGGGTCGCGAGCGCAGCCAGAGCGATGGGCGAGCGAGTCACGCGCCCACGTTAGGCGCTGGCCCCGGGGGCGGTGGGGCTGGCGCGCCGCCGCTCAGCCCATGTCCGGACGTGCCGAAGCACTCACCAGGGCGGATGCGCTCCGCATGGCCCCGCCCACGGGGTCGACCTCGGGCAGCGCCCCGAGCAGCGCGAGCGCGCCCTCGTGCAGGCTGGCGAGCGTGAGCGCGAGGTCGCGCGGGTCGGCGAGGCCTTCCTCGGATGCGAGGCGTTCGAGCAGGTCGAGCAGCCATCTCTTCTCCTCGGCGGCCACGGCGTGCGCGGGGTGGTCCGGGTCCGGGAGCTCGGCGAGCGCGTTGATGAACGCGCACCCGCGCGGGCTGGCGGCGGACCACGTGACGAGCGCGGCGAAGGGCGCGGTCACCCGCTCGACCGGGGTGCCGGCGGCGCCGACGGCCTCCTCGACCAGCGCGCGCCACCGGCGGTCGCGGTCGCGGAGGTAGGTCGCCACGAGGACGTCCTTCGAGCCGAACCGGTCGTAGAGGGTGCGCTTGGTGACGCCGGACCGCTCGGCCACGAGATCGACGCCGACGGCCGTGATCCCGCGGTCGTAGAACAGCTCCGCCGCGGCCTCGAGGATCCGGCGGGCGGCGGGGGTGAGGGTGTCGACGTCGAGGGGGGTTGACCTCACTGATCTGTGAACCATAGTGTCGAAGTGTAGTTCACCGATCGGTGAAGTCTGGGAGGAGGAGACCATGTCGGAGGCGACGATGGCTGCGGCGGTGCTGCGGCGGCACGGCGGTCCGGAGGCGGTCGAGCCGGCGCGCGTGCCGGTGCCGGCGGCCGGGCCCGGTGAGGTGCTCGTGCGCGTGGGTGCGGCGGCGCTCAACAACACGGACCTGTGGACGCGGGAGGGCGCGTACGGGAGGCCGGGCGACCCGGACGCCCGATCGGGCTGGCGCGGGCCGATCGGCTTCCCGCGCATCCAGGGCGCCGACGTGGTGGGGACGGTGGTCGCGCGCGGCGCCGGTGTCGACGCGGGACTCGACGGTCGGCGCGTCCTCGTCGACCCGGGGATATACGACGGGGACGGCGACGACGCGCATCCGGTGGGTCTTCTCGGGAGCGAGCGCGACGGCGGGTTCGCCGAGTACGTCGCGGTCCCGGCCGTGCGCGCGCACCCGGTCGACGACTCGCCGCTGACGGATCCGGAGCTCGCCGCCCTGCCCACCGCCTACGGGACGGCCCTCGGCATGCTCGAGCGCGGCGGCGTGACGGACGGCGAGACCGTGGTCGTCACCGGTGCGTCCGGCGGCGTGGGACTCGCCCTCGTCCAGCTCGCCGCGGCGCGCGGGGCGGACGTCGTGGCCGTGAGCAGCGGCAACGAGGACGTCCTGCGGCAGGCGGGCGCGCGGGCCGTCGTGGACCGGCGCGCCGGGACCTGGCCGGGCGTCGACGCGGTCGCGCCCGATGGCGTGGATGCCGTCCTCGACGTCGTCGCCGGGGCGGGCGTGGCCGACGGGATCGAGAGGCTGCGCGACGGCGGGCGGTGGATCGTCGCCGGCGCCCTCGCCGGCCACGAGCTCGCGGTCGACGTCCGCCGCCTCTACCTGCACAACCGCAGCGTCATCGGTTCGAGCATGCACACCCCGGCGCACTTCCGCGCCCTCGTGGCGATCGCGCGGGCCGGGAGCGTGCGGCCCGTGATCGCGGCGACCTACCCGCTGGCGGACATCCGCGAGGCGCAGGCGGAGCTCGCGTCGCGCGGTCACGTGGGCAAGCTGGTGGTCGACTCGATCTGACCTCTCCTGTCCGGCGGAACGGCGCGGGCGCTATGTTGAGTGCGGCTCGTGATCCTCGCTCGCCGGTGCCCCGGTCGGGCGGGTGACACGTGGCGGCGGCCAGGGTCGCGGGTCGACCGGTCCGGCGCGGCGCGTCCGCGGGAACGAAGGGCGAGGAAGCCATGAGCGCGACCTACACGATCGACCTCTTCACCACCCTCGACGGCTACGGCTCCTACGGGCCCGGAGGCGACTGGGGCGGCTACTGGGGCAAGCAGGGCCCCGAGCTCCTCGAGCACCGTCGAGCGTCGTTCGACCGCGACCAGCGCATGGTGTTCGGTGCCACGACCTTTGCGGAGTTCGTCGACATGCTCACGGACCCTCCATCGGGGTCCGAGGCCCTCGACCCGTGGGTGACCCGCATGCGGGACACGCCGGCGACGGTCGTCTCCGCCACCCTGGCGGGCCCCGTCAACTGGCCGGACGCGACGATCGTCGCCGGGGACGGCGTCGAGGTCGTCTCCCGCCTCAAGGAGTCGTCCGACGTCCCGCTCCGCTCGCACGGCAGCCTGACGCTCAACCGGTCCTTGCTTGCGGCGGGCCTCGTCGACCGCATGCAGGTGACGGTCTTCCCGGTCGTCTCGGGCGTGACGGGGACGAGCCCGATCCTCGCCGGCGCACCGGACCTCGACCTCGAGCTGCTCGAGAGCTCGACGCTCGACGGCCGCACCACGGTGCTCGTCTACCGCCCCATCCTGCATTCGGCGAACCGCTAGCCCGGGCCTCCCGGCGGGCCGGGGGCGGGACCGTCGAGTGCGCCGACCCGCTCGTGCTTTATACCCTCGGGGGGTATATGATGGCTGCATGTCGGTCGAGCAGGAGCACAGCAGCGGTGGAGGCCACGGGCACGCGCACGCCGGGCATGACGCGCACGCGGGTCACGGTGACCATGAAGGTCACGGGGGCCACGGCGAGCACGTCGGCCACGGCGGGCACGCGGGTCACGGTGACCACGTGGCCCAGTTCCGGCGCCTGTTCTGGATCATGCTCGTGCTCGCGATCCCGACGACCGTCCTGGACCCGATGTTCGCGGACCTCGTCGGCTACTCGCTCCCGGACGCGACCTGGCTGACCTGGGTCGCCCCCGTGCTCGGCACGGTCATGTACGTGTGGGGAGGCCGCCCCTTCCTCACCGGCGGCGTCGACGAGCTGAGGTCGCGCACGCCCGGCATGATGCTGCTCATCGCCATGGCGATCACGGTCGCCCTCCTCGCCTCGTGGGGCGCGCACCTCGGACTGCTGCGGGGCGAGCTGACGTTCTGGTGGGAGCTCGCCCTCCTCGTCGTCATCATGCTGCTCGGCCACTGGGTGGAGATGGCCTCGCTCGCGAGCACCTCCTCGGCCCTCGACTCCCTCGCCGCCCTCCTGCCCGACGAGGCCGAGCGGGTCGACGGTGACGACGTCGTACGCGTGTCGCCGGCCGACCTCGTCGTCGGGGACGTCGTCGTCGTGCGCCCCGGGGCCACCGTGCCCGTCGACGGTCGCATCGTCGACGGCGCCGCCAGCATGGACGAGTCGCTCGTCACGGGCGAGTCGGCCGCCGTCCTGCGAGAGACCGGCGACCAGGTGGTCGCGGGCACCGTCGCCACCGACTCCGGGCTGCGCGTCGAGGTCACGGCGACCGGCGACGAGACGACGCTCGCCGGTATCCGTTCCCTCGTCGAGCAGGCGCAGAGCTCGACCTCGCGGGCCCAGCGCCTGGCCGACCGCGCCGCGGGATGGCTGTTCTGGTTCGCCCTCGGGGCCGCGGCGCTCACCGCGATCGCGTGGTTCGCGCTCGGCAGGCCGGACGCCGCCGTCGTCCGGGTCATCACCGTCCTCGTCATCGCCTGCCCCCACGCGCTCGGCCTCGCCATCCCGCTCGTCGTCTCGATCGCCACCGAGCGCGCTGCGCGTGGCGGTGTGCTCGTCACCGACCGGCTCGCGCTCGAGCTGATGCGCACGGTCGACGTCGTCCTGTTCGACAAGACGGGCACGCTCACGCGCGGCGAGCCCGTCGTCACCGCGGTCGATCCCGCCGCCGACCGCTCCGAGGAGGGCGTCCTGCGCCTGGCCGCGGCCGCCGAGGCGGACAGCGAGCACCCGCTGGCACGCGCCATCGTCGGAGCCGCCGCCGAGCGGCGCCTCGACGTCCCGGCGGCCACCGGGTTCACCGCCTCGCCGGCGGTCGGCGTCAGCGCCGACGTCGACGGCGCACGCGTGTCCGTGGGCGGCCCGCACCTGCTCGCCGAGCGCGGCGCCGAGCCGATGCCGGTGGCGGAGCACTGGGGCGCCGACGGCTCGACGGTGCTCCACGTCCTGATCGGCGACGAGGTCGTCGGCGCGCTGCGCCTCGCGGACGACGTCCGACCCGAGTCCCGCGAGGCCGTCGACGCCCTGCACTCGCTGGGCGTCGAGGTCGCCATGGTCACCGGGGACGCGCGGCCCGTCGCCGAGGCGGTCGCCGCCGAGCTGGGGATCGACCGGGTCTTCGCCGGTGTGCGGCCGGAGGACAAGGAGGCGAAGGTCGCCTCGCTGCAGGGCGAGGGCCGCACGGTGGCGATGGTCGGCGACGGCGTCAACGACGCCCCCGCGCTCGCGCGGGCCGACGTCGGCATCGCCATCGGTGCCGGGACGGACGTGGCGATCGGCTCGGCCGGGGTGGTCCTCGCGAGCTCCGACCCGCGCTCGGTGCTCTCCGTCATCGAGCTGTCCCGGGCGAGCTACAGCAAGATGCGACAGAACCTGTGGTGGGCCGCGGGCTACAACCTCCTCGCGGTGCCGCTGGCTGCCGGCATCCTCGCGCCGATCGGGTTCGTGCTGCCGATGTCGGTCGGGGCGATCCTCATGTCGCTCTCGACGATCGTCGTGGCGCTCAACGCGCAGACGCTCCGCCGCCTCGACCTGTCTCCCGAGGCGAGCGCGCGCAGCGTGCTCGAGCACGCGTGAGGTCCGGGCCCCGGATGTGTCGGATGCGTGGACGAGGGGGACGGACGGTGCGGTGGGTGTCGGCCCTCCCCGGCCGAGGGGCTCAGCCGTCGACGATCGTCACGAGGCCGTCGAGCCCGCGGTCCGGGTGGTAGGACCACTGGATCTGCAGGCCGTTCCATTCCGCGGTCTGGCGGCCGTCGAGCGAGGTCGTCTGCCCGATGTGGGTATCGATGCTCGCGGGAATGTCGAGCGCGTCGAGCACGCACCTGATGGATGCGTAGTCGGCACCGAAGACGTCCTCGCCGCCACGGTTGTCGAACGTGATCGTCCGGCCGTCGTCGACCGCCGCGAGGCCCTCGGTCTCGGCCGCCGCGCACTCGGTGGCGGCCGCGGTCATGGCCAGCTCGGCGACCGACGGTCCCGCCGGCGCGTCCGTCGACCCGGCCTCCGCTGAACTCGTACCGGTCAGGGCGACGACCGCGAGGGTGGCACCCACGCCGAGAGCAAGGCCACCGGCACCCGTGAGGACCGCGGTCCAGGTCGGGACACGCCCGCCCCGGGTCCGCAGCTGGGGTGCGGACGTGTCATGGGGGCTCCAGGGCAGGGGGCGGTCCGGTTCCCGCAGCGGGTGCCGGTGGGGTGTGGTGGCGCGGAAGCTGGGGGACGCCGCGCCGCCGGGTCCGACCCTCGCACCCACCACGGACATCGGACCGCGCGCGGCCGGTCGTCACGACCTGGGCGTGCACCTGCGGGGAGCGTGAGCCGCTAGCTCTCGCCGTCGAAGAGCCCGCCGTCGAGAAGCCAGTGGTGGCGCAGTCGGAGCGCACGCTCGGTGCTGGCCAGGAGCGAGGCCACCACGAGCGAGATGTTGAACCAGGCGGGCAGCTGGAACGGGGACGTGAAGGTGCCCAACCGCTCGGCCACCGGCGGGATCTGCGAGATCTCCTGGACCAGCTGGGGCACCCCGAGCACGAGCGCGACCGCGAGGATCGTCCACGAGACGGCCCCGATGAGGCGGCTCGCTCCCGGGTGGTTGTGCTCGAGCCGCGCGCGGCGCCCCTCGGCCGAGCGCGGGTCCGGGGAGAGCTGGTACTCCGTCCCGTCGTGGGCGACGAAGTGGCAGCGCCGGAGCCCGTACCCGCTCGTCGCGACCTCGATGGTCCCGCCGGGCACCGGGAACAGCGCCGGGGGCTTCGACCGCGCGTGCTGCTTCCCCGCGCGGTAGAGCACGGCCCAGACCTCGCCGTTCGAGTCACCACCGTGGCGCACGTCGACGGACCAGATGGGTGCCTCGCCCGCGGCGTCCGGGATGCGCGCGTGGAACAGCGAGCGGAAGAACAGCTGCCACCAGCGGAAGCGCTTGAGCTCGCTGCCGTCGCCGGCCTTGATGCGGCGGGCCGCGCGTCGTCGCTTCCGGTCCGAGGCCACGGCTTCCACCGTACGGGGTGCGGGTCCGGGACCGCAGATCGCTCCGGCGGGCCGCCGTCGGAGACGGCGACGGCCCCGGACGAGCGGGGGCTCGTCCGGGGCCGTGCGGCCGGTCATCGTGCGGAGGCACTGACCGGCGATGGGTGAGGCCGACGCGTGGGCCAGACCCATGGGGTGGGTCAGGCCGCCCGGGCGTAGGGCTGCGACGCGGCGTCGAGCCGGGCGATCTCGTCCGCGGTCAGGGTGAGCGACGGCGCCGCCATGAGGGCGGGCAGCTGCTCGACCGTGCTGGCCGAGGCGATCGGGGCGGTGACGCCCTTGGCGAGCAGCCAGGCGAGCGCCACGGTCGCGGGCTCCACGCCGTGCGCCTCGGCGACCTCGACGACCGCGTCGACGACGCCGAAGGTGTGCTCGCCCAGGTACCCGGAGGCCATGTCCTTGCGCGCGGCGCCCTCGAGGTCCTCGGCCGTGCGGTACTTGCCCGTCAGCAGGCCCGAGGCGAGGGAGAAGTACGACAGGACGGCGACGTCGAACTCCTGAGCGATCGCGCCGTAGCCGTTCTCGACGTCGGCGCGGTGGAGGAGGCTGTACTGCGGCTGGATGGCCACCGGCACGGTCAGCCCCTCGCGCGTCGCCGTCTCGAAGAACTCGCGCATGCGCTCGGGGGAGTGGTTGGACAGGGCGATGTGGCGCACCTTGCCGGACTCGACGAGCTCGTGCGCGGTGCGGGCCTGGTCGGCGATCGAGACCTTCTCGTCGTCGTAGTGGAAGTAGTAGAGGTCGACGTAGTCGGTCTGCAGGCGGCGCAGGGAGTCCTCCAGCGCGGCGGTGACGTTCTCCTTCGACAGGCCCGGGCGGGTCGGCAGGCCGCCGACCTTCGTGGCGAGCACGACGTCGGCGCGGTTGCCGCGCGCGGCCATCCAGTCGCCGATGACCTGCTCGGACACGCCGCCCGTGCCGTCGACCCACACCGAGTACAGGTCGGCGGTGTCGACGAGGGTGCCGCCGGCGGCGACGAACGCGTCAAGCACGGCGAAGGAGACCTCGCGGTCCGAGGTCCAGCCGAACGTGTTGGTGCCGAGGGTGAGCGGGAAGACGTCGAGGTCGGTCCGGGGCAGGACAGGCATGTGCCACCTTTCATCGGGTGCGGTTGCGGTGCGCGGGGCACCGGGAGCGACAACGACGACCCGGAGGCACGCATTCCTGTGGGGCCGCTCACCCGGCAACGATGAGCCCGACGCCCGCCCCGATCACGCCGACCACCACCGAGATCCCGCCGGCCACGATGCACCAGCGCATCGCGTTCGGTCGCTGCGGGTCCCGGCCGATGACGGACAGGAAGAACCCGAGCGGCATGAGGATCGCGCCGAGCAGCACCCCGCCGGACATCGCCTCCGCCCACGCGGGGACGTCGGCGCCCCGCAGGTAGAGCCCGACGACGAGGCCGAGGATGACGAGCACGCCGGCGTGCGCGTGGCCGGCCCGAAAGTAGGTGCGCTGGAGCTCGTTGGCCGGCACGCCGCCGCCGACGACGCGGAGCAGGAAGCTCCCGCCGAACGCGATGGCGACCACGGTCAGCAGGACGATCCCGGCGTTGAGGTCGGTCATGATCGGGCCCTTCGGAGGGGGAGCGGGAGTGCGTGGTGGCCGAGCGCGCGCCGCACGACGAGCGTCGTGACGAGCGCCGAGACGGCGAGGTGGAGGAGCGGGTGCATGTACCAGCGGGCGTCGGGCAGCTCGCCGACCCCGGTCAGGTCCGTGGGTGGGACACCGTGCACGACGTCGGCCTCCGCGTCCGGGGTGCCGGCGTGGATCCAGGCGGCCGCGAGATCGAGCGCCTCGGACGGGACGTCGTGCCCGGCCCCCGGAAGGACGACAGCCGTCAGGTGGTCGACGGCTCCGCTCGTGCGCCGCACGGTCTCGGCCACGGGAACGACCGGGTCCTCGGCGCCCCACAGGCCGAGCACGGGGGTCTCGATCGCCGCGAGGTCGGGCACCGGGTCGGCATCGGTGTAGTCGAACCAGTCGCTCCCGGACGCGAGGGCCGTCGCCGGCATGCGCCGCACGAGGTCCGGCGCCCACGTGAGGCGGGAGTCCGCGATCCAGGCGACCTGCTCGAGCGGCGTGACGGCGAGCGTGCTCGCGAGCACGAGGAAGTCGGCGTCGCCCGACCGGACCGCCGCCGGCGCGATCCAGCCGCCCTCGGAGACCGCGAGGACGCCGACCCGCCCGGCGCCGGTCTCCGCGCGCACGTGCTCGACGGCCGCGGCGAGGTCCTCGGTCAGGCCCGGGTAGTCGCGGGTGAAGGGGGAGGCGCCGGTGTCGCGCTTGTCGTAGGACAGGGCCGCCACCCCGAGCGAGGCGAGGTGGGTGGCCGTGTCCCGCATCCGGTCCCGGTCGGCGCCGCCCGCGCCGGGCTGGAGGACGACGGCGACGTCCGCGCCGGCGTCGGGCATTGCCAGCAAGGCGGGCGCCCCGGTGGCTTCGACGACGTCGGCGGTGACGGTGAAGCCGCCCGTCGGCGCCGTGGCGAGCCCGAGGTCGGCGACCGGAGCCGTGGGCGGCGGGTCGAGCTCGGGGGCGCGGCTCCAGCCCGGTACCGCCAGGGAGGCGCCGAGCAGGAGCAGGGCGCTCGTACCGGCGAACGCGAGGGTGCCCAGGCCGGCGGCGCGCGCGGCGCGGCGGGCGGTGCGCGGTGTCATGTCGGTGACCCGAAGAGCATGCCCGCGGCGCGCCGGGCGAGGTCGGTGACGTCCGGGTCGGGGAGCCGGCCGGAGGTGAGGTCCGCGCGCTCGAGGTTGCCGGTGAGGGCGAGCGTGGTGAGTCCGTGGACGAGCGACCACCCCGCGACGACGGCGGCGTGCGCGTCCTCGACGCGGCCGTTCGCGCTCATCGCCTCGACCCCGCCGCGCAGCTCGGCGAAGGCGCGACCGCTGGCGCGTGCCAGCTCCGGGTCGTCGAGCAGGAGGTCGGGCGCGAACATCACGGCGAAGTGGGCCGGGTGGCTCGTGCCGTACTCGACGTACGCGACCCCGACGTCGAGGAAGGAGCCGCCGGACTCGCGGGTGGCGACGAGTGCGTCGGCGAGGCCGTCGAAGCCCTCGGTGGCGATCGCGGTGAGCAGCCCGTCCCGGGAGCCGAAGTGGTGGCGCGGGGCGGTGTGCGAGACCCCGATCGCGGCGGCGATCGCGCGCAGCGACAGGCTCTCGGGGCCGGTGGCGGCGACGACGCGCAGGGCCTCGTCGAGGACGGCGCGGCGGAGGTCGCCGTGGTGGTAGCTCGCTGGCATGCCAGGAAGTTACCACCGGTAAGTTGCCGGCGTAAAGATTATGCGCGATCGGGTTCGAGGCCGCGCAGGATCGTCGTGGTGACCTCCGGCAGCAGGGCGCCGAGGTCGGCGTCGAGGTCGCGCTGCAGCACCGTGGTGGGGATGTCGATGACGTGCTCCACGAGGTCGACGGCCACGTCGAGCGGCATCCGCCGCACCACGCCCGCGGCCATTCCCCGGCTGAGGATGTCCCGCAGCAGCGCGGTGTCGTCGGTGTCGACCGTGAGATAGACGGGCGTGCCGTCCGCGTCCCGGTGCGAGATGGCGATCTCGGCCCCCGCCGCGATCTCGGCCCGGTGCGAGTCGAGGTGGGTGAGGTAGGCCTCGACGTAGGCGCGCAGCCGCGCCTTCGGCTCCTCGTCCCGGCCGGCCGCGGCGGCGAGCGCCACCCCGAGATCGCCCCACACGTGCTCGAGGACGTGCAGCAGCAGGGCGTCCCGCGTGCCGAAGTAGTAGACGACCGCGCTCTTCGCGACGCGGGCGCGGCGCGCGACCTCGGCGAGCGAGGTGCGTGGATAGCCGACCTCGTTGACGGTGGTGATGGCCGCGGCGACGATCTGCCGGCGCCGGGCCGCGGCCGTGAAGGACGTGGGGGAGGCGGTCACGGTGTCATCGTGCCCGCTCGGGGACGGTGATCTCGTCGATCAGGCCGGGGGCGAACCCGGCCGCGAGGCCGACCGACTCGCGGGCGGCGACGTCGAGGGCTTCGTACGCGCCCCACCCGCCGGCGGTCATCGCGGAGACGGAGCGCAGCCCGAGCCGGCGCTGCAGCAGCGAGCTCCGGACGGCGATCGTGCTCACGGCGTCCCGGTGCAGCGCGGTGGTGGTCCGGGCCGCCAGCCCGGAGCGCACGACGAGGTGCTCGCCCGCGATCGCGTGCCCGAGCGCGCGGTAGGCGATCACCGCGCCGAGCAGCCCGAGCAGCCAGACCACCAGCGGCGTCCACCCGACCCACGCCGGGACCGTTCCGGTGAGCACGGGAGCTGCCACGGCGGCCGCGGTGGCGGCGGCGAGCCCGGCCGCCCACACGGCGCGTCGGACCAGGGCGGCGCCCGGGTGGCGGCGCAGGGGCGCGTCGAACGGTGACGGGGCGCCGAGCACCAGGCCCGCGACCCGGCGGGCCACCCGGACCGGTCCGCGCGGGAGGATCGCTGTCGGCTCGGAGGGGTCCCACACGCTGAGGCCGGTGGTCACGATCTCGGTGTCCGCCATGCCGATGAGCCGCCCGAGCAGCGGCTCGCTGATCGACAGGCCCCGGGTGCGGGCCTCGTCCCGGTTGACCTCGCGCGTGCTGAGCAGCCCGCGTCGCGTGCGGAGGAAGGTCGTGCCTTCCGCGGAGACGCGGGCGAGCTCGAAGTACCACCAGGAGACGAGGAAGTTGACGCCCATCCCGACGGCGCCGACGACCGCGCCGCCGGCAAGGATGACGGCGACCCTCCCGAGGGTGTCGAGCGAGCCCCAGTCGACGACGCGGCCGGAGATCTGCAGGAGGTCGACCCCGAACGTCAGCGCGAACCAGTACCCGCCCCAGATGAGCCCCGCCGCCATTGCGAAGGACCAGATGCTGAACAGGTAATAGACGGCCCACCAGGCGCGGAAGGTCGCGAACACCGTCGCGTGGTCGTCGTCGGGTGACGGGGCGTCGGCGAGTGCGGGGTCGTCGGCGGTCGCCGGCTCCTCCGTGGATGTCAGTTCCTCGGTGGTTGCCGGGGAGTCGGCCGCCCGTGGTGCCTGTCGCCCCGGCGTGCGCAGGAGCTCCTCGCGCAGCCGCTCGGCGTCCGCGCGCGCGAGCGCGTCGAGCCGCAGCGCCGACTCGCCCGCGGCCGCCTGCTGCCCGGCGCCGATGGCGACGACCCGGAGCCCGCCGAACCGGTGGTGGAGCCTGGCCTCGGTGTCGACGCTGCGGATGCGTTCGCGCCGGATCGTGCGGTGGGAGCGCACGAGCACCCCGGTGCGGCGCTCGACGTGGGTCGGCGTGATCCGGTAGCGGGTGAACGCCCACCGGACGAGGTCGGCGACCGCGCCGAGGATGCCGACCGCCGCGATGAGCACGAACGGCCACAACGAGCCCAGCTCGGGCCGGATGCCGAACGCGAGGGCGATCGGCACGGGGAGCGTGGACACCAGGCTGCGGGTGAGGTCCACCCAGATCACCCGGTAGCTCAGGCGCAGCCACGGCTCGGACGAGGCTTCGGCGCCGGTCTCCCCGGTCTCGGTCTCCACGGCGTCGGTCTCCACGGTGTCGTCGGCGAGGTCGCCGCTCATGTGGCGTCCCCCTCGGTGAGCTCGGCGTCCTTCGCCAGCCGCGTCGAGGCCTCCTCGGCGACGGCGCGGTCGAGACCCTGGACCTTGACGGCGCCGTAGGACGACGCCGTGGTCACGCGCAGGGTGGAGAGCCCGAGGAGCTGCTCGAGGGGGCCGCGGACGGCGTCGACGGTCTGGATGCGGGAGGTGGGGGAGACCCGCCACTCCTGCACGAGCCAGCCGGCGGTGGCGTAGACGGCGTGCTCGGTCAGCTCCCAGCGGTGCACCCGGAAGCGCCACCAGGGCTCGACGGCGAGTCGCACCAGGAGGACGACGCCGACCGCGACCGTCGGGGCGAGCAGCCAGGGCCGGGCGGACTCCCAGATCACGGCGACGACGACGAGCGCGGCGAGCGCTGCGCCCCAGACGAGGAGCGCCCGCAGGGCCCAGAGCGCCATGGCCCGCCGCTCGACAGGGAGAGCCGGGCGGCGGACGTGCAGGTGCTCGACGACGTCGGTGGTGCTCATGGGGCCTCCGCAGGTTTTGACCGATCGGTCCAAGTCTAAACCGATCGGTCAAGACCATTCCGAGCCGCAGGCCCGATACCCCTCATCTCGACGAGTGAGGGGCTTTTCTGACGAGTGAGCGGACTTCGGCCCGACGAGCGAGCGGACTTCCGTTCCCACGCGAGGGCGCGGGGTCGGTGTGCCTCATCGGTCGGCCCTTGTGTGCGTGGGCTGGTCGGCGAAGGATGATGCCCGGGAGGCACACATGACCGAGTACCCACGGCTGCTCCACACCGTCATCGACACGACCGACGTCCGGGGTCTTGCCGAGTTCTACCGCGAGCTGTTCGGCTACTCGTACCGGCCGGGCGACGAGCCCGGCGGCACCGAACACCCCGACTGGCTGGTGCTGACCGACGACTCCGGAACGGCGCGGCTCGCGTTCCAGGAGGTCGAGCGGCTCGAGCCGACGACCTGGCCCGACCACGACGTCCCCATGCAGCTGCACCTGGACTTCACGGTGCCGACCCGTGTGCGTACTGGACGTGCGTTCAGATACCCATGACGAGGCGGATGCCGTCGGCGATTCTCGTGAGGAGGTAGGACGGTGTTCGTCCGACCGGGTGTGGTTCGACGAACTCGCGACTGACGGGTCCGACCTGCGACACGACGGCGACGGAGTCCTTGTCGAGCCCGGCGGCGACCGCAGGGAGCAGCACATTCCCGGGGAATGCCTCGAGGGAGGTGTTCGACGTCAGCGGCGTGACGAGGACGGTCGAGATCTGTGTGGCGAGAAGCCAGTCCTCCTGCATGACGACGGCAGGGCGCCGCTTGGCAGGTTCAGACCCGCGAGGTGACCCGAAGTCGACCCAGACGATGTCGCCGTGCGAGATCACCAGTCGGTGCTCCGGAGCATCGTGCGCTCCGACTCGTGCAGGAACGGGCTGTCGGCGCCAGGCTGCCCGGCCCGCTCGATCACGGAGTCCGCCAGGGCTGTGAGTTCGGCTTCGCCCTCGAGCTCCTCGACCAGACGCTGTGCGGCCCGTCGAAAGAACTGCGACCTGTTCATTCCGTGTCGCGCAGCCACGCGCTCGAAGCGCTCGAAATCGCGGTCGGGAATCGAGATGGCAGTCTTCATGGAAGTGAGTATAACTCGTAATACCGCGCCTGCGTTGGCCTGTGGGCGCACGCTCGCGAGCTCGGTCATCTGGGCGAGACTGGGGTGACATGCACGATCCTTTCGACGTCACGCAACCCGGGCACTGCGGGCCGTGCCAGCACATCCTCATGGGGGAGAACAGGATGATCGATCCGTTGTCGATGCTCGAGTCCGAGGTGCGCGAGCTCGTCCGCAGGCGAGGCATCGACCCCGCCCGCGAGTCGGAGGCGACCCGGGCGCTCGTCGTCGCCGCGGCGGCCGAGTACGAGGAGCGGTCCACGCGCGGCCTCGTCCCACCCCTGGCCGACATCGACGCGGCGATCAAGCACGTGATGGACGCGGTGGTCGGCTTCGGCCCGCTCCAGTCGCTGCTCGACGACCCGGAGGTCGAGGAGCTGTGGATCAACGAGCCGGGGAAGGTGTTCGCCGCCCGCCACGGCCGTGCCGAGCTGACGACGGTCCTGCTCGACACGCAGCAGGTGCGCGACCTCGTCGAGCGGATGCTCCGGTCGAGCGGACGGCGGATCGACCTCTCCTCGCCATTCGTCGATGCCGCCCTGCCGGGTGGGGAGCGGCTGCACGTCGTCATCCCGGAGATCACCCGGGAGCACTGGGCGGTCAACATCCGCAAGTACCTCGTGCGGGCCCGGTCGCTCGACGACCTCGTCGAGCGCGGATCACTCACCCCGCACGCCGCCCGCGTGCTCGACGCCTCGGTGCGCGCGGGCCTCAACGTCCTTGTGTCCGGAGCGACCCAGGCCGGCAATACCACATGGAATCTCTGACGCCACTACTGAGTACGCGCAGCGCGAAGCGTACGGCGGGCGAACGCTCATGAGAGCGACTACGAAGTAGGGTCCACCTGCATCTGCGATCTAAGCTCTTGCCCGATTGGTGCCCGAGCTAGCGAGGGCCACACTGCTTGTCCCAATGCCGCCGTGGCGCTCCAGTTCTCCGGTCCGAGCGCCCCTAGCGAGATTTCGAGGGCGGTCCCGACCTCGCCGTCTCGTAGCCCTGCGGTCGTGAGAGGCAGCGCTGCTGGCAGTGTTGCGAGTAGTCGCTGTCGTCCGGCGTCCCAAGCGGCCGTGAGAGCCGTATCGCGAAGCTCGTTGACGATGCTGTCCAGCGATTGGCGAGCGGTGCCCGACAGTCCGAGCTCGGATAGCTGGGGCTCAATGAGGTCGGCCAACAGGGCGTTCGACCCGGTGGTCTTGACGCCGGACTGCTTCTCGCGGGAGGTTTGTGCCTCCGGTATGGGTGCGCCGAACTGGCCTATGGTCAAGATGGAGTGCGCGATCGTGCGCGCGATGGGGGTTCCCGCGAACGCAGTTTTGAGCGCGTTTCGGATGTACATCAGGTCATTCCCCACGCTGGCATTTGAGAGGCCTATTGCGACGGCGCGATTGTCTTGGGGGACCGGACCTGAGAGCGCTCTTAGCGCGACGTCGATGAGCCGTCGCTGCCATCGGGGAGTTCGCGCCGCTAGGCCATCGTCGAGGAGGTAAGCCGCCAGTTCCGGTCCGATTGCGCATAGCCAGCCTGGCCAGTTAGCGCTCTTGTCCACGTTCTCCACGACTTCGGTGACGAGGTTCCGGCGATGGTCAGGGCCTTCGGCGAATGTCCGTCCCGCCACGAACACCCATGTATTGCGCCAGTGTGGGCTAGGAGCGGTTGTTGAGAGGTGGGCGTGTAGTTGCTCGTCGGTGACGTTGCTCAACGCGCGGGCAGCCATTAGTTCCTGAAGGCTGCGTATTTCAAACGAGACGCCGTCGTCTTCTGCGGGCACCAACAGCACCAGACGTTCGGTAGTTGCCTGCACAATCCGATCGGCGATCCTGTCCACCTCTGGGCCGAGCTGGTGACCGACCTGAACGAGACGTTGGACGGCAAGTTGGCGGAGTTCAGCTTTGGTAAGGATCGAGCGCGCATCGGTCGAGGTTTCGGCATGGATCTGTAGCGAGAGCCCGACGGATTCGTGCAAGTCTGTGATCGCTGGTCGATGTTCCGTGAGGAATGGTGCGAGGTTTGTGGGCTTTGCTGACTCTCGCTGATAAATGGTTTCGAAGTAGCGCCAGAAGAGTTGATATCGGTCGGCGGGGAGGACGCCGAACTGTTCAAGAATCAGGGTCATGATGAGGACTTGTAGAGGCGTCTTCATGAGTCGCAGCATGGTCGCGTCGGAGGCCTGCTTCTCGAAGCGGCTAATCACCTGATCCCGCCGATCCAGGTCATCGGACAGGCGGCGAGACGTGATGTGGCGCCCGTAGCTGATTGCGGTCGGAGCATCCAGGTACTTCAAATCGAGCTGGGTGAAGAGCTCGGGCATGATCTGTTCCGTGTAGCCCATAGGCCGCGTAGTGACGACCACGAGAAGGTCTGCATCGTCCTGGTGCGCTTCCTCGACGAACGTTCTGATCTCGTCCAGGACGCGGGGGCGTACTTCTGGCGCGGTGACTTCATCGAGCCCATCAAAGACTACAAGGCAGGGCCAGTGTTGAATCCACCTCTTCAACGTGTGCGGCTTGATATCTAACTCGGCGCGCGCGGTCACGCGTTCGCTAAGCCATCTCAAAAGGCTCTTGTCGCCACTTGGACCAAGCTCGTCGGCATAATGCGCGAGGTTCACCCGAATCGGCCAGCGATGGTTCTTTGGTGGTCGTACGTTGATGCGTTTCAGAGCGGCCGCGGTCCCATCGACGATGGCGGACGTCGTTGGGGTCAGCGATTCGTCGGCAGCGAATCCGGACCGATACATCTGGGTCAAGAACGACGTCGTTGTGCTCTTGCCGCTGCCCGGCTGTCCTGTTAGGACGAGATGGGGTGGCGTGGGATGGAAAGATGGCTTCAATACTGAGTCGCCGCGATCAATCACCTCGTGCATCAGCGTCATGTTCTCGGCACGAGTGCCATCAGCCTTGAGATCGATGATGACCTCGTCAACGGACTGTCGAGTTGTTCCGCCCGCATCGCTGAAGTTCACCCATCGTTCCACACCCAGAGTTCTCATTGCGTGAGCCTTCAGTACAGGCTCGAACTGAGAAGGCTCAAGTAACCCGCCAAGCGCACCGAGTCGAGTGAGGATATCTCCGACCGTCAGCATTCCCTTGAACGCGTTTCGGATTCCGTCGTTCACAGTCAGCAGGCCGTTGAGTTGGTCACGATGCCAGACCTTTGCGGCGCGAAGGCCGCGGGCTGCGAGCGAGTCTTTACCGTCTGAGCCCGGCACTGGCGCGCTGATTCGCTGCCGGATGCTGGCATTGATCTGGTCGATTCCTCCAGCGTCCGCGACGCTGCTTAGCCTCGCGTTCGTCACGAAGACTATGTATTGAGGAAGCCGGCCTCGCTTGCTGTCATTGGCCAACCAGGAGTCGAACTCTTCGGAAACCTGCTTCAGCAGCCAAGAGGCGTTCTGCGCCGGAGTGCCGAGGGTTTCCTTCTGCTTCGCTTGAAGGACGACATACCCGTCCCACGAGTCGGCACCGAACCCCGTTGTCGCGGACCAATTCACTGGGCCCGTGTACGTCGCTTCGCGGCCGCCATCCGGACCCGACCCGAAGGCCTCGACTCCATGCCCGAGTACCTTAAGAGCCAACGCGACCGTGAGTTGTTCGAACGCACGCGGACTGAGTTCTTCCAACGGGTAGTCCTGCGCCATCGAGCCGCCTCCCGTGAGTAGTCCTTCTACATAATCCCATCGGGCGCGGGCATCGACGCAGAGGCCGCCCGCGTGGCCTCGATCTGGAGTGTCCGGCTGCCTGCCCGGCGTGAGCCATTCGCAAGCGGAGTGCGTCGATATGCTGATACCACGACGACGTGAGGGGGCAGAGTGACGGATCAAGCTCCGGTGCAGTTCTCCGAGGACCGCCGCCAACATCTGGCCTTCATTCAGACGGCGATTGGGCGGATGTCCTCCGCATCGGCCGTTGCCAAGGGATGGGCGCTGACAATCGCGACCGCTGCATACGGCTACGCCGGCACGAACTCATCGGCTGTGGTGGCGTTGTTGGGTATGTTCGCGGTGCTGCTGTTCGCCGCCGTTGACGCCCGTTATCTTCGCGAGGAACGCAAGTATCGGTTGCTGTTCGACGCGGCCCGAGATGAGGCCGTTGACGTCTACGAGATGAACGCGACCCGGTACTGCGGAACCCTCACTCGCGCCCAATGCGAGTCGATCGGATGGGGCAAGGTGGTGTGGTCATGGTCCGTGCGTGACTACTACGGCATCATCCTGCTGGTGGGCCTGGCTGTCTTGGTGTGGCTTCACTGCCGATAGCCCGACAAGCCGCCCGCAACACCTCCCAGGCATCGTCTTTCTGCGCCTCGCTGTAGTTACTCTCCGGGGGCCAAATCCGTCCGATGCGATCACCCTCGGTGCGCGGCACCAGGTGCACATGCACGTGCAGAACACTCTGGCTGGCCGCCTCACCGTTTGACTGGATGACGTTCAACCCGTCCGGGTGCAGGCTGTCGCGGATCGCGGTCGCGATCCGCAGTGCGGTCACGCTGAGCTGCTGGGCCTGGACGTCTGTGAGATGCCAGATGTCGGGAACATGTGCACGGGGGATGACCATAATGTGGCCTAGTACGGCTGGCTCGGTGGGGAAGAAGGCGACCGTGTGCTCATCCCGGTAAACCTCGCGGGCGTCCGGATCGTCACGGTCAACAATCTCGCAGAACGGGCACTCTTCCTCCCCGCCGGCCGTGCTCATGAGCGGGCGTACGCCTGGTCGACCCAGCTGGACAGATTTGCTTTGATGCTTGCGTGAACCTCTTTGCTGGTCGAACCGCCGGGAGTGATGACCTTCACATAGTCGGAAATCTTGGTTCCATCCTTCAACGAAACCTTCTCGAAGGGGTTCACGCCTGCGGTGGCGGTGTTGCCAGACGAATCGGCGAGGCCATTGATGCGGATGCCAATGAGCGGCTTCTTCGCATTCCACGCCTTACGAATCTCGTAGTCCACCCACGGGCGGTCGGCCGTCTCTGACCCGATCAACACGACCACGGCCTTCTTGTAGGCCATCTGGTCGTCTATCCACTTCTCAATCGCGGCCTTGCCCTTCTTCTTCACCTCCTCCCATTCCTGGGAGTTCAGCAGCGGCTGACCCTCGACAACACCCATGTTGATGATCTGCTGAACCCGCCACGCATCGTTGTCGTAGTGGAAGCTGTAGAACACTGACTTGGCCATTTCGTCCTCTCTATGCGACCTCGTTGGCGCCCTTCCAGGCTACCGGCGGGAAGTGACATGCGAAGGGGGCAATGCGTCGTCGGTGGCTGGCCGTCGAACTCTGATGCGCGCAGAACGGTGCGTGACCAGCGATGTCCTGCCCCTGCCCCTGCCCCTGTCCATGCCTACGCCGCAGATAGATGCAGCGTGAGTCGGTAGCGTCGTGTTCATGACGATCGCTCCGTGCCCCTTCTGCGGTTCGCTGGGCCGCAAGTCCAAGGAGCATCGCATCCCGGAGTCGTGGAAGCCTTACTTTCACCTCGTGTCCGAGGTCGTCCACAGCACGTCGATTGCGGGCGAGGTGCAACCTCCGCGTTCAAGTAGTCGCACTCAACTCGACTTCCAGTACGGAGGTATCTGCGAAGCCTGCAACAACGGGTGGATGCGTGAGATTGATGAGGCTGCAATGGTCCGTCTGGTCAATCTGGCGTGGGCGAAGACGACGGAGATTCCATCGTCTGAGGTCTTGACGGTGATGCGGTCCGTCGTGCGTGCGGCGCTGGTCACGGCGTGGGGCAAGCGGCGGATCGGTGGTCATCCGGAGGCCTCAGCGGAGGAGTTCTATCGGACTCGCCTGCCGCCGCCCGGAACCCATGTGTTCATGGGTTTCTCCGACTGGATCTTCCTACACGCGGCCGGGCATCACGCGGTCTGGCCTGTCGATCCAGATGTCGTCGGAGGCGTTCACATCGTGGCGTGGGGCCTTGAACGTCTTTACACGATCGTGGTGTTTCCGAAGGACGGCGACCTGGTGATGGCCGGGCAGACTGCCGCCGCGATCCGTCGTACAAGCAAGGGGGTTCTTCGCGAAGTATGGCCGCACGCGCCTGGTCGGCCGATTGTTGTCCCCCTTGCTCGATCTGGGGAACTTGATCGAGTATTCGCCGCCCGTGTAACCCAGGCGCGGCCGCTGTTGCTGAACGAGGCGCCTGTGATCCCTTCCGAAGACCCTCCGAACATCGTGGCTCGGAATGAGGGCCGTGATCCGATGGACTTGCTTGCTGAGTATGTTCGCCCGCCGACGAAGGCCCCGCCGTCGCTTCCGACATGACGATTCACCGAGTGTCGGCGAACGGGTCCACGACGGTGTGGACTCCGTGGGCGGGACAGATGAATGAGACCCGGATGCCAGCACCGGCGCTGTCGAATGGTGCGGGCTCGCAGTCGAGCCCGCATTGAGGGCAGATGCGGTAGTCGTCTCCATCGGGGATGAACACGCTTCGAGCGTACTGACCCGCCCGAAGACGGGCCTTCTCATGCGGGCTTCTATGCCCCGATAGTTGCGTAGCGTGCGGACTTCATCGCGTCGCTTTGCCGGCGGACACGGCGGCGTTCGGCGGCTTCGTGGATGCGGGCGCGGATCAGGTGGGTGAGGCTGACGGGCCCGATGAGGATGAACTTGAGTGCGTTCCAGATGAACAGGATCACGAGGAGGTTGAGCCAGCCGGGTCCGCCGTCTGCGATGAGGTTGGTGCAGATGTTCGCGGCGAGCAGGTAGGGGGCGGCGAGGAGCATCGCGGGCAGGCCCCATTTGAGGCCGCGGCGGGTGCGGATGCGGTCGAGCAGGATGTTGGTGGGCATGTAGCGGCGCAGGAAGTAGCGGGTGCGGACGCTGGCCGCCCAGAGCAGTCGGAACATGGTCGGGCCTCTCATCAGGACGTGTTTCTCCGTCGAGGAGGCAGGAACTGTGATGAGTGGCCCCGAAGGGACTGTCCCGAAGGACCCGCAGAGATGTGAAACGCTGCCTCCCTTCCAGGGTACGACTTCCCGGCGACATTCGTAAGGGCAGTCGCGGGTTCCGTCCGATGGCAGGGCGCTACAGTCTCGGCCCGAGCGGTCGCGTCGCGGTGCGTCGAGGCTGTTCGCGTTCGGTTCGGCCGGTGCCGGCCAGCGCGAGGGCCCGGTCGAGTGCCGCCCGGGCGCGGGCGGCGTCGATCTTCTGCGCGTCGTCCTCGGCCGGCGCGCCCAACGGTGAGGCATCCGTGATGCCGTAGCGGTCGCGGTACGCGGTGACGGTGCGGGCGGCCTGCCGCCACGCGGCCGCGGTGCGGGGCTGCTTCGGTGGAGCGCCGAGAGTCTTGGTCCAGCCGTCGTGTTCGGTGAGCGCCGCGTCCAGGAGTGCGTCGGTTCGGGCCTCGATGAGGTCGCGGCGCTCGGTGAGCGCGTGGTGGAACTCGGCGCTCATGGTGCCGGTGGCCTCGGGGATCAGCCCGGCGATCAGCCGCGGTGTCTTCCTGACTCGCCCCGATCCCGCCGGCCGCTGCGCGGCGTGGGCGAGACGGTAGTGGAGGACGGCGGCGATGTCGTCGGCGTCCCGGAACCCGCGCGCTCGCACCAGGCGCGGCACCAGGCTTTCGATGTCGTGATGGTTCGCCTCGGCACGGCGCAGCTCTGCGGTGAGCGCCCCGAACGCCGGGGAATGGATCGCGGCCTCTGTCTCCTCGTCGGTGAGCCCGGAGGAGGAGACGAGCGTGACCCAGCGGTCACGTTGCGCGGCGGCGGCGATCGTCTCGTACTCGGCGGCGAGCTGGCCGATGTTCGCCCAGGCGTCCTGCTCGGCGGTGATGGTCTCGTGGGCGGAGAGCTCGGCACCGACGTGTGAGAGCACTCCGAACAGCACGCTTCGGGCGGTCGCTTCGGTGTTGTCGCCGGGGTGCGGGCCGTCGTGGGAGTCATCGGGCTTGTCGATGGCGACGTAGGCAACATTCGTCTGCCGTCCTCGGGTGAGCGCGACATACAGGTTCTCCCTGGTCATGCTCCCGTCGACCAGCACGTGCGCGGCGTCGACGGTGATGCCCTGCGCCCGGTGAGAGGTCACCGCGTAGCCCAGGTCCAGGTCCTCGGCCACATAGTCGGCGGGGAGGACGACCGATCCGCCCCAGCGGGCCGTGGCGCGGCGCAGCGTGAGCGACCCGTCGTCGCGGACCTCGGTGACCGTCCACCTGTCCCCGTTGCGCACCCACCCGCGTCCCGCGCGCAGGCGGCGGTCGTTGCTGCGGGTGATGACGGAATCGCCGACTGCGGCGCGGGTGCTGTCGTGGAGCTCGACTTCGCGGCGGGGGTTCACGGTGCCGTCGAGGATCAGATCGGTGCGGGCGCGCTGGTTGAGGGCGAGGACGGATTCGTTCGAGTCAGAGACCAGCACTGTCGCCCGGCCCGCTTGCCGGTCAGCCCGCCAGGCGGCGTAGGCGGCATCGACCATCGCCTCAGTCTCCCCGCCCTGGATGCGGTCGTGGTCGAGATAGGTGTCGATGACTTCGGTGCGGCCATGCCGCAGGCCCAGGGAAGCGGTCTTCTCCCACTCGTTGACGAACCTGTGCACGTCGACCAGCTCGGGGGCATCCTCGCGGTCGTGGACGAGCAGCGAGAACGCACCGCCGGCATCGACGGACTGGAGCTGTGCATGGTCGCCGGCCAGCAACACCTTCGCCCCCGCGCCGGCGGCAAGGCTGGTGATGCGGTCGAGGGAGAGGGTGCCGGCGAGGGAGGCTTCGTCCACGATGACGAGCTGCCCCATACCGAACGTGTCGCCGTACATGAGGTGGTTCTGCCACCACTTTGCGGTGTTCTCGGTCTGGATGCCGAGGTCGTCGGCGAGGACCTGCGCGGCGACCGCGGACGGCGCGAGCCCGACCACGGCCCCTCGTCCGTGCTCGTGTTCCCACGCACGCCGCAGCGCGGACATGGCCGTGGTCTTGCCCGCGCCGGCGGGGCCGACGAGGACATCGACGAGTCGGCCGGAGACGGCGACCTTTGCCAGCGCGGCGGCTTGGTCGTCACCGAGGGTGTGGCCCTTCTGGTCCGGCCGCGCCGCGATCTTCTCGACGGTGGAAAGCGGAACGGTCGGGCCGGTGGTCGTGTGGGCACGCTCGAGGAGGCGGTCTTCGGCGGCCAGCAACGAATCGGAGGAGAACACTGCCGAGTGCTTCGGCCGGAACACGCTGGTCCCGTCCGGCCGGCGGAACACGGCCGGGCTCGATGCGAGCTCGGGCGGGGTCAGCCGCAGGGAGGCGGCTTCGGCGGCGTCCACGACCATGCCGACGATCGCTTCCCGATCCGTGGTGGACGCGAACCTGTAGCGCATCGTCTGCCGGGCCGCCTCGGCCGTAAGGTTCCACCGCCGCCACGTCGACCGCTTCTCACCGACGACATCCACGACCGACTGCCCGAGCGTGCCGATCACGTCCAACGGCACGTCATCCGCGCGCAGCAGCAGAGGCGCGTCGTTCGCCGTCACGATGCGCGCCCAAGAAGTTGCGTTCTGCCCGAGGATGTGCCCCGCCCGCTCCCGCCACTCGGCAGTCAGGTCCGCGAGGGAGCGGACCTGCTTCTCCGGGCGGGTGCTGAGCGTGGCCTGCGCGCGCAGTTTGATGATCGTCGCCGCAGACGGCTGCCGACCATGCCGGGCGACATACTCGGCGATCAGCCGATCCTTCTCGACCTCGATGTGCCGGGACCGGGACGAGAACTCCGCGACCAGCTCCTCCGGCACCGAGGCGACCGCCCAGGCCGGGTTGCGGTCGCGACCCATCTCCCGCGCCTCCCACTCCACACCAAACGTCCGGGTCAGGTGGTCGGCGAACACCGCCTCGTGCAGCTCGGAGAGCGCGACGGTGGCGGCGTGCATTGGACGCCCGTCGAGAGAGCGCCATTTGCCGTCGAGGACGGTCTGCACCTTGTTCGAGATGACGACGTGCGTGTGCAGGTGCGGGTCACCGGCTCGGGAGTCGTAGTGGTCGAACGCGGTGGCGATCAGCCCGTGGACATCGACCTGCGCAACCGCGCCGTCGCGGCCGGTTGCACCGGAGCGGGTGGCTGCAACCTCCCGCTCCATGAACGCAACCACCTCTGCAACCGCCGCATGGTGCGCGTCCGCGATCAGCGCTTGCGTCCCGGCGTCGGCAACCGCCCACAACACGGAGGCGGACTTCGGCACTGAGAACGTGAAGTCGTATCCCGCGACCGCGCGGCGCGTCCCGCGCGCCGCCTCCTCGGCCTGGATCGCTGCGACCGCCTCGGTCCGGGTGGCCGGCCCGATCGTCGGATCGAGGGCCGAGACACGCTCCGCGACGCGCTCGGCCACCGGCCGGTACTCGGGGTAGGCGCGACCCAACGGTGCCCCGGTGATCGGGTCACGGCCCATGCCGACCAAGAGCTGGAGCTGGGCTTCGGAGACCTGATCGCCCTGGGCGATCTGCCCGCCACCGAGAGTCCCCACGCCGGAACCGAGCCAGAAACCGGGCGGGCTTCCCTCCTCGGCGTAGTAGCGCGTCAACGGCGTCGAGAGCGACCTGTCCCCGTCGCCCGCCGCGACGGTGCGCAGCAGGTACTTATAGCCGTCACCCGCCGACATCACACGCATCGAGACCGTCACTCAGGCCGCCTCCCTCCCGCTCGATGAGGAGGTGGGCGGAGGCGGTCTGTCGCATCAGATTTGACGCGGCGAATCGCGCGACGCCCTTGATCTGCAAGACGCGTGGCAGCTCAGAAGCGGAGACGTAAGCGACGGCGCCGGGATTAGACGGCAGGCGGGGTGACGGGGTCCGGGGAGCGCGGTGAGCACCTGGCAGATGACCAGCCCGGCGTTGAACTCGTGTGCAGAAGATCGCCAGGATCACCCGATCGGCGGAGTCCGTATGTCAGAAGTCGAGAACACCAACGACGGTCGCCTACGGGTAGGGTCGCTGTTCTCCGGCTACGGCGGGCTCGACCTCGCCGTCGAGGAAATCTTCGACGCCCGCACCATCTGGTTCTCCGAAATCAACCAGCCCATCGCCCGCGTCTTCTCCCACCACTGGCCCGACGCCCCCAATCTCGGCGACATCACCACCATCAACTGGAATACCGTCCCGCCGGTGGACATCCTCTGCGGCGGCTTTCCTTGCCAGGACGTGTCGACGGTCGGGAAGATGGCCGGCCTCAAGCCCGGCACTCGCTCCGGACTCTGGTCTCACATGGCCGCAGCAATCGATGCTCTGCAACCGGAGTGGGTCGTGATCGAGAACGTCCGCGGGCTGCTATCTGCACCCGCGATCCGCACGATCCCCGAAGGAGACAACGATGAGCAACGCAACCCCAGAGGTGCAACTCCCAGCGGCGCAACCCCTCGCGGTGTGGAATCCGACTCGTGGCATTTGGGAGAAACCGCAGCTCGACCTCTTCGGGCAGCAGGAGCAGTTCTGGGAGACCTGGCCGACCTCCGGTATGACGCGCAATGGATCGGTCTACCCGCTTCCCACGTCGGCGCACCCCATCCCCGATACCGGGTCTTCATCCTCGCCCACCGCACTCTTCCGAACCCCACTGGCGTCGGACGCTTCACGCGGCGGGGAGAGCTTGCAGCAGGTGAAAGCGCGCCGTGGCACGATTGCACTGAGCCATCAGATCATCGACCTCGCCCTCCACGGGCCGAACGGCTACCCGCGCCCGGAAGAGTCCGAGAGCCTGTGGTCGTTGATCGGGCAGCTCTTCGACGCTGGGGACGATACGCCGAAGCTGTGACCCGCTGGGAGCAGATCAGTCGCCGCGCTGCTCCGTCACCGGCGATTCTGAGCGACGAGACCGGCCCGCGTCCAGCACCCCTATTCGTCGAATGGCTTATGGGGCTACCGTCCGGATGGGTGACCGATGCGTGTCATGCGCTGACCACCAACCAACAACTTGCTTCGCTCGGGAATGGTGTTCTCCCGAGGCAAGCTGTCGCGGCTTTGAGAACGGCCTGGGAGATGCTCAATTCCTGACAGACTCCAGCACTGCAAGGACCCGCTCGTTGCCCGCATGCTCACCAAGGCTGAGCGCGGCTAAGCTGCTCCCGGTGCCGCATTCGATCGAGACGCGACAGTCAATGGATGGAAACAAGTAGTGGCTCCTGCTGCCTCCGGCGGCGCGGTGCTCGGGCTTTGGTGTTGGGAATGCGTTAGGAACCCGCGACGATCTGCGGGCTTGCTGCATGAGCTCCGTATGGCGCTCTCGCGGTGGCCTCGTGATCGGGTGAGCATCAGTGCATGTCTCTTGTAAGTTCCACACCCGGCCGGGCGCCACAGCCCAGCGGCTCTCGGCTGCCACGACCCGTGCGCTGGGGCTCCATATATCACGCTGTTGCGCGTCACGGGGTAGGAACGTCCCGGCTCATCGTTTATTCGCCGGTGTCGTCGGAGCATGAACGGTTCTGGGCACGGTCGGCGAGTGCTTTCGCGCCGATGTCCCTGAGCGTGGGTCTGCTGCTGTGGCTTCTGCTTGTCGCGATTGGCGCGTCTCCTGAGGCGTCGGCGGTCGGGATCGTGCTGGTGGGGGTGTCGACCGGAGCGTTCCTGTGGTGGAAGGCACGTCCCCTTCGTGGACGCGTGGCAACGGCGTGGTCGAGCCGGTTCGTGCTCTGGCCTCATCGTGATGATGAGGATCGTGAAGAGATGATCACCACGCTGTCGTTGCTGATGGAGCGCGCAACACAGGATCTTCGCCACGGGAGAATCACGCGAAGCGTGTACGACCATGTGTGGATGGCCGTCTACGAGGAGACGCATGCACTGTCTCCCGGGCGAGATAAGTAAGCACCCGGATTCGCGCTGGGAGCCCCCACCCGTGACCATCGATGGCTCCACGGGTAGGGGCTTCCACGACGCTAAAGAAGTGCTTCTGCGGCGGCGGCGGCAATGGATCTGTGTGCGATCTGATCCCAGGAGGTCGCGTAGTGGCTCTCGAGAGGTGTGGTGGTAACCCTCTGGTGTACGCGTTCGGTGAGTGCTGCGGGGTCGGTGCGGCAGGTGGTGACGATTCCGGTGATGCAGATGTCTCGACCGTGGCGCATTTCGATCTCGGCGTGGTGTGCGCAGATTGCTGCGGACAATGCGTTGACGGCGCGGTCAGGGGTCGGTGAGTCAGACGGGACTTCGACGATGTAGAAGATGTGCCGCACCAGGGGGTGCGTGCGCAGCGGTTTCGCGAGGATGTCATGCGCTGCCCGGAGCTGACTCCGGAGCGCTTGCCGAGGGTGGTTCGTGTCGGGCACGCGGACTCCCACAATCATGGTTCGCGCCCTCCGATCGTCGAGTGCGCCGTGATTGTGAGGAGCGGCCGCGGCAAGATACGCGAGGCTGTCGAGCGAGTCGCCGTAAAGGAGCAAACGAGCCTGCCCAGGCTGCGGGCCTACCGGAGACGAGCGGATGGTGTGTCGGGTGGTGTCCATTATTTGAGGCACCTGCCTTGCCACTGCTCGCCGTCACTGCCGGGGTGGATACGGGTGGGGTGGCTGGTGATCTGCCCGAGTGTGATCGTGCCATCGCAGGTGAGGGCGAGGAGGTCACCGGGGGCGCAGGTCTGCGGAAGCAGCACCCTGATGGCGGTCTGCGTGTGCGGGGAGCGCAGCAGGGTCGTCTTACGGCGCCGCGCGTTCGGGCACTGCACGGGCAGGACGTCAAGGACGCGGGAATCGAGGGCGGACAGGTCGCAGTCGACCGTCAGTTCCATGGGGTGTCGGAGCCCGCGGCGCGGTGTGCGGGCGAGGATTGCCGTAATGACGACGCTGCGGTAATCCTCTCCTCGCGCCGACGCGTTGCTGGGCGCGATCAGGAGGCAGGGGGTGCCGCGTTGTGCGGCGAGGGTGGAGAGTGATTGCGCGCCGATGCTGATGTCGCGGTCGGCGAACGTCGTGTCTGCGGGCCAGGGTGGGCAGTCCTCGTACAGGGCAGCAAGCGCCATCGCACGGGAAGAGATCAAGGTGTGCATGATGCTCATCTGGCCACCGCGAGTTCCCGTGCCTGTTCTGCGGGTACGAAGGCTTCCTGCGGACGCGGGCGCACATCGCTGAGTGTGACCGCTCCGGCGCAGGGGACGGTGAGAAGGTCGCCTTGGTGGATGTCTGCGGGAAGGGTGACGATCGGGTACGGCCAGGGCGCAGACCCGGTTTCGCCCGGGATGAGTTCTATGGTGGTGTTCTTCGCCGTCGAGGTGCGGCCGATGAGTCGGCACTCGTCCCAGTACGGTGTTACCCGGTCAAATCCGCAGTCGGTGAGGGCAACGCGTTTATCGCTGTCAGTGTCGATGCGGAGGGTGACCTGGAAGACGAGGACGGTGACATCGTTGCCGATCCCCTGGGCGCGCGCCTGGGCCGGTTTCGGGTGCGGCAGGTCCCCGGTGAGGAGCGCCGGCGTGCCGCTGATCTCCACCAGTCGCCTCAGGGACACTCCGCCGATCACGACATCCGAGACCGTGGGGACGGTGTGCTCGGGCCAATGCCGGGGTTGGAGAGGGTCGGGGATGCTGCGTCTGAGGGTGGGGAGAATGGCGGTGAGGGTCATGCCTCCACTTCTACGCGGCAACCACCGGGCAGGGAACAGCCCCTCACGGAACTCATGCGCCTTCCCGGCCTGCCGCTAACAGCACCACGCAGAGGAGGGTAGCGACCCGCGTCCGTGCCCGCGGCGCGCTTTGCGGGCCCGTCGTGTTAGCGGCGCGTCAGAGTCCGCCCGATCCTCGTATGGGTTCTGTTAGGACGCCTGTTTCGGTGGTGTGGGTGGGTGTTTGATCGTGAGTTGCGCCCGCTGTTTCGGGTTGCGCGGCTAGTGGTCCTGCTGTCGCTTGTTATCCGAATGGAGCTTGTTGTGCTTGACATCGTCTACGTGCTCGGCGTGATCGCCTTGTTCGTCGTCGTCGGGCTGCTGGGGAAGGCGGTGGAGAAGCTGTGATCGTTTTTGAACTTCTCGCCGCCGGTCTCGGGGTCGCGGCGATCGTGTATCTCGTGTTCGCTCTCGTGAAGCCGGAGCGTTTCTGATGGAGTGGTGGATGCTGATCGCGAGCGTCGCAACGCTCGCCCTCGCCCTGGGTCTGCTGTACCGGCCCGTCGGCGATTACATGGCCTGGGTGTTCACGACCCGGAAGAACTGGAAGGTCGAACGCGGGATCTATAAGGTCATCGGCGTTGACCCGTCGAAGGAGCAGTCCTGGCAGGTCTATCTGCGGTCGGTGCTGTACTTCTCGGTCGTCGGCGTGCTGCTGCTGTTCCTGTTGCAGCGCACGCAGCAGTGGTTGCCGTATTCCCTGGGGAACGAGAACATCGACTCGGGGGTGGCTTTCAACACGGCTATCTCGTTCGTCACCAACACCAACTGGCAGGCGTACTCCGGTGAGGACCTGTCGTACACCGTGCAGTTCGCCGGCCTGGCGGTGCAGAACTTCGTCTCTGCGGCGACGGGTATCGCCGTGGCCGTGGCACTGGTGCGCGGGTTTGCGTACCGCCGCTCGGGCACCATCGGCAACTTCTGGGTCGACCTGGTCCGTGGCACGTTCCGTATTCTTCTTCCGCTCTCGATCGTCGGGGCGATCGTCCTGATCGCCGGCGGCGTCGTGCAGAACTTCAACGGCTACGTCGATGTCACCACCATCACCGGGGGCACGCAGACGATTCCGGGTGGGCCGGTAGCGTCCCAGGAAGTCATCAAGGAGCTCGGCACGAACGGCGGTGGCTTCTACAACGCGAACGCGTCACACCCGTTTGAGAACCCGACCGGGTGGATCAGCCTCTTCCAGTGCTTCTTGATCCTGCTGATTCCGTTCTCGCTGCCACGTACCTTCGGCAAGATGGTCGGCGATAACCGGCAGGGGTACGCCATCCTCGCTGCGATGGGCACGCTTTACCTGGCCTCGGTCGCGGCGCTTGCGGCGTTCGAGTTCGCCGGCGACGGCACCGCCCCGCAGTTGGCGGGCGCCGCCATGGAAGGCAAGGAGGCCCGTTTCGGGCTCGCGCAGTCCGTGATCTACGCCGGCACGACCACCCTCACCTCCACCGGGTCGGTGAATTCCATGCACGACTCGTACACGGCTCTGGGCGGGATGATGCCCATGGTCAACATGCTGTTGGGCGAGATCGCTCCAGGTGGTGTCGGTGCGGGTCTGTACGGGATGCTGATCATCGCGGTAATCGCCGTGTTCGTCGCGGGACTGCTCGTGGGACGCACTCCCGAGTACCTGGGCAAGAAGATCGGCCCGCGGGAGATGAAGCTGGCGAGCCTGTACATCCTGGTGATGCCGCTGCTCGTCCTCGGTGGTGTCGCGCTCAGCTTCGCGATCCCCGCGCTGCGAGACAGTATCGTCAACGAGTCGCTCACGAACACCGGATCGCACGGCCTGTCCGAGGTGATCTACGCGTTCGCGTCGGGCGCGAACAACAACGGGTCCGCGTTCGCGGGACTGACCGCCAGTACCCCGTGGCTGACGGCCGCGATCGGTGTCGCGATGTTGTTCGGCCGGTTCATCCCGATCGCGCTGGTCCTCGCCCTGGCAGGCTCCCTCGCCGCGCAGGACAAGATCCCCGCGACCGCAGGAACCTTGCCCACGCACCGGCCGCTGTTCGTCGGGCTCACTGTCGGCACCGCAGTCCTGGTGACCGCACTCGTTTTCTTCCCCGTTCTCACGCTGGGTCCCCTGGCGGAAGGGCTGCTGTAAACCATGTCAACTCTCACACACACCCCTGTTCCCGAGGCGCCGAAATCGTCGGCGCCCGCACGGCGCAAGACCCTGACCTGGGCGCAGATCCAGGCCGCGCTCCCCGGTGCGCTCCGCAAGCTCGACCCTCGCGCCCAGTGGCGCAACCCGGTGATGTTCATCGTGTGGGTCGGCGCCGCGCTCACCACGCTGCTCGCCGTCGTCGAGCCCTTCCTCGGCGGCCCCGCGGAGTCGGGTGGCACGAGCGTGCCCTGGTCATTCACCTGGATCATCGCCGTTTGGCTGTGGTTGACGGTGCTGTTCGCGAACCTCGCCGAGTCGATCGCCGAAGGCCGCGGCAAGGCGCAAGCCGACACGCTGCGTAAGACCCGCACCAGCACCACCGCGCACCGGGTGGTCAGCTACCACCCCGGCACCGATCCGGCAGCGGAGCAGACCCCGGCGGCGGACGTGTCCTCGGCGGATCTGCGGCTGGGCGACATCGTCGTGGTGTCCGCCGGGGAGCTCATCCCCGGCGATGGGGACATCGTATGGGGCATTGCGAGCGTGGACGAGTCCGCGATCACCGGTGAGTCGGCCCCTGTGGTGCGTGAGTCCGGCGGTGACCGGTCCGCCGTCACCGGCGGCACCCGGGTGCTCTCGGACCGGATCGTCGTGCGGATCACGTCCAAGCCGGGCGAGACGTTCGTGGACCGGATGATCGCGCTCGTGGAAGGCGCGGCCCGCCAGCGCACCCCGAACGAGATCGCGCTGAACATCCTCCTCGCGTCGCTGTCGATCGTGTTCGTCGTCGTCGCGCTGACGCTGAACCCGATCGCCTCCTACCCGGCGAGCCCGGCGAGTATCACCGTTCTGGTGGCGCTGCTGGTCTGCCTCATCCCCACCACGATCGGAGCGTTGCTGTCCGCGATCGGCATCGCGGGCATGGACCGTCTCGTGCAACGCAACGTCCTGGCCATGTCCGGGCGGGCGGTGGAAGCGGCCGGAGATGTGACCACGCTGCTGCTGGACAAGACCGGTACCATCACCTACGGCAACCGCCGCGCGACCGCGTTCGTCCGGTTGGACGGCGTCCGCGAGCGGGAGCTCATCGAGGCCGCCGCACTCTCGTCCCTGGCCGACCCGACCCCGGAGGGCAAGTCGATCGTCGATCTTGCCCACGTAGAGGGAGTCGACGCGGAAGCCGCAGGGAACGGGGAGATCGTGCCGTTCACCGCGCAGACCCGCATGTCCGGGCTGGACATGCCCGACGGGTCTCAGATCCGAAAGGGCGCCGGCTCGGCGATCACCGCCTGGCTGGAAGAGGACGGCACGCGCCTTCCCAGCAGTGTGCTCGCCGAGTTGGATGAGCACGTCGAGCACATCTCCTCCTCCGGCGGCACCCCGCTGGTGGTGGCGGTCAAGACCGGGACAGGACAGCGACGGGTGCTTGGAGTGGTCCACCTCAAAGACATCGTCAAGGAGGGCCTGACCGCGCGGTTCGCGGAACTGCGCGCCATGGGCATCCGCACCGTGATGGTCACCGGCGACAACCCGCTCACCGCAGCGGCGATCGCGAAGGAGGCCGGCGTGGACGACTTCCTCGCCGAGGCCACCCCCGAGCAGAAGCTCGCCTACATCCGCAAGGAGCAGGAGGGCGGCAGCCTGGTCGCGATGACCGGTGACGGCACCAACGACGCGCCCGCGCTCGCGCAGGCCGACGTGGGCGTCGCGATGAACACCGGCACGTCGGCGGCGAAAGAGGCCGGAAACATGGTCGACCTGGACTCCGACCCGACCAAGCTCATCGACATCGTCGCGATCGGCAAGCAGTTGCTGATCACCCGCGGCGCGCTGACCACGTTCTCGATTGCGAACGATATCGCGAAGTACTTCGCGATCATCCCGGCGATCTTCATGGGCGTGTTCCCGGGCCTGTCGGTGCTGAACGTCATGGGGTTGCACTCGCCCGCATCGGCGGTGCTGTCGGCGGTGATCTTCAACGCGATCGTGATCGTGTTCCTCGTGCCCCTCGCCCTGCGCGGCGTGAAGTACCGGCCGATGAACGCGTCGAAGATCCTCGGCCGCAACCTCGCCGTCTACGGCCTGGGCGGCATCATCACCCCCTTCATCGGCATCTGGCTCATCGATCTCCTCGTGCGCCTGATCCCCGGATTCTGACCTGCGAAAAGGAACACACCCCATGAACACTGCAACACGCAGCAGCGGACGGACCCTGTGGGTCGCTACCCGTGCGCTGCTGATGTTCACCGTCGTCCTCGGCATCGGCTACACCCTGCTGATCACCGGGATCGGACAACTCGCCTTCCCCGCCCAGGCCAACGGATCATCCCTCACGAACAATGAGGGCGACGTCGTCGGGTCTTCGCTCATCGGCCAGTCCTTCACCGACTCCGACGGCAACCCGTTGCCGGAGTACTTCCAGAGCAGGCCCTCCGCTGCCGGAGACGGCTACGACGGGCGCTCCTCGTCGGGAACGAACTGGGGCCCGGAGAACGAAGACCTGATCGCGGCGATCACCGAGCGTAAGGCTCAGATCGCGGAGTTCAACGGCGTCACCGAGGCCGACGTGCCCGCGGACGCGGTGACCGCGTCGTCGTCGGGACTGGACCCGCACATCAGCCCCGCCTACGCGCAGATCCAGATCGACCGGGTCGCCGACGTGCGCGGGATCCCCGCCGAGCAGGTGCGGGAACTCGTCGCGGCACACACCCAGGGCCCCGACGCCGGGTATTTGGGAGAATCGAGGGTGAACGTTCTGGAACTGAACCTCGCCCTGGACGAGTTGGAGGACTGATCATGCCGAAACGGGGGCAGCTTCGGGTGTTGCTCGGCGCTGCCCCCGGCGTCGGCAAGACCTTCACCATGCTGGAAGAAGGGCGACGCCTCCTCGGGAACGGGAAAGATGTCGTCGTCGGGATCGTGGAAACCCACGGCCGCGCAGCAACAGCGGCGATGACCGCGGGAATCCCGGCCGTACCGCGCACACGCATCGAACATCGCGGGGTTGCCCTCGAGGAGATGGACCTGCAGGCGGTGCTGGACCGTGGCCCCGAGATCGCGCTCGTCGACGAGCTCGCGCACACCAACGCGCCCGGCTCGAAGAACGACAAACGCTGGCAAGACGTCGAAGAACTCCTCGCCGCAGGCATCGACGTCATCTCCACCCTCAACATCCAGCACATCGAATCCCTCAACGACGTCGTCGAACAGATCACCGGCGTCCCGCAACGAGAGACCGTCCCCGACAGCTTCCTCCGCGGTGCGGAACAGATCGAGGTCGTCGACCTCGCCCCGCAAGCGCTCCGCGACCGGCTCAGCGGCGGATTCGTGTACCCGGCCGAACGCATCGACGCGGCCCTGTCGAACTACTTCCGCCTCGGGAACCTCACCGCGCTACGCGAGCTCGCCCTCATTTGGCTCGCGGACGAGGTCGACCAGGCGCTGAAGGGATACCGCAAAGACCACGGCATCGACAGCACCTGGGAAGCCCGCGAACGCGTCGTCGTCGCCCTCACCGGCGGCCCCGAAGGCGAGACGCTGCTGCGCCGCGGCGCGCGGATCGCGGCCCGCTCCGCCGGCGGCGAGCTCATCGCCGTGCACATCACCAGCCAAGACGGGCTCCGCACCGGGAACCCGGCGACCCTTGCCGAACAGCGTGCGCTCGTCGAAAAACTCAACGGCACCTACCATCAGGTCATCGGGGAAGACATCCCCACCGCCCTGGTCGAGTTCGCCCGCTCCGTCAACGCCACCCAGCTCGTCCTCGGCGCCAGCCGCCGCGGACGCGTCACCGCCGCGTTCACCGGACCCGGAATCGGCGCCACCGTCGTCCGCGAATCCGGCGACATCGACGTGCACATGGTCAACCACGCCGCCGCCGGCAAACGCTTCACCCTGCCCCCTCTGACCGGAGCGCTCACCCGCAAACGACGCATCCTCGGCTTCGTCGTCGCGCTCCTGGGCGGGCCCGCGCTTACCGCACTGCTAAGCCTGTTCCGCAGCGAAGACTCGATCACCACCGACGTCCTCAGCTACCAGCTCCTCGTCGTCATCGTCGCGCTCGTCGGCGGCATCTGGCCAGCCCTGTTCGCCGCCGTCCTGTCGGGCATCACACTCGACTTCCTATTCATCGAACCGCTGTACACGATCCACATCCACCAGCCGCATCATCTGCTGTCCCTGATCCTGTACGTCCTCATCGCGAGCCTGGTGAGCTTCGTCGTCGACCGGGCCGCCCGTTACACCCGAGCTGCCCGACGCTCCGCCGCCGAATCCGAACTCATCCAGACCATCGCCGGCAGCGTCCTGCGCGGAGACAACGCGATCCAAGCACTCATCGACCGCACCCGCGAAGCCTTCCAACTCCCCGGCGTGCGGCTAATGCGCGGCGAAGACGTCCTCGCCCGGTCCGGGGAACCGCTGCCCGACAACCATCACGCCAGCCTCCGGATCACCGACGACACCACCCTGGAACTGCACGGCCCCGACCTCGCCGCATCCGAGCAACGCCTCCTTGCCGTCGTCACCGCACAACTCGCCGCAACCCTCGAACACGAGCACCTCACCGAGACAGCGAAACAGATCGAACCGATCGCGGCATCGGACCGGGTGCGCGGTGCGCTCCTGTCCGCGCTCAGTCATGATCTGCGTCGCCCGCTCGCGGCTGCATCCGCCGCGGTCGGTGGGCTGAAAGCGGCGGGACCCGACCTGGCGTCCGCGCAGAAGAGGGAACTGCTCGACACCGCCGAGGAGAGCCTGGGTGCACTCGCGACCCTGGTCACCGATCTCCTCGACGTCAGCAGGCTGCAGGCGGGCGTTCTCACTATCGCGGAGGTCCCGACCGATCCCGCCGAGACCATCGCGCCCGCCCTCGACGAACTCCACCTCGGCCCCACCGACGTGACTCTCGCGCTGAATCACGGTGACGCGGTGGCGCACGCCGACCCGGTCCTCCTCCAACGTGTGCTCGTCAACCTCCTCACCAATGCGCACCGCTACAGCGCGGCCGGCACCCCCATCCACGTCAGCACCAGCACCTTCGGAGACCGTCTCGAAATCCGCATCGTCGACCGCGGACCCGGCATCCCACCCGAGAAACTGGACGATATCTTCCTGCCGTTCCAACGCCTCGGCGACACCGACAACACCACCGGCCTGGGCCTCGGCCTTGCCCTATCTCGCGGATTCATCGAAGCCATGCACGGCACCCTCAACCCCGAAGACACCCCCGGTGGCGGACTCACCATGGTCATCTCCCTCCCCACCATTTCCACGAGCCAGGAGCCGTCATGAAGATCCTCATCGCCGACGATGACCCCCAGATCCTCCGCGCCCTGCGCATCACTCTCACCGCCAAGGGGTACGAGATCTTCACCGCCGCCGACGGCGCCCAAGCGATTACGGCAGCCATCGACCATCACCCGGACATCTTCCTCATCGACCTCGGCATGCCTGAACTCGACGGCATCGAAGTCATCCACGGCATCCGCGGGTGGTCCCAGGCCCCCATCCTTGTCGTGTCCGGCCGCGCCGGCGCCGGCGACAAGGTCGAAGCCCTCGATGCCGGCGCCGACGACTACATCACCAAACCCTTCGCCGTCGAAGAACTCCTCGCTCGCATCCGCGCCCTTACACGGCGTGTTCCCCAAGACGATGCCACGCCCGTGGTGCACCTCGGCAACGTCACCATCGATCTCGCCGCCCACAGCGTCACTCGCGACACCTCCGATGGGCGGAAACAGATCCGACTCACCCCCACCGAGTGGCAGTTCATCGACATCCTCATCCGCAACGCCGGGAAACTCGTCACCCGCCAAACCATCCTCACCACCATCTGGGGCACCGAACACGCCGAAGACACCGGCTATCTTCGCCTCTACATCTCCCAGCTCCGCCGCAAACTCGAAGAAGACCCCAGCAACCCCGCCCACCTGCTCACCGAACCCGGCATGGGCTACCGGCTCGACGGCATGACCACCTAGCTTCAACCCACCCCGCAGCGATGAGCATCACCGACATCATCGGAATCGTCGGCGAAATGCTGTCCTGGATCGGTGCAATCATCGGCATCCCCTTCCTGATCGCAGCGCTCATCATCGCCGCCATCGACGGTCCGCGCACCCCAACGAACGTCACCATCGTCGAGGACCTCGAACAGCAGCAGATCGCGATATGGAGCGCGAAGGAACGCACCTATACGCGCCCCCTCACACCCCGCGATGATCTTCGCGACCACGATTCGACCACCGTCACCGGATACGTTCCCGAACGCCGGCCCGACCGACTCCACCTGCACAAACGCTCCCACCCGGAACGTCTCTGCCGCACCCTCGCAATCACCATGCTCTGCACCGCAGCAGTAGGATTCCTCGCATCTCTCCTCCCGATGGTCTGGTGACCTTACCTCGGCGCAAACTGCACGCAAACTGTTCAACGTGAGGTAGCCGTTAGGGTTCTGGCAAGCGTCATATGAGTACCGTTAGGGGTACTCGATTCTCAGACGCGAGTGCCCTTCGATTGCCAACTATGACTGGCGATGTTCGGTGGGAGGGGCCTACGGAGTCTGCTGGTGTGCCGGTGGCGCCGGTGGCCGCGTTCTCGCCGTTGCTCGCCCGAACGCAAGTCGCGCACGCGCCGGTTGAGCCGATCGCTTTCGATTGCGTCAAGTTCATTGTCATACGGGCGGGTCGGGCTCGACTCTTCAGCGAGTTTGGCGCGCACTTTGTCAGCGTCGGTGATGTTGTTGTTCTGGCGGCGAACACTCTCTGTGGTGCTGAGCCCGATGGGTGGGTAGCGACCACGACGCTCTATCTCGACCGAGACTATGTCATTGATCAAGTGTTTTGGCAGTATGCTTCACGGTTCCAGGAGCGGCTCGACGCGAGCCAGTTCCTCGATACGCATTATGCGGAACCCACCCAGGTTCTGCGCATCGGTAAGCACCGGGCGGGGCTGATGATGCCGTGGCTTGACGAGTTGGCTGCCTTGAGTGTTGAGGGTGTTCCTCCTGATCGTTTCTATCGGGCGCAATCGCTCGTCTCTGCCGTATTCGATGTCTTGGTTCCGTTTCTCGTGGTCGCCAATGAGGGAACCGCTGTCGCGCGGCGAAACGCGTCGGTTCCCACCGTGCCACGTCATCGCCTCTTCCGCCCTGTACGTCCTGAGGTGCTGGATATTGCAAAGTCCTTGCGTGTGGAGTTGGATCGCCACTGGACGGTGACCGAGCTCGCGGCGCGAGCGCATTTGTCGGTGTCTCAGCTGCGTCGAGTTTTCGTCGACGCGTTTGGGAAGTCACCGATCTCGTACCTGACGATGCTCCGTGCCGAACGAATGGCCCACCTCCTGCGCGTGGAGGATGCACCTATCTCGGACATCGCCGCCAGGGTGGGTTGGAACGATCCTGACTTCGCTGCACGTCAGTTCCGCAGGAGCATCGGCGTGTCCCCGTCGGAGTATCGGAGAATCAGCAGTGGTGCTCCGGCACGCTCAAACCCTGACTGAACGCGCGTATGCCCAGGCGAAACGCTCATGTTTTGGTGCTCAGATCGCCAGGGCGCCAGCGGATGATGTAGACCGAGTTTGACCACGTCGGGTTCAGCGCTGCGCCTGGCGGTCGCCAACTTTGCCCGTCGTCCGTCTCGACCTTCGCTGTTCCTCTTGGCGCACCTTCTGGTCGCAGGAGTCATCCGCCGTGTGCGGTGTGACACGCCGGGAGGAGGACACCGATGGCCGCGACCGAAGATCAGCGGGCCGCGCGGGATGCGAAGCTCGACGCGCTGCATGAACGGCTGGCGGCTGCGGTCGGTCAGCTTTCCTCCGGGGACGACTGGCGTCGCGCGCTCGAGTTCGCAGCCCGGTTCCGGTCGCGGTCGTTTGGGAACACGCTGCTGATCTGGGCTCAGCATCTCGACGCTTTCGAGCAGGGGCGGGTGTCGGCGCCGGAGCCGTCGTATGTCGCCGGGTACAAGCAGTGGCAGACACTCGGCCGTCAGGTGGAGAAGGGCCAGCCGGGGTACATGATCTTCGCCCCGGTGACGGGCCGGTTCGCGTCCTCGACCCCGCAGGACTCGTTGTCGTGGCGCCGGCTGGGGCGGTTCGAGAAGCCGAAGCCGGGCGAGGCGGTGCGCTCCCGGATGGTCGGCGCGAAGCCGGCCTATGTCTGGGACGTGTCGCAGACGACGGGTGATCCGATCCCTGAGCGCGCTGCGCCGGTGCTGCTGGAAGGCGCCGCGCCCGAAGGGCTATGGGAGGGCTTGGCCGGCCTGGTGGAAGCGGAAGGATTCGCGGTGCTGCGGGTCGAGCACGCCGGGCTGATCCACGGCGCGAACGGCCTGACCGACTACACGAATCGCACGGTCTCGGTGCGGATGGACATGGACGATGCCGCGCAGGTGAAGACCCTCGCGCACGAGCTCGCGCATGTGCGCCTGCACGGCCCCGACAACCCGGATGCGACACGGCATCGCGGGATCGGGGAGGTGGAGGCGGAGTCGGTGGCATTGATGATCGGCGCCGCGCACGGCATGGACACCAGCTCGTACACGATCCCGTATGTGTCGGGGTGGGCCGGGACGGTGAAGGACAAGGACCCCGCCGAGGTGGTGCAGGCCACAGGCGAGCGGGTCCGCAAGACCGCCGGGGCGATCCTCGATGCCCTCCCGACCGTGCAGCTCGGCGGAGGCGACCCGCCCGGCCTGAACCGCGACGCCCCGCGTACCGAACGCCCTGCGCGGGCGGAGCGGCCTGCGACGGCGGCGCGGGTGGAGCCGGCGCGGGCGTCTCGGGCGGCGGATACCGCGGTGAGGGGCTTGTGATGCGGGCCGCGTCGCTGTTCACCGAGGCCGCGGGCCTGCCGTTGCTTGCGGCCGCGGCACGGTTCGCGGACGCTGGGGTGCCGGTGTTCCCGTGCGTGCCGGACGGCAAGCGCCCCCTGACCGGGCACGGGTTCCACGACGCGAGCACCGATCCCGCCCAGGTGTCGGCGTGGTGGCGACGCTGGCCGGGCGCGAGCATCGCCGTCCCGACGGGTGCACCGTCTGGGCTGGTGGTGGTGGATGTGGACGTGCACGGCCCGGTCGACGGGCGGGCGAGCTTCCGCCGTGCCCGCGACGCCGGACTGGTTGAGGGGTGGGAGTTGCTGGTGCGCACCCCCACGGGTGGCATGCACGCCTACTACCCGGCGACACCGGGCGCCGCACAACGATCCTGGCAGGCTGGGCGCGCGGGAGTCGATTTCCGTGGTGACGGCGGCTACATCATCGTCCCGCCCTCGACCCGACCCATCGGCGGCGCCACGACCGGATACCGCATCGTCCAGGCGGCCCCTGAGCCCGGACGCGAGCTGGACGCGGGCAAGTTGCGGGACTTCCTCGACCCCCGCCCTCCGATCCGCCCTCGTCCGTTCGGCGGGCAGCGGGTGGGTCGGGAGGATGCGGAGCGGTTGGCGCGGTGGCTGGACCGGCAGGACACCGACCGCAATCTCAAACTGTTCTGGGCCTCCTGCCGGTTGGCCGAGGGCGGCGTCCCCCTCGCTGATGCGCTCGATGCGGTACTGACCGCCGCGAAATCGGACTTCGGGCCGCGGGAGATCACCGCGACCGTGCGCTCCGCCTACCGCGCCGTCCACCCCGACCCCTCCCGGCGCGCGACGGCCTCCGCGACGCAGGGCGCGTTACCGGCAGGGGCCGGCTGGTTCGACCGCCGGCCTGGGCCGGCTCGCCCGGCCGTGCCGGGGAGGGGGTTGTGATGGCGACGCAGGCAGGGAGGCGGTGGGCGGTGGTGACCGCGGCGGGCGGGACGGTGTTCATCGCCGCGGGAGCGTTCTGGCTGTCGTTCACCGCTCTGGCGGACCTGGCCCGGCGTTCCGGGATCGAGGCGGGGCAGGCGTGGGCGTGGCCACTGATCGTGGACGGCATCATCGTCGTCGCAACCGTCGCCGTGGTCGCCCTGGCCGGGCACCGGCAGGCCTGGTACCCGTGGGGGCTGCTGGCCGCCGGCGCGGTGGTGTCGGTGACAGCGAACGCGATCCATGCCGTCGTCGCCGCCGACGCCGACGTGCCGGCCGTGCTCGCCGCGTCCGTCGCGGCGGTGCCCCCGCTGGTGCTGCTGGCGATCACCCACCTCACCGTCATCCTCACCCGCCCCACCCGGACGCCTGTATCCGATCTGTCTACCGAGCGGCCGACAGCGCCTGTGGCCGACTCGGGCCAGGCGGTGGTGGCGTCCGTCCCTGTGGCGACGGTGGCGGTCTCGCGGGGTGCGGGGCGTGAGGCGGCGGTGCTGCTGCGGGAGGCGGAGGGGTGGTCGAACAAGCAGATCGCCCGGCACTTGGGCGTGCACCCGTCCACGGTGGGCCGGTGGTTCGCCCGGCCGGCGCTGACCGGCCCCGACTCGGAGGAGGAGACATGAACGACGACAACCAGAACCTCGCCACGCACGATCAGCCCCCTGCGCTCTTCCGCGACGGTCACCGGGATGAGTCTGCGGCGGCGACCGAGGAGCCGCGTCGAGGAGGGGACGGGGAGGTGTCGGAGCTGGCCCGGCACGGCGACCCGTCCGTGACGAAGCCGAAGGCCGACGTGGAGGCGGGGAGGCGACGGTCGGGGGTGGAGTGGGTGCGGCCCACTGATCTGCTGGCTGCGCGGACGGGCAGAGTGGCCGGGCAGGGCATCGACTTCCATGCCGAGCTCGCCCGCCGCACCCGCCAAGCACCCGGACAGGCCTACCGGGGTGTGCGCACCGTCGCCCGCTCCGGGGCACGGGCGGTCAGCGAGCGGGCGCGTCGCCTGCCGCCGGTGACCGCGTTCGGTCGCGGCGGGAGCGCCCGGCACTCGTGGGTGTCGCGGTCCGGAATCGGGTTGGGGTGAGCCGGCGATGCACAAATCCCGAAAACCGAGGTACCCGATCACGGGTGGGAGTCCCGGTGCACCTGCTGTGCAGGAGGTGCTGTGATGACACCGGAAAGCACCCGCGAACAGCGGGCGAGATTCGAGGACTCGGAGGCGCTGCGCGCGCTCTTGAACCGGCTGCACGAGGCGGGCACGGGCGCGTGGCGGCACGACCCGGAGGCCGCCTTGCTGATGCGGCATGCCGCCGACAAGTACGCCGCGCTCGCGAAGAAGCACGGCCTGGACCCGTGGGAGGCTGCCTCGGCCGCGTTCGAGGCCATGCGGGGAGCGGCGACCCGCCGGGCGGATGACCCGTGGGCGGTGGTCACCCGCGCGGTGCAGGTGACCTGCATCGGCGAGGAACGCGGCAACGGGCTGCTGTGCTCGGTGCACCAGGCACGCCGCCCCCGCTATTCGGTGTTCCACGACGCGGAGAGGTTCAGTGATCGGGAGAACCCGCTGCCCGACTACCACCCCGCCTTCCATATCGCCCCCTTCGCCGACACCGACGAGGAGCAGGACGGCGATGAGGTGGTACCGGAGCGTACGGTGAACGTCACCGTCGCGGTGGAGGACACCATCGCGCTGCTTTCCTGGGTGGGCTGGGAGCCGGTGACGGCGCGGGCGGCGGTGGAGTACATCACCGGCCGGCTTGCGGAGTCTGTCTCGCGGGCGTCGGCGTTCGAGACGCTGCGCCGTGACCGGCAGGCCCGCGCCCTGCTGGATATTCCCGGCTCGTCGTGGACGACGCTGCTGCGGATCGTGCTCGGCCACCCCGACCCTGCCCTGTCCGGCACCAACACCGGGCGCGGCCTGTTGCTGCGGCTGCTGAACGGCGAACCCCTCCGCGCGCTGCTGCGCGACGACGACCTCGTGCTCACCGCAGGGCTTGCCGCCCCCGACACCGGGGGCGATCTGCCATGAGCACCCCGCCGGGCGGCCACATCGAGCTGGAACGGGCCGTGGATTCCATCGGCGTCGGGTCCCGGCACCGGCAGGACTACGGCGACCTGGCACCGCTGGTCGAGTCGATCCGCCGCAATGGGCTGCTGCAACCGATCACGATCACCCTCGGCGGGCACCTGATCTGCGGTGCCCGCCGCCTGGCGGCGATCCGGCAGCTCGGGTGGAAGACCGTCAACGTGTGGGTCCGGTCCGGGGTGTCCGACCGGCTCGGGCAGCTTCTGGCCGAGCAGGACGACAACCTGCTGCACAAACCGCTCACCCAGCTCGAAGCCGCCGCCCTCTACCGGGAGCTCAAAGTCCTCCTGACCGAAGGGGCCACGCTGCGACAGGAGGCCACCCGGTTCCAGGCCGCCGACGCAGGCGGGGAGGACGGTGCCGTTAACTTAACGGCACCGTGGGAGGGTTCCGGGGAGGCGGCGGTGCAAGCCGCGCAGATGGTCACCGGCCGCGACTCCCACACCACGATGGAACGCATCGTGCGCCTCGAAGACCTCGCCGCCGACCCCGCCCAGCCCGACGCTGTCCGGCAGCGTGCGGCGGAGGAAGTGGAGCGGATCAGAGCCGGCGGGAAGGTCTACCCCGCCCACCTGCGCATGAACGCGGAACTGTCCCTCGCCGAGCTCGACCAGCTCGCCGCCGACCCCACCCAGCCGTCCGAGCTGCGCGAGCAGGCACGGGCGGAGGCCGCCGGCGTCCGGGCAGCGGAACGGGACGCTCGCGCCGTGGAGCTGGAGCACCTCGCCAAAGACGCGCTCGCCCGCGTGCAAGCGGCGAAGAAGACCGGCCGCAAACCCCGCCCCCGACTGACGGCGGTCGAACCGGGCGAGGCGGTGCCATACCCGCTGACCGTCTTCCTCGCGATCTGGGACGACCTCGCGAACTGGTGGGCGCACCACGACCCCGCCGAGGTCGGCCCGGCGCTCACCGACGAGCAATGGTCGCGGTTCGAGGACACCATCGCCGGGACCGTCGCGTTCGCCGACGCCGCACGCGCGTCCCGGCAGGCCGAGCGCCGCAGCGAACACATCGCCTAACCGTCGCCGACCTGGCCGGCGCCGATGTGATCGGCCTTCGGGGTGGCGGGGTGCACCTTCCTGGCGACCACTTCTGTCGCCTTCTGGGAGGAGCCCGCATGGACCCCACCGCCCCTGCCGATGATCGTCGCCGCCGCCGTGTGCTGATCGCCCTGATCGCCGCAGGGCTCGTCCTCGCCCTGCTGGTCGGTGTCGGCATCTACGGGCTGCTGCGCGGCCCCGCACCCCGCACCGAACCCGCCCCCACCGGCACACAGGCCCCGACCATCACGGCCCCGCCAACCGGAACCTCCCCGGCCGGGCCAGCGCCCGTGTCACAGCTCGGCGGGCCGGAGGCGTTCGCCCGGCAGGTCGCCCAGGCACTGTTCGGCTGGGACACCACCAGCGGGTACGGGCCGGCCGACTACGCCCAGGTCATCGTGGATGTCGCCGCCGGCGAGGAGGCGGACGCGCTGGCCGGCGATGTCCGCGCCTACCTGCCCGGCGCGGAGGCGTGGGCGCAGCTCCGGCAGCACCAGACCCGCCAGTGGCTGACCATCGACACCGCCACGATCCCGGAGGCGTGGGTGACCGCGACCTCGCAGGCAGCACCCGGCCAGATTCCCGAAGGCGCCGTTGCATACACCATCGAGGGGACCCGGCACCGGGACGGCACCTGGGGCACCGAACCCGTCGAGGCCTCCCGCCCGGTCGTCTTCACGGTGTTCATCGTCTGTACCCCGGTCGTCGCCAACCGAGGGATCACCGGCACGCACTGTGAGCTGCTGCGGCTGTCCCAGCTCGACAACCCCCTGCGATAGACGGCGGTGTCCTGATGTGGAAGAAACTCGCCGCCGCCGCGGTGGCCCTGCTGTTCCTGGCCCCCTCGGTCGTGCTCGTCGGGGTCGCCGCGGTGGTCAACCCGGCGATGACCGCCTGCGCGCCGGGATCGCTGATCGTCGGCCCGATCCCGGACTCCCTGACCGCCACCACCCGCAACGGGGAGACCGTCACCCTGAACAAGACGCAGCTCACTCACGCGGCGACGATCATCGCCACAGGCTCCCAGACCGCCGGGGTGGGCCGGCCCGGCGTGGTGATCGCGCTGATGGCCGCGCTTACCGAATCGCACCTGCGGATGCTCGCCAATACCGGCACCTACCCCGAATCGGCGGACTACCCGAACGACGGCAACGGCAGTGACCACGACAGCCTGGGTCTGTTCCAGATGCGCCCGCAATCCGGCTGGGGCACCGTCGCCGACCTCATGGACCCGACCTATCAGGCGCGCGCTTTCTATGGCGGACCCACCGGCCCCAACTACCCGAGCCCCAGAGGGCTGCTCGACATCCCCGGCTGGCAGCAACTCGACCCCGGTGAGGCCGCGCAGGCCGTCGAGGTCTCCGCGTACCCGGACAGGTATCAGAACTATCAGCCGGTCGCCGAAGCGATCCTCGCCGCACTCACCCGCCCCGCACCCACCGGGGCCGGCGGTGATCCGGTGGTGCCGGAGACCACCCGCATCGTGTTTTCACTGCCCGAAGGGACGTGGGTGGACACCGGCAGTTTCGGGTGGCGCACCGACCCGTTCACCGGGGAACGCGCCTTCCACGCAGGCTCCGACCTCGCCGCCGCAGACGGCACCCCGATCCTCGCCATCGCCGACGGGGTGGTCGTGCACGCAGGGTTCAGTGGCGGGTTCGGCGGGCTGGTCATCATCGAGCACACCGTGCGAGGTGAGCGGGTCGCGTCGTACTACGCGCACATGTGGGAGACCGGCATCCACGTCGCCGAAGGGCAGAGCGTGACCGCGGGACAGCACATCGGCGATGTCGGCTCCTCCGGCCGCTCCACCGGACCCCACCTGCACCTGGAAATGCACCCCGGCGGGCGCGGTTCCGACCCGGTGGACGCCACCGCCTGGCTCGCCGAGCACGGCGCAGAAGGCGTCACCGGCGGGGACACCGCCCTCGCCGGCTGCACCACGACAGGGGGTGCGTGATGGATGTGTTCCCCGATTTCGGCGGCGTCGGTGGCGCCTCAGACCTGCGCGCCATCGTGGGCGCCCTGTTGATGTTCGTGCTGATCGTTGCGGTGCTGATGCTGATCGTCTGCGCCATCGTGTGGGCGATCGCATCCAGCAGTGGCAACTACCAGGCCGCCACCAAAGCCCGCACCGGCCTGTTCGTCTCCCTCGGCGCCGCTGCCCTGGCCGGTGCCGGGGTTGCGTGGGTCAACTTCCTCCTCGGCGTCGGCGAACAGCTCTGACCGCGATGCGGCCGATCAGTCCGAGGCGGGCCGGGTTCGGCGGGCGATGATCGCCCCGTGCGGCCGGGCGCCGGGGTCCGTGCGCGTGTGCCGCGCGGTCACTGTGAACCCGGCCTCCTCGACCCTTTCTGCGAGCGCGTCGACGGGCCAGACGTACGCGGTGGTCACCGTGTGATCGAACGTCGCGACCACCGGGCCGTCGAAGAATCCGAGCGTGAGCGATCCGTCCAGGGTGAGGGCGCGGGCGAACCCGCCGAGCACGGCCGGGACACGGGCGGGGTCGGTGTGGATGAGTGAGTACCAGGCCAGGATGCCGCCGAGACCGGCGTCCGCGACGTGCAGATGCTCGGCCTGTCCGACACGGAACGGGACACCCGGATAGGTCGCCGTGGCGTGGTCGATGAACGCCGGCACCGGGTCGACGCCCTCGATGTCGTGACCTCGTTGGTGCAGCCAGGCCGTCCAGTGTCCCGGCCCGCACCCGACATCGAGGATCAGGCCGGGGACGTCCTCCGCCCATGCGCCGATTAGTTTCCGGTCCTGCTCGGCCGTGGCCTCGATGAACCCCAGGGCGTCGATGTACTCGCCCGCACGCTTCGCATACGCGGCCACCACTCGACTCACCACCACCTCTCCACGATACGAGCCACCGGCCGCGCTGCACGGATGCCGCCACGGGGTGATCGGGCGCACCTGACCGTCGAGAACACGTCCCCGTGAACAGTCAGGAGCATCCTCGTGATCGACATCGACCCCAACAGCTCAGGTCTCCCCGGTATCGAGCAACTGCGCATCATCGTCGGTGCGGTGATGACCGTGGGCCTGATCCTCTCCGTCCTCGCGCTGATCGTCTCGGCGATCGTGTGGGGCTTCGGCGCCAACTCCTCTAACCCGCACCTCGCCAGCCGGGGCAAGGTCGGTGTGCTCGTGTCGTGTGGGGCGGCGATCATATGCGGTGCCGCGGTGACCCTCATCAACTTCTTCTGGGGCGTCGGGCAGGCCGTCTGATGACCACTCCGACAACGCGCCGCCTGTGGGGGTGGGTGCGGTGAGTATCTGCGATGTCCCGGTCATCTCCTCCGTGTGCGACGCGGTCGGTGAGGGCACCGCGTCGCTGATCGCGGCGCCGTTCGACTGGCTCGGGCAGGCGATGGCCGGTGCTGCGGCGTGGCTGTTCGAGGCGGTGTGGTGGGTGTTCGACACCACCACGCTCGTCGATGTCACCAGCCCGGAGTACATCGGTGTCTATAACGTGCTGTTCGGCGTCGCGATCTTCGTGATGCTCGTGTTCTTCTGCCTCCAGCTCATCACCGGCCTCATCCACCGCGACCCGACCGCCCTGTCCCGTGCCGCGCTGGGCCTCGCCAAGAGCGTGCTCGGGTCGTTCCTGGTCATCACGCTGACCGCGCTACTGCTGGAAATCACCGACCAGCTCGCGGTCGGGATCGTTCAGGCCACCGGGAACACGATGGAAGGAATGGGAACCCAGATCGGGCTCCTCGCCACCGGGCTCGCCGGGATCAACATCGCCGCCCCCGGCGTCGGCGCGATCCTGACCATCTTCCTCGCCGGTCTCGCCATCAGCGCAGCCGCGATCGTGTGGTTCTCCCTGCTGATCCGCAAAGCCCTCCTGCTGGTCGCGATCGTGTTCGGACCCATCGCCCTCGCCGGGGCGACCTGGGATGCGACCAAGGGATGGTTCGCCAAGTGGGCGGCCTTCGTGATCGCCCTCATCTTCAGCAAGCTGGTGCTGGTCGTCATCTTCCTCGTCGCCATCGGCCAGGTGTCCGCCCCGATCGAGGCAGACCTCGCCTCGATCAGTGATCCGATCGCGGGGGTGGTGCTGATGTTCATCGCCGCGTTCGCCCCGTACATCACCTACAAGTTCCTCTCGTTCGTCGGCTTCGACATGTACCACGCCATGTCCAGCGAGCAGGAGGCGAAGTCGGCGCTGAACCGGCCCGTCCCCGTCCCATCCGCCCCGCAGGGCGACACCGCCAAGAAAGTCCTCGACGGCGGCAACACCGGCACCAGCGCCAGCGGTGCCGGTGGAGGTGGAGGCGGAGCGGCCCCGAAGGGTGCCGCCGGGACCACGGCCGGCGCGGGAACGACCGGGACCGCCGCAGGCACAACCGCCGCATCGGGCGGAGCAAGTGCCGGAGCCGGCGCGGGCGCCGGCACTGCGGGTGCGGGTGCTGCGGGGGCTGGGGCGGCGGCCGGTCCGGTCGGTGCGGCCGTGGTCGTCGGGGGCGCGGTTGTCAAGGGCGCCGCGACCGCCGGGCCGAAGGCCGGGACCGCCGTCGGCGGAGCCGCCGAGGGCCACGCCGAGGCAGCAGCGGAGCAGGCCGCCCCTCCGCCGGTCCCTCCCGCCACCGCGAACCCCGCCCCGACCGTCCCGGCGGCAGTCCCCTCGTCGGGGTCGGTGCCGCGCCGTTCCCAGCCGGCCCCGCCGCCGTCGACCAAGCCTGCCGCTTCTGGGAAGGAGTGACCCCTGATGGTCACCACGACGCATGCTGATTACCCGCTCGCTCCGGTGCAGTTCTCTCGTCTCGCTCGCCGCGGAATCTTGCTGGGACTGTCGTTGCCGCAACTGATCGTCCTCGGCATCGCGATTCTCACCGTCGTTGCCTCTCTCTACGCGGCAGGCGGTATGGGTATGGCCTGGACCTCCCCGGTCTGGGCCGGCGCTGCGCTTCTCGCGGTCATCCCCGCCGGCGGGCGGAAGGTGATCGAGTGGGTGCCCATCCTTGCCCGCTGGGCGGCGCGGACCTATCTCGGACAACTCATCCACCGCCGCCGAGTCATCGCCCCGCGCCCAGCCGGAACCCTCGCCCTGCCCGGAGATGCCGCGTCCCTGCGGGAGTGGGAGGACCCGGAGACCGGGGCGGGCATGATCCACGACCCCCACGCCCAGACATTGACGGTGATCCTCGGCGTCTCCCATCCCGCGTTCGTGCTCCTGGACCCCGGAGAGCAGCAGCACCGCGTTGCCGGGTGGGGGCGCGTGCTGGCCGCCGCGTGTCGGTCGGGGCGGATCGCGCGGATTCAGGTGTCCGAACGGACCCTGCCCGACTCCGGGACGGGGCTGGCGGAGTGGTGGGCCACGCACGGCACCGACGACGGGTCGTGGGCTGCGACCACCTACGCCGAGCTCATCGACCGGGCCGGTCCCGCCGGGGAACGCCACGCCACCACCATCAGCCTCGCCCTGGACATGAAAGCGGCTGCCCGGCAGATCAGGACCGCCGGCGGCGGGATACGCGGAGCCGCCGCGGTGCTGCGGCAGGAGATGACCACGCTGACCACGGCACTGCGGGCCGCGGAGCTGTCCAGCACGGGGTGGCTCACCCCGGGCGAGGTCGCTGTCATCCTCCGCTCCGCGTACGACCCCGCCGCCGCTCCCGCCCTGGAACGCCACGGCACTCTGGGTCGTGACCTCGCCACGGCCGGCCCGGTCGCGGTCACCGAGACGTGGGAGCGGCTGCGGTCGGACAGCGCCCACCATGCGGTGCTGTGGATCACCGAGTGGCCCCGCTCCCAGGTCTATCCGGGTTTCCTGGCCCCGCTCGTGCTCACCGGCGGCATCCTGCGCACCCTCTCCCTGCACTACACCCCGGTCCGCGCCGATCAGGCCGCCCGGGACCTGCGGAAGAAGAAGACCGAACTCATCAGCGATGCCGCCCAGCGTCGCAAGATCGGGCAGATCGAAGACGCGGGCGCGTCCGCCGAGTTGGACGACGTGCTCCAGCAGGAGGCCGACCTGACCGCCGGACATGGCGTCCTGCGTGTCACCGGCCTCATCAGCATCTCTGCACCCACCGTCGATGAGCTCGACGCCGCGGTCGCCGCGGTCGAGCAGTCCGCGATCCAAGCGTCCTGCGAGACCCGCCGACTTGTCGGCCAGCAAGCCCAGGCGTTCACCGCCGCCGCGCTGCCGCTGTGCCGAAACGTCTGACCACACCCACCATCCGCCCGCACTTGCGAGGAGATTCCGATCATGCCGACCTTCACCCATCCCGTAGACGACGCCGCCGAAGCATCCCAGGCGCTGCGGGGCCTTGCCCACGCGACCCGCACGTTCACCGACCCGGCCGACACCTACTCGGTGCTCGGTGATCTGCTGGCGGGGGTGCGGTCGCTGCGGCAGGTGCTCGACCAGCTCGCCGCCGCCCACATCGGAGGTCGGTCCCGCGCGCACGACGACGCCGGCAACCAGACGGCCGGCGCGACCGCGGCGCTGGCGGCGGCCGACGAGCTGCACCAGGCCGGCACCCTGCTGGACGCGGTACACGACCGGGTGAACGCCGCGATGTCGCAATCCGGGCGGATCGCCTGGCGCCCCGCACCCGAACCGCTCGACACCTCCGGTGCTGTGCGGGCCACGGTGCAGGCCGGGAAGCTGACGTTGACGGTGTGGCCGGATGCCCCCTTGGGTGAGCATCAGCGGTACGCGTACCTGATCGAGCACCCCGCCACCGGGCAGAGCATCGAAGGGCGGGACCTGTTCACCGGGACCGGGGCCCCGGTGTCCCCAGCTCGGGCGCTGCGAGAGCTCGCGGTGTTCCTGTCCGCCGCCGGCGAGTCCCGACAGTACGCCCTCGACCACCCCGGCGACCACACCGACCACGACGGGGCGTTCCCCGAATGGGTGGCCGACGCCGCCCGCCGCGACCCCGACAGCCTGGCCGAGCTGATCGACCACGACCCCGACCTGCCCCACACGCCCGACCGGCGATGGGTGAGTGTCGTGTTCCTCCAAGGGGAGGACGCGGACCGGGTGCTCGACATCATCGACCGAGACGGCACGGACGCCGCGATCGACCACCTCACCGGGCACGACTTCGGGGAGGAGACGACCCAGGCCGCGCTCGAGAACGGGTACGTCTACGACACGCCCCCTGTCGGGACCCTGGACCGCACCGCGACCCACGGCTCCTACACCCTCACCTACAGTCCCTTCCTCAGCCACGTCTCCCTGCTGCGTGCCCACCACGCTGCCCCAGACCCGGAGCTGCGCGCGATCCACACACCGGCCCCCGCCTCGGCGTCGGCGTCGGCCGCGGGGACGGCGGAGCGTGCGCGGCGATCCGAGGGGAAGGACTGGTTCGCTCGCCGGCCGGGTGCGTCCGTGTCGCAGGGGCGGGGGCTGGCGCTGTGAGCGGGCAGGAGGAGGGCCGGCTGCATACGGCGGTGCTGGTCGGACCGGAAGGCGAACGCCGCCAGCACCGTAAGGCCCGCAGGCGGGCCGCGACCCGGATCGAGACCACCGCCCGCGAGAGGCGGAAGGCGCAGGCGAAAGCCCGCTGGCAGGCCGAGCAGGCCGAGAAACGCGCGACGAGGTACCTGCCCGCCGCGGGTGAGCCGGGACCTGCGGCGCTGCGGACGCCGGGCAGGTTCCGGCTCCCCAAGCATCAGGACACCTCCGCGACCCTCGCCGGCCAGTACCCGTTCCTCGCCGAAGGCGGCCTCGGCAGCCAGGGCGTGTTCGTCGGCCAGGACCTCTACAGTGGCGGGTCGTTCGTGTACGACCCGTGGGTGCTGTACCAGCGGGGCCTCATTACCGCGCCGAATGTCGTGCTGGCCGGGATCGTCGGGTCGGGGAAGTCGTCACTGGCGAAGTCCCTCTACACCCGCTCCCTCCCGTTCGGGCGCCGCGTGTACGTCCCCGGCGATCCGAAAGGCGAGCACACGCCGGTTGCCGAAGCCGTCGGCGGACGCGCGATCGTGCTCGGCCACGGCCTGTCGAACCGGCTCAACCCGCTCGATGAGGGGCATCGGCCGTCCTCGGTGTCGGATGCGGAGTGGGCGATGCAGGTCGCCTCCCGCCGTCGCGACCTGATCGGCGCGCTCGCGGAGACGGTGCTGGACCGGCCTCTGTCGCCGCTGGAGCACACCGCCATCGACCTCGCCCTGAGGGACGCTGTGAGGTCGGCGGAGGTGCCGATCCTGCCAATGGTCGTCGACCGCATCCTGGCCCCGGGCCCCGCAGACGACAAAGACGGCCGCCTCGCCGAAGACGGCCGCCTCGCCGGGCACGCTCTGCGCCGCCTCGTCGCCGGAGACCTCCAAGGACTCTTCGACGGCCCCTCGACGGTCCGGTTCGACCCGTCCCTACCGATGGTGTCCCTTGACCTGTCGAGAGTGGCGGAGAACGCCACGCTCATCTCCGTGCTGATGACCTGCTCCTCGGCGTGGATGGAATCGGCGCTGTCGGACCCGGACGGCGGCCAACGGTGGGTGATCTACGACGAAGCCTGGCGACTCATGCAATACCCCGCCCTGCTGCGCCGCATGGACGCGCAATGGCGGCTCGCCCGGCATTTCGGGATCGCGAACATGCTGATCTTCCACAAACTCACCGACCTCGACAACGTCGGCGACCAAGGTTCCGCCATGCGCGCCCTCGCCTCGTCCCTGTTGGCGAACGCCGAGACCAGGATCATCTACCGGCAAGAGCCCGACCAACTCGGCGCAACCGCCCACGCCCTCGGACTGACCGGCACCGAGCAGAAGCTGCTCCCCGGGCTCGGCACCGGGCAGGGCCTGTGGCGGATCAAGGACAGGTCGTTCGTCGTCCAGCACCAGCTCCACCCCGCCGAACTCGCCGCGTTCGACACCACCGGACGCATGACCGGGGAAAGTAACGGGTTCCGCGGAACTCGGTCGGAAATCTCGGGAACCTGAGTGCTCTCGGCCGCTATTCAAGCTGGTGGAGCGTGCGGGTTCACGGAACCTAGGCTTCCTCGTGGGCTGCGAAGACGTCGCAGCCCGCCTTCCCCGGGCTTCGTGGCGCTCGCGCTCGCAGGGCTGGTGTGCGTCAGTTGGTCGCGGCCCCGGGTCGGCCGCTGATGCACGTAAACCACGCGTGGTCTATGAGCGCTGATACACGTCGGGAATACCGTCTCCGTCCTCGTCAACGACTTCGGCCTGCGCGATCCGGCGGTAGCGGCGATTCCGGCTGGTGAGCAGGATCGACGCGATCGCGGCGGCAAGCACGGAGGCGAGCAGGATCGCGACCTTGGCGTGATCGTGGTGTGGATCGGCCGCGGTGAAGCTGAGCTCGGTGACCAGCAGCGACACCGTGAAGCCGATACCTGCGAGCAGACCCACGCCGACCAGGTCGATCCATCGCAGGGCCGGGTCGAGGCGGATGCCCCGGATGCGGGTGGTCAGCCAGGTGACCGCCACAATGCCGACCGGCTTCCCAACGACCAGCGCGAGAACGATGCCGATCGTGACCGGGTCAGTCAGTGCCGACAGGAACCCCTCGAGGCCGCCGAGGGCGACGCCGGCGGAGAAGAACGCGAACACCGGGACCGCGAACCCGGCCGACAGCGGCCGGAACCGGTGCTCGAACACCTCGGCCAGTCCCGGCTCGGTGTCGGCGACACCGTCGCGGCGGCGGTGCAGGACGGGGATCGTGAAGCCGAGCAGAACCCCGGCGATGGTCGCGTGGATGCCCGAGGCGTGGACGAACGCCCAGGCGACACCACCGAGCGGCAGCAGGATCAGCCACGCCGCGGCGGGCTTGAGGCGGAAGAACTGCCGATACCGCTGGGCGAGCACCGCGTACACCGCGACCGTGAGAAGGCCCAACAGTATCGGGACGATCTCGATCGTGTCGGTGTAGAAGACGGCGATGATCGTGATCGCGATCAGGTCATCCACGACGGCGAGAGTGAGCAGAAAGATCCGCAACGAGCTCGGCAGGTGCGAGCCGATCAGCGCGAGCACCGCGACGGCGAACGCGATGTCCGTCGCCGTGGGAATCGCCCATCCACGCATCAGCGCCGGGTCCTGCCCGACGACCGCGAGGTAGAACAGCGCCGGCACGGCCACCCCGCCGGCCGCGGCCGCGACGGGGACGATCGCGGTGGAGAAGCGGCGCAGGTCGCCGGCGACGAACTCTCGTTTGAGTTCGAGGCCGACGAGGAAGAAGAAGATCGCGAGCAGCCCGTCCGCCGCCCACGCGCCTAGGCTGAGCTGCAGGTGCCAGGGCTCGTACCCGATCTCCAGGTCGCGCAGCGCGAAGTACCCGTCCGCCCAGACGATACCGATCACGGCCATGAGCACGAGCAGCCCACCGCCAACGGTCTCCTTGCGCAGCAAGGACGCGATGCGCCGAGCCTCAGTGTAGGTTCCGCGGGCGGGGAATGTGGCACGCTGCGGCGTGCGGCGGGCAGGTCGACGAGAAGTCATAGGCAGGTCCGATCAGGGTCGACAAGAGACAGAATGTGTCGACCAGACTTCCCGACGCGCCACACCCAGCCTACCGTGCTGTGGTCCACCGCACCTTGGGCGGCCACTCAGATGTACTCGCTGCTCGCCGCGTTGCGAATGCTCTCGTTGCGGATGTCGTTCCAGCCCAGAGCGGCCGCTCCGGCGAGCCCAGCCGGTTGCCGCGACATCTCCTCCAGACGTTCCCGCAGAAGTTCCTGGTCGTCGAGATCAGAGATGTCGAGAAGAACGACATCGACATCACGTCCCACCCGTAGCTCGATCTTCGTGTGCAGCCGTATCGCGACCGCCCGCGCAAGACGCTGCAAGGCCAGGCTCATGGCCGGCTCGGCCCGGTACGCCAGAAGCAGGTGGCGGATGCCCGGTCGGCCCCGGCAGGCATCGAACGCCACGTGGGCTGCGGTCTTCAACGCCGCCCGTGCGGCACGTCTGCCGGCCGTGTCGCGGAGATCGCTCACCCACACGATCGTTCGGGCCGGCTCCGAACGCGAAGGTTTGACGACGGGCGGTGGGAGGAACGAATCACCCAGAAACAGAACGGCGCCCGTCACGACCCACCCGTACTAGCCGTGATCCGGGCAATGACGGCGGCGGCTGTGGCTGGGCCGTTCTCGGCGCGCATCCGCTCGGCGACACGGTCGACCGCTGGTCGACGATCGGCCGCATCGGCGATCGCCGCGTGCACCCGGTCCGCGGTGAGGCGATCTCGATCAAGTGGTGGACCAGTGAGCCCGGATCGGTGCAGGAGCCGAGCCCAGAACGGCTGGTCCGCGAGAAACGGGACCAGAACCGAGGGTGTGCCGGCGCGGGCGGCAGCGTGGACGGTGCCGGCTCCACCGTGGTGGATCGCGACCGCCGCCCGAGGAAGCACCACGTCATGCGGTACCGACGACACGACCAGCACGTCGCCCCCCAGACACCGCTGCGGAGGCTCCAAGCCACCCCAGCCCGTCGCCAGCAGAACCCTCAGCCCTGCCCGCCGTCCGCCGTCGACGATCGCTTCGGCGCGTGTCGCAGCGTCCCCGCCCCGCATCGACCCGAACCCGGCATACAGGTACGGGGCCTCACCGGCGGCGAAGTCCCGTACCGCCGTATCCAGGTTGCCCTCGGGCGACGGCTGGCGTGACCAGTCGCCCGTGAGATGGGCCGTGGCCGGCCAGTCCGCCGGACGCGGCAGGAGCGTCGGGCTCACCGCGACCAGCGACCCCGAAGGCGGAGCGAGGTTCTGCGTGCCGGAGAGGCCAAGGCGCTGCCGCGCCGCGCGGATGTCCGCCCTGAACATGCGCTCGCCCACCGCGGCGGCCCGGTAGCTGAGCCGGTTGATCGCCGGTCCGAAGGAGCGGTTCAGAACCCCGGCGGCAGGGAACTCACTCGTCGGAGTCAACACAGGGGTCAGCTCAACCGTGAGATACGGGACTCCCAAATGCTCGGCCACGACGGGCACCGTGAGGAGCTTTGGGTGGGCGACAATCACATCCGGCTGCCAGTTGACAGCCTCATCCACCACGCGCCCCAGCATCGTGCGCATCGCCGGACGGATGTGCTCCCGAAACGCCCGCATCCCGCCGATATCGGCAACAGCCCGCCCGAGTTCAGCGAAGCTCACCCCGAGACTCACCACGTCAACATCGCGCCCCGCGTCCGGGTCCTCGGGCGCGGCGACCCGCACAACGTGCCCGGCTTCACGCAACGCCGACGCCAGCGAGAAGAAGGGCTCCACATCACCACGACTGCCGGCCGTCGCCAGGAGAACGCGCATTGACCGTCCCTCTACCAGCGCCTCAGCCATCGCAGTTCTCTCTGAGGCACCGAGCTGCCACGCGCTTCGTCCATCCTCCGGAGGAGGAGCGAAGACAATGCGGTTCTACAGCGGTCTTGCACGTCATGGTTCTCCTCTGGAAGTACCGCCGACCCGACAGGCCGGCGTCGATGTCGACCAGACTTCCCGACGCGCCGCCGCCAGCCTACGCCAACAGCACCCCAGATTCGGAAGCCGTCTTCACGGCGAGTCGAGCCCGAGGGCACGACGGACCGGTATCTCGTCGCAGAACGCGGGTCGGCCGAGGGTGGCGGTGTAGCGCATCGCAGTTTCGATGCCAACGCCGAACAGATCGCAGATGCGGCGGCCGTCGCCGCCGGTGGCGTGGCTCTCCGCAAGGATGCGGTCGGCGCGCAGGGACTGCGGGTTCAGGCCAGCTTTCCTCCAAGGGAAGGAATGGCCGGGGCGGCGAGGCGGCGCGCGGTGTCCTGGAACGCGCGGGTCTGCGCGTTGTTAAGGACGCGAAGCATCGACACTCGATCTTCCCAGCCTCACGAACCCATCAGCCTGGTGGCACGGCGCACCTACCCCACATGAGGACGCCGGAAGAATTCGTAGCCGTGGAGACAGAACCGCGAAAGGTCGGTGAGGCTGACGAACAGTCACCCTCACCGACGGTTCCAGCGACGGATGGTGAGGCATGATGGCCCGCCCCCGCTACAAGCGCACCACCCCCGACCCCGGCCGCGGGAGCGAGACACCGCCGGTCCCGGTCGTGCTGCCGCAGGTGGTCATCACCGTTGCGCCTACCGGGACCATGACGGTCACCGTGGACGGGGAGCAGGTTGCGCCGGAGCCGTTCGCGCCAGCGTGGCGGCGGGAGGACTTCGCCCGCGTGCTCGACCAGCTCACCGAGGCGCACCGTTCGGCGGTGCGGGTCGAGGTCCGTGAGGCGGACGGGACCGTGTTCACCGACATCATCACCCCCGGCAGCCGCCGCCGGCCCGCACCCGACCCCGCCTCGGATCGCCCCGCACCGCGGGTGATGCCGGAACTGGTCGTCCTGCGCGGGGAGGGGTTCGTGCCCGGTGAGGATGTCGCCATAGCGGTGGTGATCGCGCACGGCGATGCTGCCCCGGACGGCACCATGCGCGCCCTGCTCACCGGCGAGCAGGCTGGCGCGAGTCCGACCCGCGAGGTGATCCTGCTCGGCCGCGTCTCCGGCACCCTCACGATCGGGCACCCCGGATGAGCACCCCCAGGCCTTCCGGGGCGCTCGGGGACGAGCTCAGCAACCTCGGCATCGGCATCCTCATCTCAGCCGCGATCCTCTCCGCCATCCTCCGCGGCGCCGGGTCCGTCGCCGCCTGGATCACCGGCACCACCCAACCTGCCGGCGGTGTCGAGGCCGGCTTGGGCGTGCTGCTGAACCCCGGCGACCCGGCCACCGCACTCGACGCCCCAGGGCTCGGCGCGGTCGCGTACTGGATCACCGCGAGCGTCCTCATCCTTGCCACCGGGTCGGCCGGATGGTGGGTGTGGCGACTGCTGCGCGATCACGGCCGGCAGGTGAAGACCGACCCGTACCGGATCGCCGGGATCGCCACCCGCACCGAGGTCGCACGCGCTGCGTCCGAGAAGGCGCTGTTGCGCCGTGCCGGGCACATGCGTCCCTCCCTGGACGCGCCCCATCCCGCGGACGTGGGGTACCGGATCGGGGCGTCCCGCGGGCATGGGGTATGGGCCTCGGTGGAGGACTCGATCCTGCTCCTCGGGCCGCCGCGTTCCGGGAAAGGCGCAGGGGTGGTTATCAACATGCTGCTGGACGCGCCGGGCGCGGTGGTGACCACCAGCACCCGCCCGGACAATCTCACCGCGACCCTCCGCGCCCGCCAACGCACTGGCGGGCCGGTGGCGGTGTTCGACCCTCAGCACCTCGCCGAAGGCGTCCCCGCCGGGCTGCGCTGGTCACCCATCCGCGGATGCGAGGACCCGCTGACCGCGATGATCCGCGCCACCGGACTCGCCGCAGGCACCGGCCTGTCCGCCGGCGGTGTCGAAGGCGGCGGATTCTGGGAAGGCAAAACCCGCACCGCCCTCCAAGCCCTCCTCCACGCTGCCGCTCTCGACCACCGTCCGCCGGGCGAGCTGTTCCGGTGGACGCTGGACCCCTCCGCGGCGGCGGACGCGGTGGCGATCCTGACCGCGAACCCGAACGCCGCTGTCGGGTGGGCGGAGGGCTTGCAAGCGATGATCGACTCCGACCCGAGAACCCGCGACTCCATCTGGCAAGGCGTCTCCCTCGCCCTCGCCGCCCTCGCAGACCCCCGCGTCCTCGACGCCGTATCCCCGCGGGAAGGGGAAGACTTCGACCCCGAAGCGTTCCTCCGCGCCAAAGGCACCCTCTACCTCCTCGCGACCGGCGCAGGGGCGAACAACTCCGCCGCACTCGTCGCGGCGTTCGTGGAAGACGTGGTCGAGGCCGGACGCCGGATCGCCGCGACCAGCCCCGGCGCGCGCTTGGACCCGCCGCTGCTGCTCGCGCTGGATGAGGTCGGCAACCTCGCCCCGCTGCCGTCGCTGCCGACCCTGATGGCCGAGGGCGGCGGCACCGGGATCACCACCATGCCCGTCCTCCAAAGCCTCGCCCAAGCTCGCGAGAAGTGGTCCGAGAACGCCGCCGGCGCCATCTGGGACGCCAGCATCGTGAAGATCATCCTCGGCGGCGCATCGAACTCGAAAGACCTCCACGACCTCACCACCCTCATCGGCGAGCGGGACGAGGTGACCGACTCCACCACCGTCGGCGACCACGGCTCCCGCACCGCGCAACGCTCCATCCGGCGGGTGCCGATCATGCCACCCGACGCGATCCGCACCCTCCCGTTCGGCACCGCCCTCGTCCTACTCCGATCCGCCCCGCCCATCGTCACCAGGCTCCGCACCTGGACCCAGCGGCCCGACGCGGCCAGGCTGCGCGCGGACCGGTCAGAGGTCGAGGCGTTGCTGCAACAGCAACCGTAGGGACGGGTGAGCGCACCTGCCTGGCATGGAGGCTCCGGATTTGCGGGGTCGTTGATGTCAGGAGGAACTCTGATGGCTGTTCGCACTCACCAGTCCTTGTCGGGGTATGTCGCCACGGAGCCGTCCACGGACCCGACCCGTGACGGCACGCTCCGCTTCTATGCCCGCGCCGGTCAGCGGCAGGGCCGCCGCGAACCGGACGGCACCTACACGAAGCTGCCCACCGAGTACGTCCCCATCGTCGCCTATGGTGACGCCGCCGAGGAAGCCGCCGCGCTGCTGTCCAAGGGGGCCGGGTTCGTCGCCGAGGGGCGGTTCCGCCCGGTCCGGGACCGCACCGACCCAGCCACGGTCATCGGGCAGGAGTTCGAGATGTGGAAGGTCGGACGCCGCCCCACCGCCACCGAGCAGGCCGCCGCCGTCCACGACGCCCCGACCAACCAGCCCGCCCGGCACCGGGACCTGTCGGCGCAGTTCACCGCACCGCGCAGCACCCGCCCGTCCACGCCTGCCCCGGCACTGTGAGGATGTGATGACCGAGCACACCGCCGCCGCGCCCGCACCCGACGCCGCCGCCCCAGAGCCTCCCACCGACATCGACATCGACACCGAAACCGAGGACGCCGAGGAGGATTCGGGCGTGAGCGGCGAGGGCGAGGGGCTGCCGGAGCCGCCGCATCCGGTCAACTGGAACCTGCTCACCGCCGACGAGGCCAAGGTCGAGTGGCGGGAGCTGAACAAGTGGGTGAACTGGTTGCGTCGCACCTACGGGCTTCCCGCCAGCGTCCTCCCGCCGTTCTGGCACCGGCACCCCGAGTTGGTGTGGGAGCTGAGCGCGTTGCATCTGCACTGGCTGTGCGCGTATGACCCGGAGGAGAACGGGTCCGCGCCGCTGGGCTGGCACCGCGACTTCGCTGAGGCCCGAGGACGACTGCGGGAGTGGGTCGCGGCGTCAGGTACCCGCTTGGACCGCGACCGTCCCACCCGGCAGACCGCTTGGCCCGGCGAGAAGCCCGCCCCGTCCGTCGAGGACATCGTCATCGCGAACCGCGATACGGACTTCGCAGAGTTCACGGGAGAAGATGTCGCCGCCCGCCGTCAGGCCGAGGACGAGTTCTACGCCGGCCTCAACCCGGACACCGGAGAACTGCCATGACCACCACACCACGGCCCGAACGCCGCCCGGACACTGTGCCGGAGGCTGGTGCAGCGCCGCACAAGCAGGCGCTGCTCGGGGACTTCGATGTCCGGGAGTGGACGCGGCAGGCGTGCGAGGCATCCGGGGTGTCCTTCGCGGTCACCGATCCGGTGGCACTCGACCGGCTCCGCGCGCTCGTTGCCCACCCCGGATGATGCCCGCCCGCCCCTGTGCGGGCGGCTGCGGGTCAGGCTTTGAAGGTGAGCTGGACCCGTTCGGGCCGGAACCGGGAGCCGCAGTTCGGGTCCGGGAGGACGACGAGCGTGTCGATCAGCGCGTTCAGGATCGCCCGCTTCTGACAGACCGTCCATTCCTCGTACCAGGCGTGCCGCAGAGCGGCCTCGTCGCCGATGGGGAGCCCTTTGAGGGCGTCGCCGCGGTTCAGGGTGCCGAGGGTGGTTTCGGCGTCTCTTACGGCGTTCTGCGCTGCGACACGGCCCGCGTGGTACTCGCTGCGGGCCAGCAGTCCCGCGCCGTAGTCGCGGGCGAGGTCTTCCATCCGGTGCCGTGCCGCCATGATCCGCCCCATCGCCTCCGCGACCGCGCCGCCTGTCTTGCCGTCATCGGCGGGCAGGGTCGTCGCCGCGAGCCTGGCGATCACCGCCTCAGACACCACCGTCTCCAACCCGGTCGCCGTCACCGACAGGCCGCCGCGTTCCGGGTGGCCGGGGACGGGCATGCACCGGTAGTAGCGGCGCTTCGCATCCGAGGGGCCGCGGCGGTTCTTGCCCGACACCAGCCCGGAGCCGCACTTCCCGCACGTCGCGATCGCCGACAGCAGGTTGATCGAGGAGGCACCGACCCTGCGGTCCGGGTGGGAGAGCATCGCCCGGATACGGGTCGTCTCCTCCGGGGTGATGATCGCCTCCCAGTTCCCCGGCCCCAGAATCTCCCGCCCCGCCGGAGCATCCCCAGACTTGCGGGCCGGCTCATAGGCGCGCTGCCCCGAGATACGCGCGGACACAAGGATTGACTTCACCGTCGTCGCGTGCCACACCCCGAGTGTCTTGCCCGTGTGCGCCTGCGGGGAAGGGAACCCTGACTCCTCGTTCAGCCACGCGGTGATCGACCGCAGCGACTGGCCGGCCAGGAACCTGTCGGCCATTTCACGGATCACCGCCGCTTGTTCCGGGATCAGGACCCCGCCGGTGCCGTACCCGAACTTCGCCGCGCCGTGCCAGTCGCCCCGCTCGGCCTTCTGCCGGTTCGCGCGCCTGATCCGGTCGGCCTTGTGCCCGGACTCGTACGCGGCCATCGCGACGAGCTGGCGGGCCATCAACCGGCCCTCGTGCGTGTTGAGATCGAAAGCGCCACCCATCACCGCCTCGATGCGGATCGGGTGCGACTCCACCAAGTCGATCAGGTCTTCCAACTCGCGCGGACGGCGGTAGAGGCGATCCACATGCCACACCACGACCCGCGAAGGATCCTGCCGCACCCGGGCCAGCATCTTCTCGAACTCGGGACGCTTCTTGTTCAGATACGCCGACGTGTCGTTATCCATGAACACGTCCCCGGCGGCCACATCCAGGCCAAGGCGACTGCACAGCGCCAAGCAGTCATCGCGTTGCCGCTCCACGCCGGCCTCCTCGCCCGTCCGGTCCTCGCTGATCCGCAGATACACCAGCACTTGCTCCGCGACACCAGCAACTTCGCCCGTCCGCGGCCTCTCCAACGCACTCATCGCCATCTCGACACCTCCACTCGATAGGTGCGTCATTCGCACCAAGTGGAGAAGACGACGATGCTCGCCGCGCTGTGCGGTTCGATCCCGGCGACCCAGCGCGTGGTGACGGTCGAGGAGGTCTTCGAGCTCAACCTCGCGCGCCGCGACGTCGTGGCCATGCAGACCCGCCAACCCAACCTCGAGGGGACGGGCGAGATCCCGCTGCGCCGGCTCGTCAAGGAGTCGCTGCGCATGCGACCGGACCGGATCATCGTCGGCGAGGTCCGGGAGGCCGAGGCGTTCGACCTGCTCGTGGCGCTCAACGCCGGCCTGCCCGGTGCGGCCACCCTGCATGCGAACTCTGCCCGGGAGGCCGTGTCGAAGCTGTGCACGCTTCCGCTGCTCGCAGGTGAGAACGTCACGTCGGACTTCACGGTGCCGACCGTCGCGACGTCGGTCGACCTCGTCGTCCACCTCGATCTCGACCACGACGGGCGGCGCACGGTCCGCGAGATCGTCCACGTCACCGGCCGGGTCGAGGGCGGGGTCGTCGAGACGTCGAGGCTCTTCGAGCGCCGGGACGGACGGCTCGTCCGGGCCGAGGGCCACATGGGGCAGGACCCCAGGTTCAAGCGGGCCGGGCTCGACGTCACCGCCCTTCTGGCCGCCGCCTGAGCACAGCGTCCGGCGCGCTCGCCAGGTTCTCTCGTCCAGTCCGCGAACAGGGTTGTGGAAAACGGCCCGCGGCGAGATGGGCCGAACTACGCTCACGAATGTGTCTCCGGACACCAGGACCACACCCAGGGGGCAGGGATGGCCGACGATCGGGCCAGGGCGTTGCGCGCCGTGTTGCGCGCCGACGCACCCCCGCGCGACGCCAAGCACCAGCGGGCGGGCGGCTGACATGGGAGTGGTCGCAGGACTCCTCCTGGGAGCGGGGCTGTGCCTCGTCTGGTTCTCGTTCTTCGAGCCGGCCGAGCGGACGTCGCGGGACGCGCGGTGGACCGACCACATCCAGGACGCACTCACGCGATCGGGCTCGCCGTCGGTGAGCCCGGCCTCGTTCCTCGCGGTCTCGACGGTGCTCGGGCTCGCGGTCCTCGTCGTCGTCCTCGCCCTCACCGCAGCGGCCCCGGTCGCGGTCGCGTTCGGCCTCATCGCGGCGGTCGTGCCGTGGCTCGTCGTCACCTCGCGCGCACGCACCCGGACGACCCGGCTGCGCGAGGTCTGGCCCGACGTCATCGACGGGCTCGTGTCCGCCGTCCGTGCCGGACGGTCGCTGCCCGAGGCGGTCGGCACGCTCGCCGAGCGCGGGCCCGAGTCGGTCCGGCCCGAGTTCCGCCGGTTCGTCGCCGACCACCGCGCCACCGGGAACCTCGTCGTCTCCCTCGACCGGCTCAAGGCCCGCCTGGCAGACCCGGTCGCCGACCGGATCGTCGAGGCGCTCAAGCTCACCCGGGAGGTCGGCGGCTCCGACCTCACCCGTCTCCTGCGCGCGCTCGCCCACATGCTGCGTGAGGACCAGCGCACGCGCGGCGAGCTCGAGGCTCGGCAGAGCTGGACCGTCAACGGCGCCCGGCTCGCCGTCGCCGCCCCGTGGGCCGTGCTCGCCGTCCTCGCCGGCCGACCCGAGGCGGCCGCGGCCTACGGGACGACCACCGGCGCCGTCGTCCTCGGTATCGGCGCCGGTACATCGGCGCTCGCCTACTGGCTCATGCTCCGCCTCAGCCGGCTCCCCGCCGAGGCCCGGGTGCTCCGATGAGCCCGGCCACCTACGGCGGACTCGCCGGCCTCCTGCTCGCCGTGGGCGTGTGGGTCGTCGTGGCCCGGCTGGGTGCCCGTCGGCCGCGGCTCGCCGATCGCCTTGCGCCCTACCTCGTCGAGCGCCCGACGTCCTCGCGGCTGCTCGCCGAGACGCCGGCGCGCTCGCCGTTCGCCGTCGTCGAGCGGCTGGTGGCCCCCGTGATCGACGACGTCGTGCCGATGCTGGAGAAGCTGGGGTCGACGACCACGACCGTGCGACGACGCCTCGCGGAGGCGGGGTCGACGACGACGGTGGCCCAGTTCCGCACCGAGCAGATGGTCTGGGGGGCGATCGGGCTTGCGGCCGGTCTCGTCGTGGCGCTCACGGTCGGTGCGGTGCGTGATGCCCCGGCCCTCCTCCTGCTGCTCGGCGTGGTGATCTTCGGTGTGGGCGGCGCCGTCATGCGCGACACCCATCTCACCGCCCAGGTCACCAGGCGTCGCGAGCGCCTGGCCGCCGAGCTCCCGGACATCGCGGAGCTCATCGCTCTCTCGGTCGGTGCGGGCGAGGGGCTTGTCCCTGCGCTCGAGCGCGTCCAGAAGGTCGCGCACGGCGCGGTGGCCGACGAGCTGCGGCGCACGCTCGCAGAGACCCGTGCCGGTGCGCCCATGGTCGTCGCCCTCGAGAACCTCGCCGGCCGCACCGGCTCGCCCGCGCTCAGCAGGTTCGCCGACGCCGTGGCCGGAGCGGTCGAGCGCGGCACGCCGCTCGCCGAGGTGCTCCGCGCGCAGGCCCAGGACGCGCGGGAGACCACCCGGCGCGAGCTCATGGAGCTTGCCGGCAAGAAGGAGGTCGCCATGATGGTGCCCGTCGTCTTCTTCATCCTCCCCACCACGGTCATGTTCGCCCTGTTCCCCGGGCTCGCTGCACTCCGGATGGGCCTGTGACCGCCACCGATCCCGTCGACCCGACCCCGTCCACCACCCCGAGAGGCGACCGCCATGCATCCGATCCTGTTCCTGCTCACCTGGTTGGGCGACCGACTCCGGGACGACGACCCGGAGCGGGGCGACGTCCCCGGGTGGGTGATGGTGACCCTGATGACCGCCGGTCTCGTCATCATCATCTGGGCGATCGCGGAGACGCAGCTCGGCGAGCTGTTCCAGACCGCGATCGACCGCGTCCTCGGTGGCGGCAGCTAGCTCGACCCGGCCGACGCGACGCCGAGTCCGGCTCGGCGATCGTCGACTTCGTCCTCGTCTCGGCACTCCTCCTCCTGCTGGTCGCGGCCGTCCTCCAGCTCGCGCTCCTGCTGCACGTCCGCAACACGCTCATCGACTCCGCCTCGGAGGGGGCGCGGCACGGCGCGCTCCTCGGCTCCGACCCCGCCGACGGTGCCGCTCGCGCCGCGGAGCTCATCCGTGCGGGCCTCGCCGACTCGTACGCCGACGATGTCTCGGCGCAGGTCGTCACGGCGGACGGGGTCTCGCTCGTCCAGGTGACGGTGCGGGCGCCGATGCCTGTCGTCGGTCTGTTCGGCCCGGGCGACGGGCTCGAGGTCGTCGGCCACGCCGCTCTCGAGGTCGCGCCGTGAGTCGCCGTGCGGCATCGCCCGATCGCAACCCGGAGGCCGGCAGCGCGATCGTCGAGTACCTCGGGGTCGCACTCCTGCTCCTGCTCCCGCTCATCTACCTGGTCGTGGCGATCAGCCGGATCCAGGCCGCCTCCTACGCGGCCGAGGGGGCCGCCCGGGAGGCCGGACGGATCGTCGCCCAGGCGGACGACGAGGCCTCGGCGGCGGGCCCGGCGGCGTTCGCGGTCGAGCTCGCCTTCGCCGACCAGGGATTCGACGTCGACGGCGCGGGTGCTCTTGCGATCACGTGCGAGGCCGACCCGTGCCACACACCGGGCGCCCGCATCGACGTCGAGGTCACGACCGTCGTGGCACTGCCACTGCTGCCGACCTCGATCGCCGGGATCCCGACCTCGATGTCGGTCGAGGCCCGGCATCTCGTTCTCGTCGAGGACCACCGGGGGACCGGATGACCGCGCCCCGCGTCGGCAGCCGCGTCGGCAGCCGCGCCTGCAGCCGTGCCGGGCGACCGCCTCCGGAAGCGACCGAGGACCCAGAGTCCGGCCGGATCATGGTGATGGGCATCGGCTTCGTCGTCGTGCTCGTGGCGCTCATCCTCGTCATCGCCTCCGTCTCGGCGATCCACCTCGACCGCAAGCGGGCCCTCGGGGTCGCGGACGCCGCAGCCGCAGCGGCCGCCGACGCCGTCGCGGAGGCCGCCTTCTACGGCGAGGACCGGGAGTCGATGCTCACCGACGAGCTCGTCCGGGCCGAGGCGGCCGACTACCTCGAAAGGGTCGATCCCACCTCGTCCGGCGGACTGCGCAGCGTCGTGCTCGGCGAGCCAACGGGCACGGTCGACGGGGAGACCGCCGTCGTCACGCTCGTCGCCGTCATCGACCCGCCCTTCGCGCCGGCGCTCGTCTCCGGCGTCGTCGGCCCGGTCGAGATCACCGTCACCGGACGCGCACGCGCGATCGACGTCGAGAACGGGTAGCCGGACCCGACGGGCCACGTCGAAATCGGGTGACGGCGGGCCTGTCCCGGGTGACGATGACGGGACCGATCGGAAGGAGAGTCGTGACGAGCGAGGCGCTGCGCGACGTCGGTCCGCTCCCGCGCACGCCCGACGACCGCGCCTGGGGATGGATCGGTCTGCCGCGCGCCACGGACGAGCACCACCGCACCGCCCGCGCCAGCGCCGTCGTCGTGCTCACCAGGCCTGTCGGCGACGACCTCGCCTACCTTCTCGTGCGCCGCTCCACCCGCCTGCGCCACCACGCGGGCGAGTTCGCGTTCCCCGGCGGCGGGATCGACCCGGGGGAGACCCCGGTGGACGCGGCGATCCGCGAGTGCGGCGAGGAGACCGGGGTGCTCGTCGACCGGTCCCTGGTGATCGGGACGCTTCCGCCGCTCTACCTGTGGGCCAGCGGCAACGTCGTCACCCCCGTGCTCGCTCGCCTCGGGCCCGACGGGCACGTGCCGAGCTTCGCGCACGACGACGAGATCCACTCCGCCCACTGGGTCTCGCGACGCCACCTCCTCGACCCGGAGAACCGCACCACCGTCTCGTACCGCGGCCGGCCCGCGGGCCGGGCGTTCCGGTTCGAGGGCACCTACATCTGGGGATTCACGGCACGGGTGCTCGACTGGATCCTCGCCGAGGTCGACCCGGACAGCCCGGACCCGCCCCACGTGCCCGGGCTCGGCGACCCCGCGATCGGCGACGGTCCGACCAGCGGCATCGTGGTCAGTGGCAGGGCGACTCGACCGACACCGTGACGGTGTCGGGGTCGACGCTCCAGGCCAGCGTGAGCAGGTAGTCGTCGGCGTCCTGGAAGGTGCGCGCCGTCGTCGCGTTCGTCTCGACCGGCTCCCAGTCGTCGCCGAGACGGTCGGCGAGCCCGAGAACCTGCTCCTCCGGGTCCGCCGCGTCCATCTGTCCCCGCCCGGTCCACGACACCGGACCGCCGGAGCGCCCCGAGCACGCCGTGGTCGCCCCGTCCACCCAGCCGGCGGCCGCGACCGAGCCCGCGTCCACCGGCTCCAGCTCCGCCGCGACCTCGCGCACCATCGCCTCGACGATCGGCTCCTCGGCGCGCGCGGCCTCGCGGCCGTCGGAGGGTGAGGTCGTTCCAGGATCCCCGGTGCTCGACTCCTCGGTGCCGTTCTCACCCGTCGGATCCCCGCCCTCCCTCGGCCCGCACGCGCCGAGGCCGGCGCCGAGGGCCAGCGCCGCGACCGCGGCCACCATCGAGCGGCGGGTGGCGTGCGTGGCAAGGAGTGCCCCGGCGGTCCGATCGGTCACGGCAGCCACGTCTCTCGTCAGATGAACCGGAGCGACTCGGCGCCGCCCGACGCGGTCGCCCCACCTGGCTTGCTCGCGCCACCGTCCTCGCTCGAGACACCGTGCTCGTCGCCGTCGACGTCAACAGCGCCGTCGACGTCGACCGGACCGGTGCCCCGCCCGTCGTCGCGCCCCTCGTCCTCCGCCCCGTCCGGCATCGGCCGGATCTCCTCGCGCAGGCGCCCCATCCGCTCGTCGAGCTCGGTGGCGAGGCGCGCGGCGTCGTCGAGCTCACCGAGGAGGTGCTCCGGGATCTCGGCGTCGTACTTGTACTTCAGCTTGTGCTCGACGCTCGCCCAGAAGTCCATGGCGATCGTGCGGATCTGCAGCTCGACGGGCACGTGCTCGGTGTGCGTCGACAGGAACACCGGCACCTGGACGATGAGGTGGAGCGACCGGTAGCCGTTCGCCTTCGGCTCCGCGATGTAGTCCTTGACCTGGAGCACCGTGAGGTCGGGCTGCCGCTCGAGCATCTGCGCGATCCAGTAGACGTCGGACACGAAGCTGCACGTGATCCGGATCCCGGCGATGTCGAGGATCTGCCGGCGGATCGCGGGCAGCGAGAGCTCGTCGCAGGTCCGCAGCGCCTTGGTCAGCAGGCTCTCGGTCGACTTCAGGCGCGTCCGCACGTGCTCGATCGGGCTGTAGTCGTGGATCTGCTCGAACTCCTGGCGCAGGATGTCGACCTTGGTGCGGACCTCCTCGATCCCCGCCTGGTAGTGCATCCGCAGCGCCGCGAAACCGTCGAGCGCCTCGCGCAGCTGCTCGGCCAGGTCCTCCGGGTCGAGCCCCTGGGCGAGCTGCTCGCCGCGGCGCGTGGCCACGAGGGCACGCAGCTGGTCGGCGGTGCCGGGGACGGACTCGTCGGACGATCCGAGGACGAGCGATCGATCGGTGCGCATGGGTCCTTCGTCGGGGGAGCGGGGCGGTCGTTCGAGGGTAGTCGCGCGGCGGATCCCACGGAGATCGCGCGGGGCGGTCGGTCCGGTACCGGCGGGGCTTCGCGGTGGGTGCCCGAAGCGACCACCGGACAGAGAACGATAATGATTCTCAGTAGTGTTAGTGTCACCCGGTCAGCGTCACCGTCCGGAAGGAGCCGGGCCCGCCACCGCGGTGCCCCACCACCCATGAACACCACCACCGCCCCCCGACGCCTGCGCGCGTTCACCGCGCTCGCCGTCCTCCCGCTCGCCCTGATCGCGGGCTGCTCCGGCGCCGCCGAGCCGGGGGAGGACGACGCGCCCGACACCGATCAGGCCGGAGAGGAATCCACCTCCGGGGACACGGCCGCCACGGACGGGGAGACCTCCTCCGACGACGAGACCCCTGCCGACGACGGCCACGACCACGGCGAGGAGGAGGCCGGGGCCGCCACCGAGGCCGCCGCGGCGACGCCCCGGATCGCCCTCACCTACGACGGCGGGATCCAGGTTCTCGACGCCACCACCCTCGAGGTGGTCGAGGACATCGAGCTGCCCGGCTTCAACCGCCTCAACCCCGCGGGCGACGGCCGCCACCTCTACGTCTCGACCACCGGCGGCTTCCAGCTGCTCGACGCCGGTGCCTGGGCCGAGCCGCACGGCGACCACTCGCACTACTACACGGCGCCGCCGGCGCTGACCGAGACGCTGGTCGAGGCCGACATGCCCGGTCACGTCGTGCCCCACGAGGGCCGCACCGCCCTCTTCGACGACGCCACCGGCCAGGTCGTCGTCCTTGACTCCTCCGCGGTCGACGACCCCGACGCCGAGACGCGCGACCACACGACCCCCACTCCCCACCACGGCGTGGCGATCGAGCTGACCGACGGCTCCCTCGTGATCTCCGAGGGCACCGAGGACGCCCGCACCGGCATCCGCGTCCTCGACGAGTCGGGCGAGGAGATCGCCGCCTCGGACGAGTGCCCCGGCGTTCACGGCGAGGCGACGGCGGCGGACGAGGTCGTCGTCATCGGCTGCGAGGACGGCGCGCTCGTCTACGCCGACGGCGAGATCACCCACGTCGACAGCCCCGACGACTACGGCCGCATCGGCAACCAGGCCGGGAGCGACGCCTCCCCGATCGTGCTCGGTGACTACAAGACCGACCCGGACGCCGAGCTCGAGCGGCCCGAGCGCGTCTCCCTCATCGACACGACGACGAACGAGCTCACCCTCGTCGACCTCCCGTCGAGCTACAGCTTCCGCTCGCTGGCCCGCGGCGACGACGGCGAGGCGCTCGTGCTCGGCACCGACGGCAACCTGCACGTGATCGACCCCGAGACCGGGGAGATCACCGCGTCGCACCCCGTGGTCGAGTCCTGGGAGGAGCCGGTCGAGTGGCAGGAGCCCCGGCCCGCGCTCTGGGTGCACGACGGCACCGCGTACGTGACCGAGCCCGCGACGAGCTCGATCCACGCCGTCGACATCCTCACCGGCGAGGTGTGGAACACCACCGAGCTCGAGGTCGAGCCGAACGAGGTCAACGGGATCTCCGGCAATGTCGAGGCCGGCTCGTCGGAGTACGGCGGCAGCGAGGACGGGCACGACCACGACGACGAGGCCGCGTCGGGCGACGGGCACGACCACGATGACGAGGCCGCGTCGGGCGACGAGCACGACCACGAGCACGACCACGACGACCACGACCACTGATGCGTCACGGCGCGGGGCCGGGTCTCACCGACCCGGCCCCGCGCCGTCCTGGAAGGACCTCCGTGCACCATCGCCACCACCGGACGAGCCGGACCGCCGCCGCGGCGCTCGCCGCCGCGACTCTCCTCGCCGCCTGCTCCGGCACCGGCTCCGCGGACCCCGACGCGGACAGCGACACGATCGAGGTGATGGCCGCCTTCTACCCGCTGCAGTTCGTGCTCGAGACCGTGGGCGGGGAGCAGGTCTCGGTCGAGTCCCTCACCCCGCCCGGCGCCGACCCGCACAGCCTCGAGCTCTCGCCCGCCCAGGTGGCCGAGCTCGAGCAGGTCGACCTCGTCGCCTACGTCCCCGGACTCCAGGCCGCCACCGACGACGCCATCGGGGCGACGTCGCCTTCCGCCGTGCTCGACGCGGCGGACGCCGCCGGGGTCGCCGACGACGACCTCGCCCGCGACCCCCACTTCTGGCTCGACCCCACGCTCGTGGTCCCGCTCGTCGAGGAGGTCGCGGCCACGCTTGCCGAGCTCGACCCCGAGCACGCGGCGGACTTCGAGGACAGGGCCACCGACCTCGTCGCCGAGCTGACCGAGCTCGACGACGCCTACGCCGAGGGTCTGGCCGACTGCGCCGGCGCCACCCTGGTGACCTCCCACGAGGCGTTCGGCTACCTCGCCGACCGGTACGGGCTCGACCAGGTCGGGATCACCGGGGTCGACCCGGAGATCGAACCGTCACCCGCCCGCATCCGCGAGGTCGGCGCAACCGTCCGTGCCGAGGGGGTGCAGACCGTGTACTTCGAGGTGATCGCAGGCCCCGACGTCGTCGAGGCGCTTTCCGGCGAGGTCGACGTCGCCACCGACGTCCTCGACCCGATCGAGGGCCGGACCGATCCGGAGGCCGACTACGTCGACGTCATGCGGTCGAACCTCGCCGCGCTCGAGCAGGGGCTCGTCTGCGAGGGCTGAGCAGGGGAGCGGTGCGCGTGCGACGCGCCGACCGCCGCCCACGGGCTCAGCTCCCGCTCGCGGGCCGCGGCGTCAGTCGCCGGCGCGCTCCCGGCAGCGCGCGCACCGGCCGTAGATGTCCACCACGTGGCGCACCTTCTCGAAGCCGTGCTGCCGGGCGACCTCGTCCATCCACGACTCGTCCGGCGGCTCGACGTCGACCGTCGCCCCGCACGACTCGCACACGAGGTGGTGGTGGTGCCCCACCTCGCACGCCCGGTACAGGGTCTCGCCGTCCGTGGTCTGCAGCGCGTCGACCTGCCCGAGCGACACGAGGCGCTTGAGGACCCGGTACACGGTGGCGAGCCCGACCTGACGCTCGGAGCCCTGCATCCGGCGGTGCAGCTCCTGGGCGCTGACGAACGTGGAGTCGGCCCCGATGGCCTCCTCCACGGCGGTCTGCTGCCAGGTGCGGCGCTGGGGGGTCATCGGCCCATCATCGCCGATCACGGCGCTCGCGTCAGTGGGCGGCGCCACCACCCGGACAGGGGTACCCCTGGTCGGTCGGACGGGTGGCGCGGCCGACTGGCTACGGTGAGCGCGTGAACCAGTGGAGCGCGCAGAGTCCCGGCAGCGGTGCGCCGGGCGGCTGGGGGACCGGACAGGTCCCGCAGGGCGGCGGCTACGCCCAGGGCGGGTGGCCCGGCGGCGACGCCACGCAGGGCGTGCCGTACGGGACCACGCCGAACGAGCCGTACGGTGCCGCCCCGGCGCCCTACTCCGCCGTGCCGGCCGGCGCCTACCAGTCGCCGCAGGGGTCGGGCGGCGGTCCCTGGGGCGGGGGCGGACCCGACGACGGGAACCGCGCCATCTACGTCGTGCTCGCGATCGCGGCGGTGCTCGTCGTCGTGCTCGTCGTGGTCGGGCTGTTCGTCCACCGCAGCTTCACGTCCACCGCGGGGACCCCGACCGAGACCACCTCGCCCGGCCCGGCACCCGGCCCCGGCGGGGGGACGACGACGACGGAACCCCCGCAGACGACCGAGCCGCCGGCACCGACCGCACCGCCCGGGGTCGAGGAGTCGGGGGCGACGACCGTGTTCGACATCGACGTCGGCAACTGCGCCCTCTACTCCGACTACACCGCACTCTCGAACGACCTCGTCCTCACGCCGTGCGCGGAGCCCCACTTCATGGAGTTCTACCACGTGTTCGACGTCCCGGACCGGGAGGAGTTCCCGGGCGTGGACGGCATCCACGCCGAGGCGCAGGAGGGGTGCCGGGTCGCGTGGGACGCCCTGCCGGAGCCCTCGCTCGACCTCGCCCGCGTCGAGCTGTCGACCCTCGCCCCGTCCCAGAGGACCTGGGACAACGGCGACCGCGAGGTGCTGTGCGTGGCCCGGACCGTCGACGAGACCGACTCGCTCCAGGGCAACTTCCAGGACGGTTCGGCCGTCCTCACCTCGTGAGCGCGCCGCGCGCGGGCGGCAGTGCGCCACCCGTCGTGCCGGCGGTGGCGGCAGGCATGGGGAGCGCAACCCATCACCCGCGCTGCCGATCGTTCGCCGCGTTATCTATCGTCGCTCCGTGACTCCCGGCTCCGCGCGCCTCCGCGACGGTCGGACCGCGCCCGCGCGGACCGGCCGGGCCGACGCGCACCCCGATCCCGCCCCGCGCGGCGAGGGCCGTCCGGGCGACGCGCAGACGCCGGACGAGGCGAGCCCCCACGCGTCGGCGCCGGACGAGCCGATCCGGGGCGGATCGGCGACGGTCGGCACCGTCGCGGACGGCGGCTCGACGGACGAGAACCCGCCCGACGACGACCTGCCCGTCGAGCGCGCCCAGGTGCCCCTGCCGCCGGGCGCCGGCTGGCCGGCCCTCCGCACGACCCCCGCGGGAGGCGACGAGGACGCGCACCGGCCGGAGGCCGATCGCGCGTCGGCCGCCGCAGCCACCGATGACGCACCGGGCGACTCGTCCGCCCGTTCCCGGTTCGCGCCCACGGCGGACTCCCCGCCGTCGGCGCCGCCGGGCGTCGCCGCGCGTCGAGGCTCCGGCGCCCGCCCGGCGCCCCTGCCCGGGACCGCGCGCCCGGCCCCGCGCGGCGCCCGCACCCCGTCCGCCGCGGACGAGCTGCGCAGCCTCTCCGACCTCTCCGACCGCCCCGCGGCGCCGGACGAGGACCCGCAGTCGACCCACACCGGACCGACCGCGCGCCGAGCGCTCCCGCGCACCGTCTTCCACGGGCTCCAGCCCCGCACCTCGCGCGCGCGTCCCGACCAGGCCAGCCCCAGCGCGGTGCCCACCTCCGTCGAGATCGACGGTCCCGGCGAGAGCGCGGCCCGCGCGGACGACGCGCGCGGCGGGGCGGGCGCGGCCGTGGGTCTGCCCCGCATGTCCGACGACGCCCCGGCGCGGACCGCCACCGGCGGCGCGCACGCCTGGCGGGAGACCCCGCCTCCGGGGGCGCCGCCGTCGAGCCGCGCCCGTCCGGGCTCGCCGGGCCGGCGGCGCCGGACGACGCGCCTGCTCGCGGCCGCCGCCGCCTTCGTCGTCGTGGCCGCCGTGGGGTGGACGACCTTCGCCTCCCTCGGCAGCGGCGACGACCTCTCGAGCAACCTCGGGCAGGCGCCGGCGGCCCCCGAGGCCACCGAGGCCCCGGCGGCCCCCGAGGCCCCCGGCGCCGCCGACTCCGAGCCGGACGGCGCGGCTCCCGCCCCGGCCGAGGAGGAGTCGGAGGAGGATGCCGAGGAGGAGACGGAGCTCGGCGGCGCGGACAGCGACGCCGACAGCGGTGTGGACAGCGATGCGGATGCCGACGGCGGGACCGAGGACGAGCCCACCCGGGCGCCGGGAGATCCGTACGCCCCGCCGGGCATCCGGCGCGGCGGCGGCATGGAGCTGCGCCCCGAGAGCAGGCCCGAGCGGCTCGGGAGTTCCGGCGACCTCGAGGTCGGCGACTGTCTGACGGCCGCGGCGCTCGCCGACCGGTCCGGGATGACCGTGGTGGTCCCGTGCGACGAGCCCTTCCAGGTGCAGGTCGTCGGCGAGACGACCCTCGCGGGCGACACCTGGCCGGGCGAGACCGCGATCCTGCGGCAGTCGGCCGAGACGTGCTCCCGGATCGTCGACTCCGAGGCGCCTCCGGGGCTCGCTGACGTCGGTGAGGTCGACGTGGTGGCGCTTCCGCCGACGGCCGAGACCTTCGCGGACGGCGACCGCACGATCCTCTGCGCCGTGACGACGACCAGCGACACCGAGTGGTTCGACGGCTCGCTCCTCGACGAGGATCCCGCCGCGGACGCGGGCAGCGGCCCCTCCTCGGACCCCGGGGCGGGCGGCTAGTAGAGTCGGCCCTCGTGGCTACAGACTTCTCCTCCGAGATCGCGGACCTGCGCAGCACCTACGCGACCATCTCGGCCGTGACCGACCCGGACGCCCTGCGTGCGCGGATCGCCGAGCTCACAGAGGAGTCGGCCGCGCCGGACCTGTGGGACGACCCCGAGGCGGCCCAGGTGGTGACGACGAAGCTCTCGCACGCGCAGCACGACCTCGAGCGGCTCGAGCGCGTGGGGGAGAAGATCGACGACCTCGAGGCGCTCGTCGAGCTCTCCGAGGAGGAGGACGACGACCTCGACGCCGAGGTGCAGTCCGAGCTCGCGGCCGTCCGCAAGGTCCTCGCCGACCTCGAGGTCCGCACGCTGCTCTCGGGCGAGTACGACCAGCGCGCCGCCGTCGTGACGATCCGCGCCGGCGCCGGCGGCGTCGACGCCGCGGACTTCGCCGAGATGCTCATGCGCATGTACCTGCGCTGGGCCGAGCGCCACGGCTACCCGACGTCGGTGATGGACACCTCCTACGCCGAGGAGGCGGGGCTGAAGTCGGCGACCTTCGAGGTCAACGCGCCGTACGCCTTCGGCACGCTCTCCGTCGAGGCCGGCACCCACCGGCTCGTGCGGATCTCCCCGTTCGACAACCAGGGGCGGCGCCAGACCTCCTTCGCCGCCGTCGAGGTCATCCCGCTCATCGAGCAGACCGACCACGTGGAGATCCCCGAGTCCGAGATCAAGGTGGACGTCTTCCGGTCCTCCGGCCCGGGCGGGCAGTCCGTCAACACGACCGACTCGGCCGTACGGATGACGCACATCCCCACCGGCATCGTCGTGTCGATGCAGAACGAGAAGTCCCAGATCCAGAACCGTGCGGCCGCCCTGCGCGTGCTCCAGTCCCGGCTGCTGCTCCAGCGCCAGGAGGAGGAGGCCGCCGAGAAGAAGGCCCTGTCCGGGGACGTCAAGGCGAGCTGGGGCGACCAGATGCGCTCCTACGTCCTCCAGCCGTACCAGATGGTCAAGGACCTGCGCACCGAGCACGAGTCCGGCAACCCGTCCGGCGTGTTCGACGGCGAGATCGACGAGTTCATCGACGCCGGCATCCGCTGGCGCCGCTCGGGCGACTCCGAGGACTGACCCGCCCCCGCCGGTCACGGTCGCGTGACGAGGACGGCAACGGTCCGGTGTCGGGGCGGCGTGGCGTCCGGGACCGGCGGCGTGCCGGGACGTAGCATCCAACCGGCCAGGTTCCACCTTCCCCGCCCCCGAGACTGGCCGCCGCTGCTGTGATCCGATTCGACAACGTCTCCAAGGTCTACAAGCGGGGCGCCAGGCCCGCGCTGGACGAGGTGACCCTCGAGATCGAGCGGGGCGAGTTCGTCTTCCTCGTCGGCGCCTCCGGATCCGGCAAGTCGACCTTCCTCCGGCTCGTGCTGCGCGAGGAGCGCGCCACCTCCGGCACCGTGTTCGGGCTCGGCCACGACCTCGCGCGCCTCTCGCGCTTCCGCATGCCGCGCCACCGCCGGCAGATCGGGATGGTCTTCCAGGACTACCGGCTCCTGCCGGGCAAGTCGGTGTTCGACAACGTGGCCATCACCATGCAGGTCACGGGCCGCCCGCGGCACCAGATCCTCACCGTGGTGCCGCAGACCCTCGAGCTCGTCGGGCTCACCGGCAAGGAGAAGCGGCTCCCGCACGAGCTCTCCGGCGGCGAGCAGCAGCGCGTGACGATCGCCCGCGCCATGGTCAACCGCCCCCAGGTCCTCCTCGCGGACGAGCCCACGGGCAACCTCGACCCGGACACGTCCGAGGGGATCATGGAGCTCCTCACCCGCATCAACTCCACCGGGACCACGGTGGTCATGGCGACGCACGACGACGACCTCGTCGACCGCGCACGCCGCCGCGTGGTCGAGCTCGTCGACGGCCGCGTGGTGCGCGACGAGGCCGGCGGCTCCTACCTCGCCGTGGTCGCGGCCGCGCGCCGGGCGGCAGGCGGCCGCGACGAGGCCGCGGAGGTCGCGCGGTGAGGCTCCGGTTCATCCTCGGCCAGGTCTCCCAGGGGATCCGCCGCAACGTCGCCATGACCGTCGCCGTCGTGCTCGTGACGTTCGTGTCCCTCGTCTTCGTCGGCGCCGGCCTGCTCCTGCAGACCCAGGTCGACCGGCTCAAGGACGACTGGTACGACCGCGTCGAGGTCGCCGTCTTCATGTGCCCCACGGCGTCGGAGAACCCGGCGTGCGCGGCGGGGGAGGCGACCGAGCAGGAGATCGACGCCGTCGGGAACCTCCTTCAGTCCTCCGACCTCGAGCCTTACGTCGCGGAGGTCTTCCTCGAGACCAAGGAGGAGGCCTACGAGAACTTCCGGGAGCGGCTCGAGGACTCCGCCTGGTCCCGGCAGGTCACGGCGGACCAGATGCAGGTCTCCTACCGGATCCGGCTCGAGGACCCCGAGCAGTTCCGGATCGTCGCCGACGAGCTCGAGGGCCGCGCCGGCGTCGACGTGGTCGTCGACCAGCGCGAGCAGCTCGAGCCCCTGTTCGTCATCCTCAACCGCTCCACCGCCGTCGCGCTCGGGCTCGCCGGCGTCATGGCCGTCGCCGCCGTCCTCCTCATCACGACGACGATCCGGCTATCCGCGCTCTCGCGCAGGCGGGAGACGGGCATCATGCGCCTCGTCGGCGCCTCGAACTGGGTCATCCAGGCCCCCTTCATGCTCGAGGGCGCGATCGCCGCGCTGCTCGGGTCCGTCCTGTCCGTCGCGGGGCTGCTCGCGGCGGTACGGTACGGAGTCGAAGGGTGGCTCGCGCCCTCCGCACCCTGGGTCGCCTTCGTGACGACCGCGGACGTGTGGCGGGTGGCCCCACTTCTCGTCCTCGCCGCCGTCCTGGTGGCAGGCGTGTCCTCGGTCGTCTCGCTCGCCCGTTACACGAAGGTCTAGGTCACTGATGTCGACGTCCTCCTCCCACCCCGCGCCCGCGCGCACGTGGCTCGTCCGTCTGCGCGAGCGGGCCGCTCTCGCGGCGACCCTCGCGCTCGCCGCGACCCTGGTCGGGCCGGGAGCCGTGGCCGACGACGACGAACCCACCCGGGAGGAGCTCGTCGAGCGGCTCGCGGACAACGCCGAGCGGCGCGAGGAGCTCGAGCACGACCTCGAGGGCGTCTCCGCCGACCTCGCGAGCTCGCTGGTCGACCTCCAGCTCACGCGCGAGCAGATCCCGGTGGCCCAGGAGGCGCTGCAGGTCGCCGAGGACGACCTGGCGGCCGCCGAGCGGCACCAGGAGCAGGTCGAGGGGCGCCTCGGGGTGGCCGAGGCCGACCTCGCGGCCCTCGAGGACGAGATCGCCGAGGGCGAGGAGGCCTCCGAGGAGACCCAGGACGCGCTCGGGGAGCTCGCTCGGTCGACCTACCGCGGCGACACCGCGCCCTCGACCCTCGCCCTCATCACCGAGTCCTCCTCGGCCGACGACTTCATCGGCTCCTACTCGGTGGTGAGCACCGCCGTGCGCACGCAGACCGGGCTGCTCGACCGGGTGGCCGAGGAGAACGCGACCAACCGCAACCAGCGGCTGCGCCAGGACACCCTCACCCAGCGGGTCGACGACCTCAACGACGAGGCCGTCGAGGCCGTGGAGACCGCGGACGAGCTGCGCGTCCGGCAGGAGGAGGCGCTCGCCGAGGTCGAGGACCTCGAGGCGCTGCAGGAGGAGCTCGTCGCGGACCTCGAGGACCGCGAGGAGGAGCTCAACTCCGACATCAACGCGATCGGCCTGTCCAGCCTCTCCACGCAGGAGCAGATCGCCGCGATCGACGAGGAGAACCGCCGCCTCGAGCGCGAGCGTCTCGAGCGGGAGCAGCGCGAGCGGGAGGCCCGCGAGCAGGCCGAGCAGGAGCGGGCCGCCCAGGAGCGCGCCGAGCGGCTCCGACGCGAGCAGGCCGAGCGGGAGGCCGCCCCGGCCGCGCCGCCCCCGCCCGCCCCGGCGCCCGCGCCCGAGCCTGAGCCCGCACCCGCGCCCGACCCCGCACCGGCGCCGAGCGCGACCTTCGTCCCGCCCGTCCCGCGGCCGCTCATCATCACCTCGCCGTACGGGCCGCGGATCTACCCGATCACCGGGGCCTGGTCGATCCACCCGGGTGTCGACTTCCGCAGCGCCTGCGGCAACACCCAGGGGGCGATCGCCTCCGGGACGGTCTCCGCGACCAACCCGTCGGGCACCACCGGGACGAGCGGCAACCAGGTGATCATCAACCACGGGATCATCGACGGCCGCTCCACGGTGTCGATCTACAACCACCTCTCGTCGTTCGCCGTCTCGCCCGGCCAGACGGTCTCGCAGGGCCAGTCCATCGGCTCCACCGGCCAGACCGGCATGGTCACCGGCTGCCACGTGCACCTCGAGCTGTGGCTCGACGGCCAGATGACCGACCCGATGAACGTCCTCTGACCCTCGGCTCCCGCGGGGCTCGTGCGGGGGAGGGGCCGGTGCGTCCGGCGTCGTCGGGCATCCGGTGGAATGGGCTGGACACGGCTCGGTAGACTCGATCCTCGGCCCAGAGGTCGCCCCTGCACGGGGCGCGGGCGAACGACCGCGCACCCGGCGCGGTCTCGGAACCATCGGACGGACGGAGGTCGGTCATGAGCAGGATGAGCAGGGCGGCCAAGCCGACCGCCGCGGAGAAGGCCAAGGCGGAGGCGGACGCCAAGAAGATCGTCGCCCGCAACAAGAAGGCGCGCCACGACTACCACCTCGACGAGATCCTCGAGGCCGGCATCTCCCTGTGGGGGACCGAGGTCAAGGCGATGCGCGCCGGCCGCGCGTCCCTCGTGGACGGCTGGGTCGAGTTCGACCGCGGCGAGGCCTGGCTGCGGGACGTCCACATCCCCGAGTACGCGCAGGGCACGTGGACCAACCACGCCCCGCGGCGGAAGCGCAAGCTGCTCCTGCACAAGGAGCAGATCGCCAAGTGGGTCGTGGCCTCGCGCGAGAAGGGGCACACCGTCATCCCGCTCGAGCTGTACTTCATCGGCGGCCGGGCGAAGGTCTCCATCGCGCTCGCCCGCGGCAAGCAGGAGTACGACAAGCGCCAGACCCTGCGCGAGCGGCAGGACGACATGGAGGCGCGGCGGATGATGAGCCTGCGCAACCACGGCTGACACCCACCACATCTGGTCGAGGGTGCGGGTCAGGGGCGCGTGGTCCGGCCCCCGACCGGTCGAGGGTGCGGCTCAGCGACCGCGCGGTGGCGTGGGTCGCCGGGAATGTCCTCGCCCGCCGCTACGTTGGGCACGTATGATGGACAGTCGCACCGCGGCAACCCGGCTCGTCCGGACCGCGGGGCGGAACAACTCAACAGGGGATGATCGGTTTCGACGATGGTCGTGCTTCCAGGAGAAGCGGGTAGAGGATGCAGAGTTATCTCTTTAACGCCCTCTGCAAACCAATAGGTGCCGATTCCAAGCGCACCGACTTCGCCCTCGCCGCCTGAGCGAGCCTCGAAGTCCGTCAGCCCGGGCCTGCTCTCGTCCCGGATCCTGGCGTCATCTAGAGAGCCACTGCTCGTAGCCCTCGTCAGCGGGGCTGCGGGAACACTCAGTTGACTGGGCCCGTCAGCAGCTTGTTCGCGTGACTGCTGGGGCCGAGAAAATCTACCAGCGGACTGCACCCGGAGAAGTCCTGTTCTCACGCCGTCGGACGCGGGTTCGATTCCCGCCATCTCCACTCATCTCTGTGAGGCCGAGAGGCCCCGGACCCGCAACGGTCCGGGGCCTCTCGTCGTCGGTGCGCGTGGCGGTTCGTGCGCGGAGCTAGGTCCGTATCAGGTCTGCCCGCCCGGGGCGCACGGCCGGCCGCTTCTGCGTGATACCACGCTGGTATCGTTCGGTCATGGCGATGACGTTGCGACTGAACGAGGACGACGAGCGGGCGCTCGCTGCTCTGGCCGAGGCCGACGGGGTGAGCAAGCAGGAGGCGACCATCCGTGCGATCCACGAGGTGGCGGAGCGCCGCGGGCACGTGCAGGCGGTGTCCGAGGCGTCGGCGCGCGCGCGGAGCCGCTACGCAGAGGTGCTCGAGCGGCTGGGGCGTTGACCGTCTACCTGACCACCGAGGATCTGCTCGCCCTGGTCGACGACCTCGGCGTCGGGCCGGTCAGGGACCTGGGGTTGCTGGAGTCGGCCGCCCACCGGCCGACGACCGTGCTGTGGGGCACGGATGTCTACCCGACCGTCGTCCTCAAGGCCGCCGCGCTGCACGACTCGCTGGTCAACAACCACGCCCTTCTCGACGGCAACAAGCGGCTCGGGTGGCTGGCGACGATCGTCTTTCTCGACGTGAACGGAATCCGGATCGAGGCGCCCGACGACGAGGCCTACGACCTGGTGATCGCCGTCGCCGACAGGTCCGCGACGATCGAGCAGATCGCTCACGCCCTGCAGGGATGGGCGCAGCCCTGACGGAGCCGCCGTGACGTGCGGGCTGCAGGATCAGCTGCCGAAGGCCTGCACGAGCTCGGGCACCTCGCGCAGGTGCGTGGCCACGGTGCGGGCGGCGCGCTCGGCGTCGTGCTCCTCGAGGGCGGCGACGATCTCCCGGTGCTCGCGGGCGATCGTCTCGTAGCGCTGCGGCGCGGTGGTGATCGTCCGCAGCGCCAGGCGGATCTGCCGTGAGCGCAGCGACTCGTACATCTGCGTGAGGACGTCGTTGCCGTTCCACTGCACGAGCCGCTCGTGGAAGCGCTGGTCGAGCCTGGCCGAGTCGTTCCAGCGCAGCTCGGCGGCCGCCGCGTCCATCTCGTCCGCGATGGTCGCGAGGTCCGGTGGCGCGCCGAGGCGTCGCTCGCAGATCCGGGCCACCACGTGGGACTCGACGACGAACCGCGCCTGGTAGATCTCGCCCATCTCGCGCGAGTTGACCGTCCGGACCTGCGCGCCCCGGCGGGGGACGAGGTCGACGTACCGCTCGGCCTGGAGCCGCTGCAGGGCCTCGCGCACAGGCGTGCGGGAGGTGCCCACCCGCTCGGCGAGCGCGACCTCCTCGACGAACTCCCCCTCGGCGAGCTTGCCGGTGAGGATGGCCTCGACGACCCACTCGTAGGCGCGGGCGCCGGCCGGAGGGGTGCGCGGGGAGCGCCTGCGGGGCTCCTTCGCGGTCCGGCTCATGGGGCGAGCATATCGTTGCACCCGGAATATGCGCCGTGTATACATGGCGTGCACATGGTTCCCGGTGGCCACCGCCGCTCTCCGGGCACCTCCGACGAAGGAGGAAGATGAACACCCCCACGAACGCACGGCACGCGGTCTGGCTCACCGAGCCGTCGACGGCCGCCGTCGAGATGGCACGCATCGCCGGGTACGACACGGTCGTCCTCGACATCGAGCACGGCCTCTTCGACCTCGCCGCCCTCGACTCGCTCATCCCGTTCATCCGGGCCACCGGCATGCGCGTCATCGCCAAGGTCCTCGGCCCGGAGCGCGGCCCGATCCAGCAGGCGCTCGACTTCGGGGCGAACGCGGTGGCGATCCCGCACATCGAGTCCGCCGAGCACGCCGCGCAGATCTGCGGCTACGCGAAGTTCCCGCCGCTCGGTGACCGCTCCTTCGCGGGCGGCCGCACCTCGGCCTACCGGGGGTTCACCGACCAGTGGGTGACCGACCAGGACAACGGGACCGCCTGCTACCCGATGATCGAGGACGGTTCCGCGTTCGACGACATCGAGGGCATCCTCGCCCTCCCCGTCGTCGACGGCGTGTTCGTCGGCCCGTCCGACCTCTCGCTGCGCCGGGACCGTGGGGCGTACTCCGTGGGGCCCGACGACCTCGCGGACATCCGTACGGTCGCCCGCGCGGCGCAGGCCGCCGGCAAGCCGTGGGTCCTGCCCGCCTGGAGCCGCGCCGAGCAGGAGCTCGCGGTCGACGAGGGTGCGGACACGATCGTGGCCGTCATGCAGTACGGCGCCATGCTCGGCGGCTTCACCGCGACGAGGGAGGCGCTGCTCGAGATCGAGAAGCGTGGGAAGGACGACTGACATGACACTCACCGCAGCCGTGGTGCAGCTGGCACCGGGCAAGGACAAGCAGGCGAACCTCGCCACCATCGAGGGGCACCTCCGCGCGGCCGCCGCCCGCGGCGCCCGCCTCGCCGTGCTCCCCGAGTACGCGGTGTTCACCGTGCCCGCGATGGACGACCGGTTCGTCGAGAGCGCCGAGCCGCTGGACGGGCCGACCGTGACCCGCCTCGCGGAGCTGGGCGCCGAGCTCGACCTGACGATCGTCGCCGGCGTCAACGAGCCCGCCGGCGAGGGACGCATCCACAACACCCTCGTCGGCCTCCAGGGCGGCGAGGTCCGGGCGGTCTACCGCAAGGTCCACCTCTACGACGCCTTCGGCTACAAGGAGTCCGACAGGGTCGACGCCGCCGACCCGTCCGCGCCCCAGCTCCTCGAGGTCGACGGCTTCACCGTCGGTATGCAGACCTGCTACGACCTGCGCTTCCCGGAGACGAGCCGCACCCTGGTCGACGCCGGGGCCGACGTCCTCGCGCTCCCGGCCGAGTGGGTCCCCGGGCCTCTCAAGGAGTACCACTGGAACACGCTCCTGCGCGCCCGGGCGATCGAGAACACGACATACGTGCTCGCCGCCGACCAGTGCGCGCCCACCGGCGCCGGGAACAGCGTGGTCCTCGACCCCATGGGCATCGCCCTGGCCGGGGTGGGGGAGGCGGCCGGCATCGCCGTCGCCGAGCTCGACCGCGCCCGGCTCGACCACGTGCGCACCGTCAACCCGGCCCTGGAGCTGCGTCGCTACGCGGTCAGCCCGCGGGAGCGGCGATGACGGCGCGCGCGTCGCGCCGTCGTCCGGTCTCCGTGATCGCCCTCGCCGGCGTGGCGGCGAGCCTCGGACTCGCCGCCTGCGGCGGGTCGACGGGCGCGGACGGCGAGGAGGAGTACGTCCTGCACTACACGACCTACTCGAACGCCACGTCGGACCAGAGCCGCACCGTCCAGCGGTGGGCCGAGGAGGTCGAGGAGCTGACCGACGGCGGGGTCCGGGTGGAGTTCCACTACTCGGAGAGCCTGGTCGGCGCCGACGAGTCGGTGCAGGCCACCCTCGACGGACGGGCCGACATCGCCCAGGTCGGGTCGCTCTACGCCGCGTCCGACCTGTCGATGTACACGGTCTCCGAGCTGCCCTTCGAGACGGAGAACCCGGAGGCCCACATGCGCGCCCTCGCGCGGATGTTCGAGGAGGACCCGACCTACCGGGAGGACTTCGACCGCCAGGGAGTCCGGCAGCTCTTCCCGCTGCCGCTCGCCAGCGCCGTCGTCGGTGCCACCGAGCCGGTGGACTCGCTCGACGACCTCGCCGACCGCAGCATCCGGGCCGGCGGGCTCACCGCCGAGGTCATGCTCGCGGCCGGAGCGAACCCGGTCGCGATGACCGCCACCGACGTCTACGAGTCGTTGGAGCGCGGCGTCATCGGCGGCTACACCTCGCTCGCGCTCGCGAGCCTGCCCACCTTCGGCCTGTCCGACGTCACCCCGCACATCCTCGACCCGGGGATCGGGGCCTACGCGTCGTCGATCGTCGTCGTCAACGAGGAGCTCTTCGACTCCATGCCCGCCGAGTACCAGGACGCTCTCCTCGCCGCGTCGGGCAACGCCGTCGACAACGGTCTGGAGGAGATGGGGGTGCTCGGCGACGAGGCGTGCGCGGATCTTGTCGCGAACGACACCGAGTTCAGCTCCCTGTCCGACGAGGACGTGGCGGAGTGGCGCGAGCTCGCCGGCGCCGACGACGACTGGGTGGCCCGCTACTCCGAGCGCGGCTACGACGCGGCCTCCGTTCTCGAGAGATACCGCAGCATCATCGCGGAGGAGACCGAGTCGTCCAGCTACGTCGACCCGCTGCAGCAGTGCATGGCGGAGGCGTCATGACCGCGCCCCGCCTGCCCCGCGCCCTCACGGGCCTCGCCGGTGCGCTCAGCATCCTCGCCGGCGTCCTCCTGCTCGTCCTCGCCGTTCTCACGGTCGCCGACGTCGCCGGACGGTCGCTGTTCGACCGCTCGATCGTCGGCACGGTCGACATCTCGACGATGCTGCTCGTGGGCGTCGCGTTCCTCGGTCTTGCCGCGGCGCAGGTCGACGGCCGGCACGTCGACGTCGACCTCGTCGAGGCGCGTCTCCCGCAGGGCGTACGCGTCGCGTTCGCGATCGTGCGCTGCGTGCTCCTCGTGCTCCTCGGCGCGGTCCTCGTCTGGGGCCTGACCGAGCAGCTCATCAGTGCCTACGACCGGGGCGAGACGACGAACGACATCCTGCGGCTGCCCACCTGGCCCGCGAAGCTCGCCCTGGTCGTCTCCTACCTGCTCTTCTTCGTCACGGCGATCTGGTCGACCGTCCACGACGTCCGGGTGCTGCGGCGGGGCGAGGACCTCGCGCCGTCCTGGGCCGACCAGGCCGCGGACGAGCGCCTGCTCGTCACGCCGGCGGGCAGCACCGGTGCCGCCGCGGGCGGCACCGGTGCCGCCGCGGGCGGCACGACCGACACCGCCGCAGGCGGCACGACCGATACCGCCCCGGGCGGGACCACCGACACCGCCCCGGGCGGGACCACCGACACCGAGGGGGGTGCGCGATGAGCGCCGAGAACCTGTTCGCCCTGGCCACCGTGCTCGTCGTCTTCCTCGCACTGCTGGCGATCCGGTTCCACGTGGGCCTGTCGCTCATGCTCGCCGGGATGGTCGGCGTCATCATGCTCCGCACGACCGACGCCGCCGTCAGCACCGTGGCCAGCCAGCCGTTCTCGGCCTCGGCCGACTACTCGCTGACGATCATCCCGCTGTTCATGCTCATGGGCGTGTTCGCGGTGCACGGCCGCCTCGCGGCCGCCGGGTTCGACGGCGCGTCCCGGATGCTCGGCCGGTTCCCCGGCGGCACGGCGCTCGCCTCCCTGGCGGGCTCGGGCATGTTCGCCGCCGTCACGGGGTCGAGCGTGGCCACCGTCGCCACGATGGCGCGCGTCTCGACCGATGCCATCGTCAAGGCCGGCCACGGCATCAAGCTCGCCGCGGGTGTGGTCAGCGCGGGCGGCACGCTCGGCGTCCTCATCCCGCCGTCGATCGTCCTCGTCCTCTACGGCGTGGTCACCGAGGAGAGCATCGGCCGGCTGCTGCTCGCCGGCATCGGCCCGGGCCTGCTGACGATCCTCGTCTACGCCGTGACGATCGTCCTGCTGGTCGTGCGCGAGCGGCGGCGCTCGGCGGCGATCGAGGCCCGGGTGCCCGCGACGGTGGGTGCCGGTGCGGCCGGGACCTCGGCCGACGCGACCGGCGAGGGGCGGGCGAACGACGCGGGCGTGTCCGGCGTCGGGGCCTCCGACCGTGCTCCCGAGGGTGAGGGGAACGCCCCGACGACGACGAACAGGCCCGACCGGGCCGGCGTCGCCTACCTCGCGGTGATCTTCCTCGTCTCCATCGGCACGATCTACGCCGGCGTGGCCACGCCCACCGAGGCCGCCTCGTTCGGTGCGATGACCGCGCTGATCATCCTGCTCATCCGGACGCGGCCGCCGCGGTGGATGGTCGTGCTCAAGGAGTCGGTGACGGAGGCCGTCGGGCTCACGGCCATGACGTTCCTGCTCATGGCCGGGGCCGGGGTGTTCACGTACTTCCTCGCCCTGTCCGGGGCGAGCAGCGCGCTCGTCGACGCGGTGGTCTCGGCGGAGCTCCCGCCCTACCTCGTCCTCGTGCTGTGCCTGCTCATCCTCCTGCCGCTGGGGATGTTCCTCGACGGCGTGTCGATGATCCTCGTCGCGGCCCCGCTGCTGCACCCGATCCTCACCGAGTACGGGTTCGACGGCATCTGGCTGGGCATCCTCGTGGTCAAGGTGGCCGAGATGGCGCTCATCACCCCGCCGGTCGGCATGAACGCGTTCGTCTACTCGGGCTCGGTGCCCGAGGCGGGCCTCGGCCGGGTCTTCCGCGGGATCGTGCCGTTCATCGTCGCGGACATCGTGGTGGTCGCGATCCTCATCCTCGTGCCCGACATCGTCACGTTCCTGCCGGACATGGGTAACGCCTGACATCGGTGGGTCGCGAGCGTGCGGCCCGCCCCCGACGAGCCCCGGACCCCTCGCGGTCCGGGGCTCGTCGTCGTGAGCGTGTGTCCGGGTGTGCTCGTGGACGTGGCTCAGAGGCTCCCGGCCGACCGGAAGACGTCGAGGAACGCCGACGCGGCGGGGCTGAGCTCGGTGCTGCGGTGCATGGCCACGAGGGTGAGTCCGACGTCGGTCCGCAGGTCGTTGACCTGGAGGCCCGCGTGCCGGGCGAGCGAGCGCCACCCTTCCGCCATGATCGCGGTGCCCGTCCCGGCGAGCACCATCGGCAGGATCGCCTCGCGGTGCTCGGACTCGATGACGATCGCCGTCGACCGGTTGGCGGCCACCACCTCGTCGGCCACCTTGCGCATGCCCGTCCCGTCCTGGCCGGCGATGAGGCGGATCCCCTCGAGGTCGGCGTAGCTCAGCGTGCGTCCGGCGGGCAGCCGGCTGTCCCGCGGCGCGACGACGATGAACCCCTGCTGCGCCACCGGGACGAGCGTGAGGCTGCCCGCGGAGAGCGGCGTGGTGGTCGCGGCGATCCCGACCTCGACCGCGCCGGACAGCACGAGCGCGCTGACGACGGCCGGGGTGCCGGCGGCGCGGATGACGACCTCGACGTGCGGATACTGGCGGGAGAACACGTCGAGCACGCCGGGCAGGGGGTCGACGGCCTGGGACGGCATCGTCGTGATGACGAGCCGGCCGCGCCGGAGGCCGGAGACGGCCTCGACGTTCGCGCGGGACAGGTCGAGCCAGTGCAGGACCTCGCGCGCCGGTGCCACGAGCGCCTCGCCCGCGGCCGTCAGCCGCAACGACCGCCCCGCGCGCGAGAACAGGTCGGTGCCCAGGCTGCGCTCGAGGGTGCGGATGGACTGGGAGACGGAGGGTTGGGCGACGTAGAGCTTCTCCGCCGCGGCGCGGACACCGCCCTCGTCGACGACGGCGAGGAAGTACTCGAGCTGGCGGGCGTCCACCGGCTGCACGTTACCGTGGCCGAAACCTATCGGCGAAGCGGACGATACGACGAACACCGCGCGGGTCGGCGCGTCATCAGATAGGCGTGACCTATCGGAGCGATCCGATGTTGGTCTTGGACGTCACACCCGGTGTCCGGCTCTACTGGTGGAGGACGCCGCGACGACGCGGCGCGCACGAGACCCGCACAGGAGCGAGACGTGACGAACGCGTACAGGATTGCCACCATCCCGGCCGACGGCGTGGGCCGCGAGGTCGTCGAGGTCGGCCGCCAGGTGCTCGAGGAGGCACTCGCGGTCGCCGGAGGCGATGCCACCTTCGAGTGGACGGAGTTCCCCTGGGGCTCGGACTACTACGCCGAGCACGGCGTGATGATGGCCGAGGACGGTCTCGAGCAGCTCAAGGGGCACGACGCCATCTACTTCGGCGCCGTGGGCTGGCCGGGCGTGCCCGACCACGTCAGCCTGTGGGGCCTGCGCCTCGCGATCTGCCAGGGCTTCGACCAGTGGGCCAACGTCCGCCCCGTCACCTTCCACCCCGGCATCACCAGCCCGCTGCGCAAGGCCGACACCACCCCGCTCGACTGGGTCGTCGTCCGTGAGAACAGCGAGGGCGAGTACGCGGGCGTGGGCGGCCGCAACTTCTCCGGACGGGAGTCCGGCGAGGTCGCCGTCCAGAGCTCGCTGTTCACCGAGGCCGGCTGCGAGCGGATCATGCGCTTCGCCTTCGACCTCGCCCGCACGCGCGACCGGAAGAAGGTCACGAGCGTGACCAAGTCCAACGCGCAGCAGTACGGCATGGTCCTGTGGGACGACGTCTTCAGGCGGGTCGCCGCCGACTACCCGGACGTCGAGACCGAGAGCGTCCTCGTCGACGCGATGGCCGCGAAGTTCGTGCTGCGGCCCGAGGACCTGTCCGTCGTCGTCGCCTCCAACCTCAACGCCGACATCCTCTCCGACCTCGGCAGCGCGCTCGCCGGCAGCCTCGGCCTCGCCAGCAGCGCCAACCTCAACCCCGAGCGCCGGTTCCCGTCGATGTTCGAGCCTGTGCACGGCTCGGCGCCGGACATCGCGGGCAAGGGCGTGGCCAACCCGATCGGCGCCGTGCTCAGCGGAGCCCTCATGCTCGACCACCTCGGCGAGACCGCGGCCGCCGATGCGGTGCGCGCCGCCGTCGACGCCGTCACCGGTGCCGGCGTCCTCACGCCCGACGTCGGGGGCACCTCCGGCACCGCCGACATCACGTCGGCGCTCATCGCCGAGCTGCGCGCCGCCGCCGGCTCCCGGCCCGCCGACGACGCGGCAGTCGTCTCCCAGTAGTCCGGCGGGCGCCCACCGCCCGCCGAACCGGTGCGGGAGCGGCACCGCTGCTGCCCTCGCACCCGCACGACCCGGTTCCACCACACGATCCAACGGAGGACGAGAGATGAACCGCCTGACGAAGATTGCCGCCCCCCTCGCCGGGGCCGCCCTGCTCCTGGCCGCCTGCGGCGGTGGCGACGACGCCGCCGACTACCCCGACCGCCCCATCGACTACGTCGTGGCGTTCGACGCCGGCGGCGAGTCCGACATCACCGCCCGGCTCCAGCAGGAGCCGCTCGCCGAGGCCCTCGGGGTCGACATCACCGTGTCCAACCAGCCCGGCGGCGGCGGCGCGCTCGCCTGGTCCGAGCTCACCCGCACCGAGCCCGACGGCTACACCGTCATGGGCCACAACATCCCGCACATCATCCTCCAGCCGATGATGCGCGACGACGCCGGGTACGAGACCGACGACCTCGAGCACGTCTACTTCTTCCAGAGCACGCCGAACGTCCTCATGGTCAGCGCCGACAGCGAGTACGAGACGATCGAGGACTTCATCGCCGCGGCCGAGGAGAACCCCGGCTCCCTGTCCGTCGGCGGCTCCGGCGACTACAGCGCCAACCACGTGGCCACGCTGCTGCTCAACGACGAGGCCGGCATCGAGACGACCTACACCCCGTTCTCGGGCACCGGCGCCGCGACCCCGGCCCTGCTCGGCGGGCACGTCGACGCGCTCATGACCTACACGCCGATGATCGACCAGCTCGGCGACCAGGTCCGGGTCCTCGCCGTCGCGACCGAGGAGCGCCTCCCGCAGTGGGAGGAGTACCCGACCTTCATCGAGAGCGGTGTCGAGCTCGCCGACGGCGCCTACCGCGGCGTCGCCGTCCCGCCCGAGACGCCCCAGGAGATCATCGACCAGCTGGTCACCGCCTTCGAGGAGGTCAATCAGGACCCCGAGCTCGTCGAGCAGTTCGAGCAGCAGGGCTTCGTGCTGGAGAACATCGGTCCGGAGGAGGCGCAGGAGCTCATCGACGAGCGTCGGGAGGTCTACACCGACCTCTTCGAGCGGCTCGGCCTGATCTGACCGTCCTCGACCGATAGCGAGACACCATGCTCGAGATGCTGAGCCAGGGATTCCTGGCGAACCTCGCGCCGTCCATGCTGCTCCTCGTGCTCGTGGGCACGGCGGGCGGCATGGCCATCGGCGCCATGCCGGGGCTGAGCGCCACCATGGGCCTGGCCCTGCTCGTCCCCTTCACCTTCACGATGGAACCCACCAGCGCGATGGTCCTGCTCGGGGCCTTCTACATGGGCGCCATCTACGGCGGGTCCTTCACCGCCATCCTCGTCAACGCCCCCGGCACGCCGTCCTCCGTGGCGACCGCCTTCGAGGGCTACAAGATGACGAAGAAGGGCAAGAGCGAGCTGGCCATCGTCGCCGCCACGATGGGTTCGCTCGTCGGCGGCATCATCGGTGTCATCGCCCTCATCTTCCTCGCGCCACCGCTCGCGGACTTCTCGCTGCGGTTCGGCCCGCAGGAGTACTTCTGGGTGGCGATCTTCGGTCTGACGATCATCGTCAGCATGTCGACCGGCTCGATCCTCAAGGGCCTCATCGGCGGCACGATCGGCCTGCTGCTGGCCACCATCGGGATCGCCCCGGTCGGCGGCGAGGTCCGCTTCACCTTCGGCGAGCCCATGCTCCAGGGTGGTGTCCCGCTGGTGCCGGCGATGGTCGGTCTGTTCACCATCCCCGAGGTCATCAAGCTCATCGCCCGCAAGGGTCGTGAGGCGGAGATGGAGCAGGCCCCTCGCGAGCGGGACAGCGTGTGGCAGATGATCGGTCAGACCGTCGGCAAGCCGTTCAACGCCATCCGTTCCGCGGTCATCGGCACGGTCGTCGGCATCCTGCCCGGCGCCGGCGGCAGCGTGGCCAACCTCGTGGCCTACAGCGAGGCCAAGCGCGCGTCGAAGGTCAAGGAGAACTACGGCAAGGGCGAGGTCGAGGGCGTCGTCGCGGCGGAGTCCGCCAACAACGCCACCGTCGGCGCGGGGCTCATCCCCACCCTGACGATCGGTGTGCCCGGCACGCCGCCCGACGCGATCATCCTCGGCGTGCTCCTCCTGCACGGGCTGCGGCCCGGCGCGGAGCTCTTCGAGACGTCGGGCGACCTCGTCGGCACGCTCATCGTGGCCCTCGCGGTCTCCGCGATCATGATGGTGCCGGTCGGCCTCATCGCGGGTCGCGGCCTGCAGCGCGGCGTCATCGCGCTGCCCGCGCGCTACCTCGCGCCGGGAATCATGGTGCTCACGATCGTCGGTGCGTTCGCCGTGCGCTCGTCGGTCGTCGACGTCGTCATCATGCTCGTGGTCGGCGTCGCCGCGTACTTCCTCGGGCTCGTCGGCATCAGCTCCGCGCCGATCGTCCTCGGCCTCATCCTCGGGACGATCGCCGAGACCGGGCTGGTCCAGGGCCTGCTCACCTCCCAGGGCGACGCCCACCCGTGGATGTCGTTCTTCACCCGACCGATCTGCATCGTCCTCATCGCGATGACCGTGCTCGCGCTCCTGTGGCCGATCGTCCAGGGCGTGCGCCGCCGCCGGGGCACGGGCGGCGACCTCGAGGCCGAGATGATCGATGCCAACGAGGCCGACAGGGCCGCGGCCACCGTCGGCGGGTCGACCGCCGTGTCCACGTCGGACGCGGGCACGACGGCGCACACCGGCGACGCCCGACCAGACGCGCCACCCTCACGGTCCGACCGACCGCAGGGTCACGAGGGGAAGGACTGACATGGCACGCGTACTGTCCGCCACCACGAAGGTCAACGTCCTCGTCGGGATCGTCGTCGTCGCCCTCGCCGGGTTGTTCTGGTCCCAGCGCAGCTACACGACCGAGCACGGCGGCACGTTCGCCGACCCGGTCATCCTCGTTCTCGGTGCGCTCGGGATCGTGCTGGTGATCCTCGGGCTGATCGGCCGCGACATCAGCGGGGGCGACGACCAGGACCTCGAGCGGCTGCCGATCATGCGGCTGGCGATCGCCGTCGCCGTGCTGGCCGCGTGGGTGCTCACGCTGCCCTACCTCGGGTACGTGGTCGGGGGGATCATCTTCTTCGTCCTCACCGCGCTGCTCATGCGCAAGGAGCGACCCTCGTGGAAGGGCGTCCTGCTCGACGTCGCCGTCGCGGTGGTCCTCCTCCTCGCGTTCAACTACGTGTTCAGCGAGTACCTCTACATCCGCCTGCCCGAGCTGGGCCTGTGAGCCCGGCCCGGGTGGCCGGTCCGAGTCCGGCCGACCGTCCCTGAGCCGGAGACCCCGGGCACGACGACGCACCCCTCGTGGGTGTCCGTCGTCGTGCCCGGGCGGGGGGCGGCCGGCCCACCCACGGCCCGCCGGCACCAGCGCCCTGACCGTCCGAACGACCCACCCATGCCCGAACCCGGGCGCCGCCGACCGGCGCCCGATCCCTGTGAGGAGTCCCGTTGAGAATCGTCGAGATCCGCGAGCGCACGTTCCCCATCAGCTCGCCCATCCGCAACGCGTACATCGACTTCAGCAAGATGACGCTCAGCCTCGTCGCCGTCGTCACCGACGTCGTGCGGGACGGCCGCCCCGTCGTCGGGTTCGGGTTCAACTCCAACGGCCGCTACGGGCAGGGCTCGATGATGCGTGAGCGGTTCATCCCGCGCGTCCTCGAGGCCGACCCGGCCTCCCTGCTCGACGAGACGGGCGACAACCTCGACCCGGCGGCCGTATGGGACGCGATGATGAGCAACGAGAAGCCGGGTGGGCACGGGGAACGCTCCGTCGCCGTCGGGACCATCGACATGGCCGTGTGGGACGCGGTCGCGAAGATCGCCGGGGTCCCGCTCTACCAGCTCCTCGCCGACCGGTACGGCGACGGGAGGCCGAACCGGGAGGTCTTCGTCTACGCCGCCGGCGGCTACTACTACCCCGGGCAGGACCTGGCGGCCCTGCAGGACGAGATGCGCGGCTACCTCGACCGCGGCTACACGGTGGTGAAGAAGAAGATCGGCGGGGCCGACCTCGCGACCGACCTCAGGCGCATCGACGCCATCCACGAGGTCATCGACGGCCGCGCCACGCTCGCCGTCGACGCCAACGGGCGCTTCGACCTCCCGACGGCGCTCGAGTACGTGGAGGCGCTGAGCAGCTATGACCTGTTCTGGTACGAGGAGGCCGGCGACCCGCTCGACTTCGAGCTCCAGGCGCAGCTCTCCCAGTCCTACGCCGGGCCGATGGCCACGGGGGAGAACCTGTTCTCCGTCCAGGACGCCCGCAACCTCATCCGGTACGGCGGGATGCGCCGGGACCGGGACTGGCTGCAGTTCGACTGCGCCCTCAGCTACGGGCTGGTCGAGTACCTGCGCATCCTCGACATGCTGCGCGAGCACGACTGGTCGCCGACCCGCTGCATCCCGCACGGCGGCCACCAGATGTCGCTGAGCATCGCCGCCGGGCTCGGCCTCGGCGGCAACGAGTCCTACCCCGACCTGTTCCAGCCGTTCGGCGGGTTCCCGGACGGTGCGAGCGTGGTGGATGGGGTAGTCACCCTGCCCGAGCTGCCGGGCATCGGGTTCGAGGGCAAGACCGACCTGTACGCGCTCATGGCGGAGCTCGCCGGCTGATCCGGCGGCGCAGGAGCAGCGCGACGGCGTCCGTCCGGGTGGGCCGGGCGGACGCCGTCGGGCGTCGCAGGGGCGTCAGCCGATGTTGAACATCCAGCCGATGCCGTAGCGGTCGGTCAGCATGCCGAACGAGGCGCCCCAGGGGGCCTCCTCGAGGGGCTGGGTGGCCTGTCCGCCCTCGGCCAGCCCGTGGAAGGCGGCGGTGAGGGCCTCCTTGTCGTCGGCGTCGCCGACGAGCGAGATCTGGACGCTCGAGCCCGGCTGGTGGGGCATCCCCGAGGGGACGTCCGCGGCCATGACCTGGAAGCCGAACGGCGTGGTCAGCTGGGCATGCATGACGAGGTCGGCGTCCTCGGGCGGCACCATGACCTCGCCGCCGGTGGACTCGGCGAACGAGGCGTGGGTGTCGACCTCGAGCTCGCCGCCGAGGACGGACCGGTAGTGCTCCATCGCCTCCGCGGCGGTGCCCTGGAAGTTGAGGTAGGGGACGAGTGTGACGGTCATACGGGTTCCTCCCGTGCGACGCCGCCCGGCCGGGCGACTCGTTGTCCGGTCCCCGCGTCGTCGCGGGCACCCACCGGGCACCGGGCGCCCGACGCCGCACACGCTAGTGCGGGCCGCCGACACCGCGGAACCCCGGCACCGCCGCCCCGCGCCACTGATACGGATGTGACTCGTGGGGTCCGCGTGACGCCCCGCACCCCCAGAACGGCGCCACACCGCCAAAATCCGCCCGCCGCGCCACGCATCGGGGCCCATCTGTGCGTAGTCTCGTCGCACTGCGCCCCACCGGGCGCTCACCACGTACGACGAGAGGGATTACATGTCCGTCAACCGCACCGAGCTCGTGGCCGCCATCGCTGAGCGCGCCTCCCTGACGAAGGCCCAGGCCGACTCCGCCCTGGCCGCGTTCCAGGACGTCCTCATCGAGTCGCTCAAGGCCGGCGACCCCGTCAAGGTCACGGGTCTGCTCTCGGTCGAGCGCGTCGAGCGCGCCGCCCGCACGGGTCGCAACCCGCGCACCGGCGAGGCCATCGAGATCCCCGCCGGCTACGGCGTCAAGGTCTCGGCCGGCTCCAAGCTCAAGGACGCCGTCTCCTCGAAGTGACCTTCGGGAGCCCTGACGGGCGCGGTGCGGCTCCGGCCGCACCGCGCCCGTCGTCGTTCCGGCAGGCAACCCCCGCACCGCGCCCGGTCACGGCCCTCGGCGACGAGGGTCGGCGCTCGTCGTCGGGCATGGACGTGGAGGCACACCCGGGTACGACGGCGACACACCCCCGTGGCGTTCCCGACCCCGATCGGGACTGCCCGGCGTCGGACCGGCGTCCTAGACTGACGGCCATGACCTCGATCCCGGACGAGAACCAGCCGCACTCCGCCCCGGCGGGCCCGGCGACGTCCACGGACGTCCTCGAGCGCACGGAGACCGAGCACGAGGAGCGGCTCGACTCCGGCGACGCCGAGCGGTTCGCCCACTACGTCCGCAAGGACAAGGTCGAGGCCGGCCGCCCCGTCGTCGCGCTGTGCGGCAAGGTCTGGACGCCCGGCCGGGACCCGAAGAAGTTTCCCGTCTGCCCCACCTGCAAGGAGATCTACGAGGGTCTCTCCGGCGGGGGCGAGGGTGATGGTGGCGGACGCCGCGGCTGGCCGTTCGGCCGGGGCCGCGGGGAGTGACCGCCGGACCCCACTCCCGGTCAGAGCCGACCACCTCGCACGCCGGACCGACCGCGCCCCAGGCGCCGTCGACGGCGGCCGCCGAGCAGCTCTCGCCCGCGTTCCCGCAGCGCGCCGCGTGGGGCACGGCGGCGCCGCTGCGCGCGTGGCAGGCCGAGGCGCTCGATCGCTTCCGGGAGCGCGACTCGCGGGACTTCCTGGCCGTCGCGACCCCCGGGGCCGGCAAGACGACCTTCGCCCTGCGCGTGGCCACCGAGCTCCTCGCGAGCGGCCAGGTGCGGCGCGTGAGCGTGGTCTGCCCGACCGAGCACCTCAAGTCCCAGTGGGCCGCGGCCGCCGAGCGGGTGGGGATCGCGCTCGACCCCGCGTTCGCGAACGCCCAGGGCCGCCACGCCGCGCACTTCGACGGGGTCGCGCTGACGTACGCCCAGGTCGCCGCCAACCCGGTCCTGCACCGCGCCCGCACCGAGGCCGAGCCGACGCTCGTCATCCTCGACGAGATCCACCACGGCGGCGACGCCCTGTCCTGGGGCGACGCCGTTCGTGAGGCCTTCGAGCCCGCCCGCCGGCGCCTCGCGCTGACCGGTACCCCGTTCCGGTCCGATACGGCGGCGATCCCGTTCGTCGACTACGTGGCGGACGCCGACGGCATCCGACGCTCGCGCGCCGACGTCAGCTACAACTACGGTCAGGCGCTCGCCGACGGCGTGGTCCGGCCCGTCATCTTCCTCGCCTACTCCGGGCTCATGCGGTGGCGTACGCGCACGGGGGACGAGATCGCGGCCTCGCTCGGCGAGCCGCTGACGAAGGACCAGACTGCGCAGGCGCTGCGCACCGCCCTGGATCCCGACGGTGAGTGGGTGCCCTCCGTCCTCACCGCGGCCGACGCCCGGCTCACCGAGGTGCGCCGCACCGTCCCCGACGCCGGCGGGCTCGTCATCGCCACCGACCAGGCGGCCGCCCGGGCCTACGCGCGGGTGCTCGCGGCGATCAGCGGCGAGGAGCCGGTCGTCGTCCTCTCCGACGACGCCGGGTCGTCCGACCGCATCGAGGAGTTCGCGCGCGGCGAGCAGCGCTGGATGGTCGCCGTCCGCATGGTCTCCGAGGGCGTCGACGTGCCCCGGCTGTCCGTCGGCGTCTACGCGACGACGACGGCGACGCCCCTGTACTTCGCGCAGGCCGTGGGGCGGTTCGTGCGCGCGAGGCGGCGCGGCGAGACGGCGTCGCTGTTCCTCCCCTCGGTCGGGCCGCTGCTCGAGCTGGCCGGCGAGCTCGAGGCCGAGCGCGACCACGCCCTCGACCGGCCGGTGCGCGAGGGCGAGTTCGTCGTCCCCGAGGACCAGCTCATGGCCGAGGCCAACCGCGAGGAGAAGGCCTCCGACGAGCTCGCCCTGCCCGGGTTCGCCGCGCTGGGCTCGCAGGCCACGTTCGACCGGGTCCTGTTCGACGGCGGGCACTGGGGGACCGAGGCCGACGTCGGCTCGCCCGAGGAGCAGGAGTACCTCGGCATCCCCGGGCTGCTCGAGCCGGAGCAGGTGACGACCCTGCTGCGCGAGCGGCAGGCCAAGCAGGCCGCGGCGCAGAAGGACCAGGCGGCGGCCGCGCGCAAGCGGGCGGCGAACGCCGGGGTCGACGAGCACAAGAAGCGGGCCCGTGCGCGCAAGGAGCTGTCCTCCCTGGTGTCCGCGTGGTCGCGGCGGGCGGGAACACCGCACGGCGTCATCCACACCCAGCTGCGCTCGACGTGCGGCGGGCCCGAGATCGCTACGGCGTCCACCGAGGAGATCGAGGCCCGGATCGCGCTCGTGCGGAAGTGGTTCGTCGGCGGCCGCTGACCCAAGCTTCATCGAGATTGCGGTTCGTCGTCGTCGAGATTGCGGTTGGGAGCTGTACGACGGGTCGAGAGTGCGGGTGAGAACCGTGAGGCCTTCATCGAGATTGCGGTTCGTCGGTCACCCCGGACGCTGCGGACGCTGCGGTGGGGAGCTCGTCCCGGCGGCCGCCGGCCCATGGGGCCGCTCGCGTGAGAACCTGGACCCGACGTCGAACCTCAGGAGGATCCCGTGGGCTGGTGGCTGACCCCGATGCTGCTCGGCGCGCTCGCGATCACGATCGGCGTCGTCGAGCACGAGATCGGCTGGCTCCAATGGATCGGCGTGGGCCTCGTCGTCGTCGGACTGGCCGTGGGAATCGTCCGCCCCGGCGGCACGCGGCAGAAGCCGGGCCGCCCATCCGACCTGCGTGGGACGTCGACGCCGTACTTCGGCTGATCCCGGCCGGCGGCGAGTCGCGGCTGCCGATCACCAACCTCGCCGTCAACCTCGACGAACCGCAATCTCGACGTGCACCAACCGCAGTCTCGATGGGGCCGGCGCTGAGCCGCACTCTCGACCGTTCGTGCGGCTCCCAACCGCAATCTCGACGACGACGAACCGCAATCTCGACGAGCACCAACCGCTGTGAGTGTGGGGGTGGCTGGTCTGGGACTGGCTGGCAGGGTGGTGGCTGGTCGTTCCGCTCGTGGGTGTGACTCGGCGAACCGCAGACCCCTTGTTGGGGGTGTCTGGAGATTGATCTGTCCGCCCATGGGTGGGGTGGCCGGCACCGTCCTGGCCCATCTCGGAGACCTGATCAGAAGGTTGTCCGCCACTGGTGTGGCGTGACTCGTCACAGTGTTGTCCCGAGGTGACTCCTACCCAGAACGGCACCGGCCACCAGCGACCAGACCATCCACTCATTGGTAGGAAGGACACCAGGCCGCTATGGCTATCGTCGCGCACTCCCATCCGTTCGTCATCGGGGTCGACACCCACGCCCAGACCCATTCGTTGGCGGTGCTGGCCGCCCGCGGCGAGCTGATCGATTCTGCCCAGTTCCCGACCACGCCTGCGGGCATGGCCCGCGCGATCGCCTGGGCCGCTCGCCGCACCGGGGCCGATATGGCCGCGTTGTGGGTCATCGAGGGCGCCGCGTCCTACGGCGCGACCCTGGCCGGCGTTGTCCAGGACGCCGGCTATCAGGTCGTGGAGGCCGCGCGGATGAACCCGCGCGGGAACCGGGGCGTGGGTAAGTCCGATGCCCTGGATGCCTACCGCATCGCGGCCGCCGTCCTCCCGCTTCAGGTCAGCCGGCTGCGTCACCTCCGCGCCGCTAGTGGGGTACGGGCCGCGCTGCGGGTCCTGCTCACCGCCCGCGAGCAGATGAACAGCGAACGTACCGCGGCCACGAACGCGCTGACCGCGCTGCTGCGCGTCAGCGACCTGGGTATCGATGCGCGCCGGGCCCCGGGCAAGAAGGTGATCGCCATGATCAGCCGGTGGCGCGAGCGCGATGAGGACATCGCGACCGCGACCGCCCGCAGCGAGGCCGTCCGCCTGGCCGCCCAGATCCTGGCCCTGGACGTCGAGCTCGCCACGAACAAGAAGCGCATCACCGTTCTGGTCAAGTCCAGCCTGGCCGCGCCGCTGCTCGAGATGCATGGTGTCGGGCCGATCACCGCGGCCGTGTCACTGACCGTGTTCTCCCACCCGGGCCGGTTGCGTTCCGAGGCCGCGTTCGCGGCCCTGGCCGGGGTCAGTCCGATCCCGGCCTCCTCGGGCAACACCGTGCGACACCGCCTCAACCGCGGGGGCGACCGGCAACTGAACAGGGTCCTGCATACCGCGGTCGTGACCCGGATGAGTCACGACCCCGAGACCCGCGCCTACGTCGAACGCCGCGCCGGCGAGCACCGCACCAAGGCCGAGATCCGCCGCTGCCTCAAGCGCTACCTCGCCCGCCGCATCTTCCGCACCCTCAACAGCACCCCCGAACCCACCATGGCCGCTTGACGAAACATAGAAGGATCAATCTCGA
>NZ_JBUZNL010000008.1:49700-164992 GCF_055326485.1 Georgenia sp. G2120 | reverse complement strand
GGGTGGGTCTGCTGCACGGGTAGGTGACACCTGATCTGTGGTGCCGGAAGGTGCTGCTGGAAGGATGTCGATCGTGCCCAGACCTCATCCGAAGGAGTTCCGCGACGATGTCGTGGCCGTGGCCCGCCGCGGGGACGCTCCGATCAAGGACATCGCCAAAGACTTCGGGATCAGCGAGTCCTGTCTGCGTAACTGGTTGCAGGCCTCTGACGTCGAGGACGGCAATCGCCCCGGTGTGACTCGGAGCGAGTCGGCCGAGCTGCGCGAAGCGAAGAAACGTGTCCGCCTGCTCGAACAAGAGAACGAGGTTCTGCGCCGTGCGGCGGCCTACCTCTCGCAGGCGAACCTGCCGGGAAAATGATGTACCCGCTCGTGAGAGAGCTCGCCAGCGACGGGATCCCTGTCGCGGTGACGTGCCGGGTCCTCAGGCTCGCCCGCCAGCCCTACTACCGGTGGCTCGCAGACCCCGTCAGCGACCGCGATCTCGAGCAGGCCTACCTGGCGAACGCCCTGTTCGACGCTCATCGCGACGACCCCGAGTTCGGGTATCGCCTGCTGGCAGACGAGGCCCGTGAAGCGGGCCACGTCGCGTGTGATCGCACGATCTGGCGGACATGCCGGGACAACCGGTGGTGGAGCGTGTTCGGCAAGAAACGAGGCAAGAACGGGAAACGGCCCGGCCCGCCGGCCCACGACGATCTCGTCGAACGGGACTTCACCGCGGCCGCTCCCAACGAGCTGTGGCTGACCGATATCACCGAGCACCCCACCGGCGAGGGCAAGATCTATCTCTGCGCGGTCAAGGACGTCTACTCGGGACGGATCGTGGGGTACTCGATCAGCGACCGCATGAAGGCCCGTCTCGCGGTTGACGCCCTGTCCTCTGCGGTCGCCCGACGCGGCGGTGACATGGCTGGGTGCGTCGTGCACTCGGACAGAGGCTCTCAATTCCGGTCCAGGCGCTTCCTGGCCGCCCTGCGCCGCCACGACCTCGTGGGCTCGATGGGGCAAGTCGCCTCCGCGGGAGACAACGCCGCGATGGAGTCCTTCTTCTCGCTCCTGCAGAAGAACGTCCTCGACCGTCGCCGCTGGGCCACCAGGGCCGAACTGCGGATCGCGATCGTGACCTGGATCGAACGGACCTACCACCGCCGCCGGCGCCAGGACCGACTCGGTCGTCTGACCCCCATCGAGTACGAGACCATCATGACCACTCAGATCGCACTCGCGGCCTGAGAACACCTGTCACCTACTCGTGCAGCAGACCCCTTTGAAACTCGGAATAAAGTTGGAAGTGGGCACTGGTTCGAGACGGAGGTGATGGTGTGAGACTCGATGAAGACGACGTCGCCACCCTCCACCAGCAACTCGCATGGCTGACCAAACGCGAGGGCTTCGTCCAACGACGCCTCGCCCAGGCAGGGATCGTCGACGAACTCCTCCGCGGTTCCCTCGAGGACAGCTTTGAACGTCTCCGTCACCGGTTCATCTCCGCCATCCACACCCTGCCCGTAGAGCAAGCAGGCCTGTTGCTGGACGTGTTCGCGCTCAGCCCCGACACGCAAGACGTACCCGAGTTGCTACAACGACGGGAGATCCACGGCGACAAGATCGGACGGAAGGTCGACACCGTTCGCACACGAGAGACCGCAGCGCTCAAGGCGTTGCACTCCCGTCTCGTCACCGGCCGCTACGCGCAGGCCCCGCTCGTGCTCGACGTGCCCGAGATGCACGGCGGCATCATCTACGAAGAGACCAGCACTCTCATTGTCGTCGAGAACCGACGCTGGCACGCCACCTACGAGCACTACCGGTTCGCGAACATGGCAGGCGAACTCGACTACGTCGCCATCGGCCGCTCCTATCCCGGCGTCGTGACCCCGAGCAACAAGGGCGATTTCAAGGTCAACACCCGCCCGGTCGACGGCGCGGGCTGGAACGACCACTTCTGGCACCTCAACACCGCCCGCACGGCGACCGAGCCGATGCAAGACCGGACACGCTACGACCTGCGCTTCCGCATCACACCGCCCGAAGACGGCAGCGAACCGGAGCCAGTGACTCTCGCCAGCCGGGCGCTCCACCACCGCTCACTGCTGTTCACCATCCGCGTGGGGTTCATCGGGGAACGGCCCGCCAGTATCTGGAAATTCGAGGGAGCCAGCCCGTTCGCCCGCCCACATGCAGCCAACGAGTACAACCGCGTCCAGCTTGACGCCCGCGGCACCGCGACCCTCACCCTGCGCGACGTCCACGGTGGCCTCTTCAACGGCTTCGCCTGGAACTGGGACACCTGACCGAGGCGGCGAGGTCTTCTCGAAAACGCCCGATCATGAGATAATCACAGGTAGATCGCAGCGCCCGGTCGACGCGACACATGCTCCCGGCTGCATCAACGTCCAAGCTCATGCCGCGGATGGCAACCGACCGATGTCAGTGCCTGGCGCTACGGTGAGGTTAACCCGCAACCATAACTTAAGACGCGCCCGAGGCGCAGGAGATGAACCACATGGCACCGACCACCAAAGAAGGACAGCGCGCCGAACTGCACAAGACGATCTGGCGCATCGCGAACGATCTGCGCGGCTCTGTCGACGGCTGGGACTTTAAGTCCTACGTGCTCGGCATGCTGTTCTACCGGTTCATCTCCGAGAACCTCACCGCCTACATCAACAAGAGCGAACGCGAAGCAGACGACCCGGGCTTCGACTACGCCCAGCTCGGAGATGCACAAGCTGAGTTCGGCCGCAAGGAGACCGTGGAGGAGAAGGGCTTCTACATCCTCCCGTCTGAGCTGTTCCAGAACGTCCGTAAGCGTGCCGCGAACGACGCGAACCTCAACGAGACTCTTGCTCGCGTGTTCAAGAACATCGAAGGATCCGCCGTCGGCACCGACGCCGAAGATGACCTCAAAGGCCTGTTCGACGATCTCGATGTCAACAGCTCCAAGCTTGGTGGCACCGTGGCCAAGCGCAACGAGAAACTCGTCAAGCTCCTCGATGCGATCGGTGACCTGCCGCTGGGGAACTTCGAGGACAACTCGATTGACCTGTTCGGTGACGCCTACGAGTACCTCATGCAGATGTATGCCTCCAGCGCAGGCAAGTCCGGCGGCGAGTACTACACACCCCAGGAGGTCTCGGAGCTCCTGGCCCGTATCACCGTGGTGGGTAAGACACAGGTGAACAAGGTCTACGACCCCGCCGTCGGTTCCGGGTCGCTGCTGCTGAAGTTCGCGAAAGTCCTAGGCAAAGACAACGTGCGACAGGGCTTCTACGGTCAAGAGATCAATCTGACCACCTATAACCTCGCCCGCATCAACATGTTCCTGCACGACGTGAACTACGAGAAGTTCAACATCGCCCACGGTGACACCCTCATCGACCCCGCGCACTGGGATGACGAACCGTTCGAGGCGATCGTCTCCAACCCGCCGTACTCCATCAAATGGGACGGTGACGCCAACCCGCTGCTGATCAACGACCCGCGCTTCGCACCAGCCGGTGTGCTCGCACCGAAGTCGAAGGCCGACCTCGCGTTCACGATGCACATCCTGTCGTGGCTCGCCGTCAACGGCACCGCGGCCATCGTCGAGTTCCCCGGCGTGCTCTACCGGGGCGGAGCTGAGCGGAAGATCCGCAAATACCTCATCGACAACAACTATGTGGATGCTGTCATCCAGCTGCCGCCGGACCTGTTCTTCGGCACCACGATTGCAACCTGCATCATCGTGCTCAAGAAGTCCAAGACCGACAACTCCGTGCTCTTCATCGACGCCTCTGCCGAGTTCAAACGCGTCGGTAACAAGAACAAGCTCACCGAGGTCAACCAGCAGCACATCCTCGACACCTTCACCGCGCGGGAGAGCGTCGACCATGTGGCGGCGCTCGTTTCGAATGAAGACATCGCGGCCAACGACTACAACATCGCCGTGTCTTCTTACGTCGAAGCCGAAGACACCCGCGAAGTCATCGACATCACCGAGCTGAACGCCGAGATCGCACGCATCGTCGCGCGCCAGCAAGAGCTGCGCACCTCCATCGACGAGATCGTCGCCGACCTGGAGGGCACGAAGTGAGCCGGATCGACGACCTGATCGCGGAGCTTTGCCCGCACGGGGTTGAGTATGTGGAACTTGGGGAGTTGCTCGCGTATGAGCAGCCGACCAAATACCTTGTCGACTCAACCGCATACAGCGACTCCTATGCCACGCCAGTTCTCACGGCGGGCCAGACGTTCGTCCTTGGTCGAACTGACGAAGCGAACGGTATTTATCCGGCATCGCCCGCAACTCCGGTGATTATCTTCGACGACTTCACCACCGCATTCAAGTGGGTCGATTTTCCTTTCAAGGTCAAGTCCTCGGCCATGAAGCTGCTCACGCCAAAAGTGGCGGGTCGCGCCAGCTTGCGGTACGTCTATTACGTAATGCAGACGATTCGCTATGAGCCGCAAGACCACGCGCGGCAGTGGATCGGCATCTACTCCGGATTTCAGGTACCGGTCCCGCCTCTCGAGGTACAGCGGGAGATCGTGCGAGTATTAGATCAGTTCACACAGCTGGAAGCGGAGCTGGAAGCGGAGCTGGAAGCCCGCCGCCGCCAGTATGAACATTACCGCGGCGGACTCTTGGCATTTAACCCCGACGAGGCCGAAACCGTGGAACTTTCTGAGGCATTCGAGACTCGCAATGGATACACCCCATCGAAGTCGGATCCGACGAACTGGCTGAACGGCACTGTTCCTTGGTTCCGCATGGAAGATATTCGTGAGAACGGCCGAGTTCTCGATCGCGCGCTCCAGCGTATCCCTGAGAAAGCAGTTAAGGGTGGTCGGCTCTTCCCGGCTGGATCGCTTATATTTGCAACCTCAGCCACGATTGGCGAGCACGCCCTGATCACCGTTCCATTCATGTCGAATCAAAGGTTCACGGCTGTATGGCCTAAAGCGGAGTACGCAGACCGATTCGATATGAAATTCCTCTACTATTACGGGTTTGTGATTGACGAATGGTGCCGCAACAACACTACGACTTCAAGCTTCGCCTCAGTTGATATGAGTGGCTTCAAGCGCCTCCGAGTCCCCATCCCTCCGATTGAGACACAAAAACGCATTGCATCGCAACTCAGTCACTTTGATGCTCTCGTGAACGACCTAAGCGTCGGCCTTCCAGCTGAGCTTGCTGCGCGGCGGAAGCAGTACGAGTACTACCGCGACAAGTTGCTGACGTTCAAGGAGTTATCGGCATGAGTGACGGGACTCTTCGTAAGTATGATCCGATTGCCGTGTCGTCTGAGAGCACGGTTGTTGCTGAGTACATTCCTGATGCGGCGGGTGCTGGTTCGTATCAGTCGGAGGCGGAGCTTGAGCGTGAGCTGATCCGTCTGTTGCAGTCGCAGGCATATGAGTATCTCCCGGTCACCTCGGAGGCGCAGCTCGTCGCAAACCTTCGTGCACAGCTGGAAGCTCTGAACTCGGTGACGTTCTCAGATAGCGAGTGGGATCAGTTCTTCTCGGAGCGGATCGCTGGCGCGAACGATAACATCGTGGAGAAGACGGTGCGTATACAAGAGGACCATGTTCAGCTGTTGAAGCGTGATGACGGTTCAGTGAAGAACATTCTGCTGATCGATAAGCAGAACATTCACAACAACCGCCTGCAGGTGATCAACCAGTACGAGATCGGCCAGGGCGAAGGCGGCTCCGCTCGCTCGAACCGCTACGACGTGACGGTGCTCGTGAACGGTCTACCGATGGTGCACATCGAGCTCAAGCGCCGTGGGGTCGACATCCGTGAGGCGTTCAACCAGATCGACCGCTACCAGCGCGACAGCTTCTGGGCAGGCTCTGGACTCTTCGAGTACGTGCAGCTGTTCGTGATCAGCAACGGCACATTGACGAAGTATTACTCGAACACCACGCGTCGCCAGCATTTAGGTGAGGCGGCAGGCTCGAAGCGGGTGCGCAAGACTTCGAGCTCGTTTGAGTTCACCTCGTGGTGGGCGGACGCGCAGAACAAGCCGATCCAGGACCTGTCCGCGTTCGCGAAGACGTTCTTCGCTAAGCATGCGCTGCTGAACATCCTGACGAAGTACTGCGTGCTCACCGCTGACCGGATGCTGCTGGTGATGCGCCCGTACCAGATCGTCGCGACCGAGCGGATTCTGCAGAAGATCGACATCTCCACGAACTACAAGTCTCTCGGCACTGTTGCTGCGGGCGGGTATGTGTGGCACACCACCGGGTCGGGCAAGACGCTGACGTCATTCAAGGCGGCGCAACTTGCGTCGAAGCTTCCGAGCGTGGACAAGGTGTTGTTTGTCGTGGACCGCAAGGATCTCGACTATCAGACGATGCGGGAGTATGACCGGTTCGAGAAGGGCGCAGCGAACTCCAACACCTCGACCGCGGTGTTGAAGAAGCAGCTCGAAGACCCGGGTGCGCGCATCATCATCACGACGATCCAGAAGCTTTCGACGTTCATCGCGGCGAACAAGGGTCATGCGATCTACGACGGTCACGTCGTGATCATCTTCGACGAGTGCCACCGATCGCAGTTCGGCGACATGCACACCGCGATCACGAAGGCGTTCAAGCGCTACAACCTCTTTGGCTTCACCGGCACCCCGATCTTCTCGGCGAACGCTGGTAGCGGTGGGAACCCGCAGCTGAAGACTACGGAGCAGGCGTTCGGGGAGAAGCTGCACACCTACACGATCGTCGATGCGATCACCGACAAGAACGTGCTTCCCTTCCGCATCGACTACGTCAACACGGTCAAGGTCGGCAACGTCATCGACAAGCAGGTCTCGGCGATTGACACCGAGAAGGCGCTGCTCGCTCCGGAGCGGATTAGTCAGATCGTGAAGTACACGCTCGAGCACTTCGACCAGAAGACCAAGCGTGCCGAGCACTACACGCTCGGAGAGCGCCGCGTGCGTGGTTTCAACGCGCTGTTCGCGACCGCGTCCATCGAGGCCGCTCGCGTTTACTACAACCATTTCCAGATCCAGCAGGAAAGCCTGCCGTCAGACAAGCGGTTAAAGATCGGTCTGATCTACTCCTATGGTGCGAACGACGCGGTCGAAGACGGTGGACTCGACGAAGAGGGCTTCGACACCGGCGCTCTGAACATGGACGCGCGGTCGTTCCTGGAGGATGCGATCCAGGACTACAACGACATGTTCGGCACGTCCTTCGACACCTCTGCCGATCGGTTCCAGAACTACTACAAGGACCTCTCGCTAAAGCTCAAAACTCGCGAGATCGACCTCGTCATCGTCGTGAACATGTTCCTCACCGGCTTCGACGCGACCACGATGAACACCCTGTTCGTCGACAAGAACCTGCGCGCGCACGGGCTGATTCAGGCATACTCGCGGACGAACCGCATCCTGAACTCCGTGAAGACCTACGGCAACATCGTCAGCTTCCGTGACCTCGAAGACGAGACCAACGACGCCATCGCCCTCTTCGGCAACAAGGACGCCCGCGGCGTTGTGCTGCTCAAACCTTACGGCGAGTACTACAACGACTACGCCGAGAAAGTCACCGAACTGCTCAGTACCTTCCCCCTCGGCCAGCCGATCATCGGCGAGGCCGCTCAGAAGGAGTTCATCGCGCTGTTCGGCGCGATCCTGCGCTTGCAGAACATCCTCACTTCGTTCGACGAGTTCACCGGCAACGCCATCCTCACTGACCGGCAGGGCCAGGACTACCGGAGCGTCTACCTCGACCTGTATGCGGAGTTCCGCAAGGACAAGGACGCCGACAAGGAGCAGATCAACGACGACGTGGTCTTCGAGATCGAGCTGATCAAGCAGGTCGAGATCAACGTCGACTACATCCTCATGCTCGTGCAGAAGTACCGCGACGAACGCGGTGACGGCGACGACAAAGAGATCCGCGCGGAGATCTCGCGCGCCGTGGACGCCAGCCCGACCTTGCGCAACAAGAAAGACCTCATCGAAGACTTCGTCGACTCCCTCTCCGTGGACGGTGAGATCGACCAGGAATGGCGCGCGTTCATCGCAGCCAAGCGGGAGGCCGAGCTCGACACGATTATTAACGAAGAGAGCCTCCGCCCAGATGAGACCCGCGTCTTCGTCGAGACCGCGTTCCGCGACGGCCAGATCCGCACCAGTGGCACCGCGATCACGAAGGTACTACCGCCAGTGTCACGATTCTCTGCCGATGGCGGCCACGGCGAGAAAAAGCAACGTGTCATCCAGAAGCTCGGAGCGTTCTTCGAGAGATTCTTCGGCTTGAGTTCGGGCGGGAGCGCGTAGTGAAAATTCAGTCGGTTCGTATTCGTAACTTTCGATCGTTGAAGGATGTGACGATCGCCTTCGATGATGTCACGACATTCATCGGGCCGAACGGCACCGGCAAATCGACAGTGCTCCGTGCTCTCGACTGGTACTTCAATGGCAAACCTGGGTCGTTGAGCGAGACGGACTGTTCGTTTGGAGCAACCGATGAAGACATCGAGGTGGAAGTCACCTTCTACGATCTGACCGACAAAGACCGCGAGGCGTTGGGCAAGTACGCTCCAGCCGAGGCCGACACCTTCACCGCCTGGAAGCAGCGTCTCCCCAGCGGCGTGGAGGTCTTCTCGGCGAACGCAAAGGGCTTACCCGAGTTCAATGACATCAAAGCTGCGACAAGCGCCAAAGCAAAGAGGGAACTCTACGCAGAGCTCCGTCGAAACCGTACGGATCTGGGGCTTCCCGCGGCGACGACAGGAACGGCGGTGGATCAGGCGATGACCGCCTGGGAGGCAGCAAACATCGGGCAATTGGTTGAGGCCCCAGAGGCCCTGCAGACCAACTTCTTCGGCTTCAACAGCGGTGGCAAGATGAGCGGACTGTTCGACTTCGTGCTTGTTACTGCTGACCTTCGCGCCAGCGAAGAGTCGCTCGACGGAAAGGCGAGCGTAATCGGACGCATCCTTGAGCGTTCTGTTGACCGCACGGCAGCCGACGAGGAGATCGCGACGATCGTCGAGGATGCCCGAGCCCGACAGCAACAGGTCTATGAAGAAAAGTTCAAGGCGCAACTCGAAACGATGACGGCGCAACTCAACGAGGTCGTGACGTCGTACACGCCGGGGCGAGCAGTCTCGGTCACACCTGCAGAAGTGGAACTCAAGGCTCCGCGGACGACATTTGGTGTCTCGATCTTGGACGGCGAGACGGAGACCGCCGTCGAGCGCCAGGGGCATGGCTTCCAACGCACCCTGCTCATATCTGCCTTGCAGTTGCTGGCGCAGTCTGGTGCGGCGTCGGCGGAGGGCGTCATCTGCTTGGCCATCGAGGAGCCGGAGCTCTTCCAGCACCCGATCCAGGCTCAGACCTTCGCGAAGGTGCTGCGCTCCTTAGCGGAGGACGCTGATAAGCGGATTCAGGTGAGTTACGCCACCCACAGTCCGTACTTCCTGGAGGCGCGCCATTTCGACCAGGTACGCCGCCTCACGCGATCAACAGATGACGCTCCGGTCGTCACTGTGCACTCCGCAAACATAGCGGACGTGAAGGCAAAGCTCGCGGGAGTCGTCAAAGAGTCGGTCGTTGATCGCCAACTCGACGGCATCGTGACGAATCAGCTCTCGGTTGCGCTGTTCGCTCATCGGGTTCTTCTTGTCGAAGGTGCCACGGAGTCCGCAGTGTTCTATGGCGTCGGCGACCGAGAACGAGTAAGTTCCCTGGAAGCTGCTGGCTTGTCAATCGTGCCGGTTGGCGGAAAGCAGTCGATACCGCTGGCACACGCCATCTTGACGGCCCTAGGGATTCCCGCCTACGCGCTGTTTGACGCTGACGGCGGGTTCGAGGCACGGGCTCAGGCGAATGGCAAGGAGCAAGACAAGATTGATGAGGAGCGGGCTGGTCATGCCGCTGCCAACCGCTCTGCCCTGAGATACTTCGGTCGCACGGAGGAGGACTTCCCGACGGCAGTCATTGCCGACAATGTTGCGATCTTCGACGATCATCTCGAAGCATTCCTTGGAGCTGCCTGGCCTGAATGGGTGACGGCGTGCGAAGCAGTCGAGGCGGCTTCGGGCATCAGCCTCTCGAAGAACCAGCTTGCCTATCGGGCTGCAACGCTCGAAGCCGCCGGTTCAGTTCCTTCGGTGCTCACCGAAATCTTGACAAAAGCAAAGGAGGGTTGACCATGCATGAGATTAGGTGTCCACATTGCGGGAAGACGTTCACCATCGACGAGGCTGGGTATGCCGAAATTGTCAAGCAGGTGCGCGACGATGAGTTCGAGAAACAGCTCCACGAGCGCCTCGAACTTGCTAACCGGGACAAGCAGAAGGCGCTGGAGTTGGCTGAAGCGAAGGCTGCGGGAGAGCTGCAGAAAGCAGCCTCTGCCAAAGACGCTGAGATTCAGGAGCTAAAAGCCAAGCTCGACGCCGGTGACGTTCAGCGGAAGCTCGCGGTGAAGGAGGCGCTCGCGGCCGTCGAGAAGGAGCGCGATTCGCTCGCCGGAGAGCTAGAGAATGCCAAACAAGAGAAGCAATCTGCCGTCGAGCTAATTGAGGCAAAGCTCGTCGCAGAACTGCAGAAGTCGACCTCAGCGAAAGACGCCCAGATTCAGGAGCTAAAGGCCAAGCTAGAGAGCATCGAAGTCTCTCAGAAGCTGGCCATCACCGAAGCAGTGAGTGCCGTAGAGAAGGAGCGCGACGACTTCAGGAACGGTCTCGAGAAAGTTGAACTCGAGAAGCAGCTCGCCGAGAAGTCCCTCAGAGACAAGTACGAGACCCAGATCAAGGACCGCGATGACGCGATCGAGCGGCTGCGGGACATGAAGGCCAAGCTGTCGACCAAAATGGTCGGCGAAACGCTCGAGCAGCACTGCGAGATAGAATTCAACCGTATCCGTGCCACGGCCTTCCCCCGTGCTTACTTCGAGAAGGATAATGACGCGCACACGGGGAGTAAGGGCGACTTCATTTTCCGCGACTACGACGAGTCGGGCACCGAGGTCGTGTCGATCATGTTCGAGATGAAGAACGAGAGCGACACTACCGCCACCAAGAAGAAGAACGAGGACTTTCTCAAAGAGCTCGATAAGGATCGCACGGAGAAGGGATGCGAGTATGGGATCCTTGTTTCCCTTCTGGAACCGGAGAGCGATCTCTACAACACCGGGATCGTGGACGTCTCGTATCGCTACCCGAAGATGTATGTAATCCGTCCCCAGTTCTTCATCCAGATGATTACTCTGCTGCGCGATGCAGCACTCAACGCGCTCGCCTACAAGAACGAGCTTGCACTGGTGAAGGCGCAGAACATCGACATCACGAACTTCGAGAATGAGCTCGACGCATTCAAAGCAGCGTTTGGCAAAAACTACGAACTAGCCGCACGACGGTTTCACTCCGCCATCGACGAGATTGACAAATCCATAGATCGGCTCCAAAAAGCGAAGGAAGCACTCCTAGGCTCAGAGCGAAATCTGCGACTCGCCAATGACAAAGCTCAGGATGTGACTATCAAGAAGCTGACCAGACGCAATCCGACGATGGCAGCCAAGTTCGCAGAGCTAGAAGGCTCAAAGAACGAGGAAGGAGTCGATGAATGAATCGAGTACCAGTGGTTAGTAGCAACGTAGCCGAGGTTGGCTACGACCCGGAGACGAAGACACTGGAGGTCGCGTTCATCAAGGGTGGCATCTATCAGTACTTCGGTGTTCCGGTCTCCGTCTACAAAGGGCTATTGGGTGCCCCGAGCGTTGGCCGTTACTTGGATGTCAACGTCAAGAAGGCTGGGTACTCAGTGCGCAAGGTCGCTAGCTGAGCGTCAGTATCCATCCTGCGGGCACGGGGAGTGAGGCCCGTCAATCTTCATCGCTGTGTCGAGTTGCGAGTCGTTCTTCCCGCCGCACGTATTCGGTGCAGCACGGTGGTTGCGCTGAAACCGAGGTGCTCACCTACTTGCGAGAGGGAGAGGCCAGTTTCGTAAAGATGAATCATCTCGGCCACTTGCTCATCGCTTGGCGGCATGCGGCGCAACGCAACTCCCCGACGCTTCAAGACAGCGCTGATCGTGACGCGATGGCAGCCGTACTCGGTGGCAAGTTCGTAGACCGTCTTCCCCGTCCCATAGGCGGTGACGATCTGGCTGACCTTTTCGTCCGAGAGTCGCGGCTGCGTCGTGCGCTTACGTCCGCCGTTCGCCTGCGGAAGCTCGTGGACTGGCTCGGTCGAGAGGTGACGGCGGGCCTTCCGCAGTTCGTTTGCATGCGAGGAGAACAGTCCCACCCCTGTGATGTCCCAGGACATCGTGAACGGCTGAACCCCCGGTGACGGGGGTTCAGCCGTTTTTTCGTTGGTAGGTGTACGGGCCGCGGATCTATGTGCCAGTGATGGTCGACGACGGCGGCGTGGTCGTCGAGCATCGAGCGTCGGGGCCTATCGTGTGGCCGCGACCGGTGCAGACGGAGAACGAGGCTCGACAATGTGCAGGGGGGTGGGGCGTGTGCCACGGGACGACGACGAACAGCCAGACTCCTTGATCCGACCTCTTGAGCCGCCGAGGGATTTCGACTCGCCGCTCCACAGTCAGGGTGCACTGGTGCTCGGTGCCGGTCGCCTGGCGTTCGTGTCCGGGCAGGTCGGCGTCCGGCCCGATGCCACGATCGGAGCGGACCTGGCGGAGCAGACGTTCATCGCGTTCGAGAACGTCGCCCGGGTACTGGCCGAGGCGGATCTCGGCATGTCCGACGTGGCGTCGCTGAGGATCTACCTCACCTCGCGCGACGCGATCCCGACCTTCACGGAGACGGCGAGAGGGTGTCTCGGTGGGCACCGGCCGGCGTCGACGCTCCTCGTCGTCGAGCACCTGGCGAGTCCTGCGCTGCTGGTCCAGGTCGAGGCGGTCGCGGCCGGCCGTTGAGCGCTCACCGACCCGTCACGCGTCCGTGTCGCTGGGCGCCGATCATCACCCGTCCCCGGGGCCGGCCGGTCGCCCGACCTCGCGGACGGCGTCCGCGACGGCATCGAACTCCCGCCGCAGGATCTTGGCGTGGTTGGTGGGAACCGTCGCGCTGACGCGAATGTTCGGCCTGCGGTCGAGCACCGGCTCGAGCGTGGCTCGCACCTTTGCCATCTCCGCGTCGTCTGTGCCGAGGTGTCCGCCGGTCGCGACGACGTACCGGACGGGCGCCTCGATGCTGTCGAGCACGGACTCCAGCGTGCCCAGCAGCTCGTTGACCTCGATGTTGACCTCGGCGTGCTGCGCCGCACTCATGCGCGCGGCCAGACCCATCCGGCTCGCGACCGGGAGCATCCATCGCATGCGGTGGAACAGGCGGCGGAGTCGGGCGCGCGCCTCGTCGTCGATCCAGTCGTAGGGCATGGCGCCGTCGACGGCGACCACTCCGAGGGTGCGGTCCGGGTGGCGCCGGGCCCAGTGCACGGCCAGGGTCGCGCCGTAGGACCAGCCGGCCAGCACGGGGCGTTCCACGCCCGCCGCGTCGAGCACGGTCTCGATGTCGCGCAGGCACGCCTCGAAGGAGTAGTCGGCGGATCGCCGGGAGCGTCCGCGCGCCCGTTCGTCGAAGCGGACGTGCCGCCAGTCGTCGGTCCCGAGCTCGGCGACCACCCTGTCCCAGTGCCGCAGGTCGGCGTATGCGCCGTTGAGGTAGACGACGGGTGTGCCGGGCCCGCCGGTGTCGTTGGTGAACAGGGCGGTGTCGTCGACCGGGACCATGCCGGTCCAGGGACTGTCCAGGTGTGTCATGAGTGGTCCTCGTCGTCGTTGGTGGATGTGTGGCGGCGCGTAGCGCGCGGCCCCGTCCGGAGCGCCCGGAGGATGCCGTCGAGGCTGTCCCAGATCGCGACCACCGCGACGAGGAGCAGGAGCAGCTCGGTCAGGTCCGCTACTTCTGTGCGGGTCCCGGCCGTGGCTCCGGCCGGCACGGGGGAGAGGAGTGCGCCCTCCACCGCCAGCACGACGACCGACACGGCCCCGGCGCCGTTGGCGACGGTGTTGACGAGGGCCACCGGCATCGTCCACCGGCGTCGCGCCCAGGCCACCGCGCTGCAGACCAGGCTGACGGTGAGGGTGCCCACGAGGACGGCCTTCCCCGCCTGGTGAAGCCCCGGGTCGAGGACCTGGAGCTGCTGGCCGTCGTCGGCGACTCCGGCGAACTGCCACACGAGCACCGCGAGCAGGACCATGCCGAAGACGATCGAGGTCACGAGGCCCGGCGGGCGCCGGTCGGTCCCAGTGCGGCGACGGCTGGTCCCGCTCGCCGAACGGTCGGGCTGCGCCGCGGGGTGCTGGTCCGTCACCATGGTCACGCCACCCGTCCGGTGAGTGCGGTGAGCACGGGCGCCAGGGCGAAGGCGCCGGCCGTGATGCCGAGGGCGGCCAGGGCTGTGAGCGCCACGGTCGACGCAGTCCAGCGCACCGGAGGAAGCTCGCGGGACACGAGCGTCCCGAGCGGGAGCAGCAGGGCGACGCCGCTGACGAGGCCGGGCATCGGGCTCCAGGAGAGCAGGCTCAGCAGGACGTGGCCGGCGCCGTTGACCATCAGCGCACAGGCGACGCACGCCAGCACGGTGGCGCTCCAGCGCGCCCGGGTGCCGACGGCGACGGCGGCGAGGCCGAGCACGGCGAGCGTGACGAGGGCGAGCACGAGCGCAAACTCGGCCGGATCACCGTGCAGGGAGCGTCCCGGCAGCCAGGGGTGCCCGGCGATCCAGCCCGTCATGTCCAGCAGCCACTCCTCGGTGTTGTGCAGCACGACGGCCAGAGCCGTTGCGCCCCACAGCTGTGACAGGCGGCGGTGCCCGGCCCCCGGCGGCTTGTCCGTTCGTGCGGGTGTGGTGACCATCAGTTTCATAGGGCGACCTTACGTTCGTATTGGAAGGTCGTGCGACTGTATTGTCTACCCATGGCAGATGCAAGGGACGGCAGGCACAGGCTGGCCGAGGCGCTCACCCGGGTGGTCGCTCGAGAGGGGATCACGGGGGTCAGCGTGCGAGCGGTGGCGGCGGAGGCCGGCGTCAGCGGTGGCGCCGTGCAGCACCACTTCCGTACTCGGGCCGAGATGATCCGGTACGCGATGGAGTGGATCTCCGACGGGGTGGAGCACCGACTGTCCCGGGTCGCCCGGTGGGGCGACGTGGAGGAGTGGACCCGGGAGATCCTCCTGGAGCTGCTACCGCTCGACGAGCAGAGGCAGCGCGAGCACGCGGTGTGGCTGGCCTTTGTCGCACACGCCGCGACCGACCCCTCGCTGGCGGACCTGAGAAACCGCACGAACGAGAAGCTGCTCGAGATGTACGCCCGGATCGTCCGGGCGCGGCGCTCTCTCCCACCCATCTCTGCTGTCGAGGAGCCGGTTGTGACGACGACGGACGGTCAGGTAGATGACGGAGACGAGGACGCGATGCTCCTGCAGGCGCTGCTGGACGGGCTGTCGCTCCACCTGACCGAGATGCAGCCCGACGAGGCGCAGCGGCGCGGGCCGGCATTGCTCGATCGGTTCCTGGAGCTCGTGGTCGACATCTCGACGCCGGCCTGAGTCGACGGACATGGTCACGCGTTCTCGGTGACCGGTCGTCCATGCGATCGGACCCGGTCGGTCGTGTGGGAAGGTGCCCGTCGTCGATGACGGTGTCGTCGTGCCGGCCGGATCGGCGCGATGGTCGCTCAGGTCCGGTCGCGCGGTGCGTCGTCCGGCTCGTCAGGCTTCCCCAGGTAGCCGACCGAGATCCAGGCGATGGCGACGATCGCCCCGCCGATGACGGCGTAGGTGCCGCGTGACTCCTCGAACACGCTGAACCCGGCACCGAAGAGGATGCTGACGACGAGGGCGATGTAGGCCAGTGTCTTTCTGCTCATGACAGGAGCATGGCAGTGACCGACCTCTCCGATCGCTGACAGGTGTCACCGGCTGATGGGTGCCTCTGTCAGCGGCCGTCATGCCCCCGGCCCGGCCCGGCCCGGCCCGGCCCGCTCACGTCGTCGTCGGCCGCTCCGGTCCGAGGTAGGCCCACCGCCCGTGCTCGCGGACGAACCGCGACCGCTCGTGCTGGACGCCCATCCCGCCGCCGGGCTCGCGGTAGGTGGCGCGGAACTCGACGACGCCCTCCGCGTCGTCCTCCCCGCCCGCCACCGTGTCGACGATCTGCAGCCTGCGCCACGCGGGGTTGTCGGCGAGGTCGATCGACTCCGGCCGGGTCGAGGAGTGCCACGAGGCGAGCAGCCAGGCGGCGTCCGCGGAACGGAACGCGGCGAAGCGCGAGCGCATGAGGGCCTCCGCCGTCTCGGGCCAGGGGTGCTCGGCGTCGTCGGAGATCGAACCCTCGCCGTGGATCGACCCGTCGTCGGTCATGGTCGCCTCGGCCAGTCAGGTCGACGTGCCGCCGCGGCCCTCGTCGTCGGGCTCGGCACGCAGCTGGTCCGCGATCTCCTCCTCGGGGCGTGGTGCGAGGTCCTGGTCGGGCTCGACGACCGGCACGCTCGGCTCACCCGTCGCGGACAGGTGCTCGTGGGGGTGGTTCGGGTGCGCTGGGGATGACATGTCTGCTCCTCCTGGGGGCGAGCCGTCCACGCTACTCCGCCGTTCGTGCGGACGCCTCGACGGCCTGACCGGTCACGGGGTGACCGCGCAGGCACTGTCGGGTGACGATGGAGCATGGCGATCTTCCCCAAGACCGACGAACCCGGCACCCTCGCGTTCGAGACCGCCGGCCTGCGCTGGCTCGCGGAGGCGCAGCCCGAGGGTGGAGCGCCCGTCGTCGAGATCGTCGCCGAGGGGAAGGGGTGGGTCGACCTCGTCCTGCTCGAGCACGCGCCTGCCACCGCGGAGGCGGCGGCCGCCTTCGGTCGCGGCCTCGCCCGGACCCACGCCGCCGGCGCGCCGTCGCTCGGCTGCGCCCCTCCCGGCTGGACCGGGCAGCCGCCCCGCAGCTCCGGACCGATGCCGTTGCACGACCACGACGCCGACCCCGTGTTCGCCACGTGGGGCGAGTTCTACGCCGAGTACCAGGTCAGGCCGTACGTGCGGCGGGCGGTCGCGCAGGGATCGATCGACGACGACGGGGCGCGCGTGCTCGAGCGCATCGCCGACCGGCTCGCGGACGGGCGGTTCGACGCCGACCAGCCCGCGCTCGTCGGCGGGGGAGTCGCGCGGCTGCACGGCGACCTGTGGGGCGGCAACGTCGTGTGGGCGGCGAGCCCGGCGGCGGGCGTGGAGGCGAGCACGGGGGAGGGAGCGCCCGGCGGCGTGCAAGGTGTCCTCATCGACCCGACCTCGCACGGCGGCCACGCGGAGACCGATCTCGCGGCGCTGGACGTCTTCGGTGTCGACCGGCTGGACGACATCCTCGCCGGGTACCAGGAGGTGTCTCCGCTCGCCGACGGGTGGCGCGAGCGGGTCGGGCTCCACCAGCTGACGATGCTCGTCATGCACGCGGTGATCTTCGGCGGTCACTACGGCCCGGCGACGGTCGAGGTGGCGCGCCGGTACCTCTGACGCGTCCCGGGGGCGTCGCCGCGCCGCGCGCTGCGTGCTGCTCAGTCGGAGGTCGGCTCCGACTCCCCGGCCGGTACGGTCGACGCGTGGGTAGCACGAACGGCGGGAAGCGCCCCGGGTGGGCGGCTCGCATCCGCCGTCACCCCGTCGTCGTCCGTATCGGTGTCTTCGGTGAGGTCCTCACGGTCCTTGGGTATCTGCTGCTCGTCGTCGCACTCGTCTGGTGGCTCGTCAGTCTGACCGGCGTCGTCGGTGCCGGCGGTGCTCTCGCGGTCGCGGTCCTCGGGGGCGTGCTGTGGGCCGTCGGCGGCACCCTTGCTTCGGTCACGGGGGTCTCGGACAGCTGAGCCGGTCGCAGGGCCCGGCACGCAGCCTCGTCCGCCGGCGAATCCTCCGCGTCCAGGACAGTGCCGCGCGGTCCGCGCCGCGCGGTCCGCGCCGTTGTGCCCACGGTAGCGAGGCCCAGGGGGCTTGCCGCAAGAGCCCCCCTGTGTGCCATGCTCCGCGCTTTCCGACAGAGGGGGACGAGCATGAACAGGCGCGATGTGGTGATCGTCGGATGCGGGCCGACGGGCATGATGCTGGCGGCGGAGCTTCGGCTCGCCGGGATCGATCCGTTGGTCGTCGAGCGGCGTGAGACGCAGGATCTGGCGGGCTCGCGCGGCGGCGGCTTCCATGCGCGCACGATCGAGGTGCTCGACCAGCGGGGCGTCGCCGATCGGTTCCTCGCCGAGGGCACGCGCATCGAACGGGCGATGCTCGGGGCGACGTCGCTCGACCTCGGCGTGCTGCCCAGCCGGCACCCGTACACGCTCGCCCTGTTCCAGAACCACGTCGAACGGATCCTGGCCGGGTGGCTCGAGGAGCTGGGCGTCGCGATCCGGCGTGGGGTCGACGTCGAGGGCGTCTCCCAGGACGACGACGGCGCTGACGTCCGGCTCGCCTCGGGGGAGACCCTGCGGGCGGGGTACGTCGTGGGGGCCGACGGCGGTCGTAGCGTGGTCCGACGCTCGGTGGGCATCGAGCTGGCCGGGCCGGACGCCACCCGCAGCAGTCTCATCGCCGAGGTGCAGGCGACCGAGGAGCTGCCGACGGCGGGGAAGGTCGACGATCGCGGCGTCCACGGGCTGCACCGCATGGACGACGGCAGTGTGCGGGTGGTCGTCACCGAGGCCGAGATCGGGCCCTCCACGCCGCCCACGACGGACGAGCTGCGGCGTGCGCTGACCGAAGCGTTCGGCACCGATCTCGGGATCCACGACCCGACGTGGCTCTCGAGGTTCACCGATGCCACCCGTCAGGCGACCGCCTACCGCGACCGCCGGGTTCTGCTCGCCGGCGACGCTGCGCACGTGCACTCGCCGACGGGCGGCCAAGGCATCGGGCTCGGGATCCAGGACGCCGTCAACCTCGGCTGGAAACTGGCCCGCGTGGTGCGCGGCGTCGCCGGTGACGGACTGCTCGACAGCTACCACGCCGAGCGGCACCCGGCCGGGGCCCGGGCGCTCGGCTACACGATGGCGCAGTCGCTGTTCCAGCGCGCCGACCCGCGGCAGGAGGCGATGCGCGACATCCTCGACGACCTGCTCGGCGTCAGGGAGGCCCACGCGCGGGCGGCGGCGCTCGTCGCGGGCCTCGACGTGGTGTACGACCTCGGTGACGGACATCCGCTGCTGGGGCGGCGGATGCCGGACATCGACCTCGATGCCGTGGACGGACCGGTGCGCGTGGCCGAGCTGCTGCGCGAGGCCCGGCCGCTGCTCCTCGAGCTCGGTGGTCCCGCACTCGGGGGCGCCGTGCCGCCGGCGGAGGCCGACGGTCTCCGACACGTCGCGGCGAAGTGCGACGGGCACTGGGAGCTGCCGGTGCTGGGCGAGGTCGCGGCGCCCAGCGCGGTGCTCGTGCGGCCCGACGGACACGTCGCGTGGGTGGGCGAGGGGTCCGACGTCGGGCTTGCGGAGGCGCTGCGCGCCTGGCGCGCGTGACCTGCCCCGTCTGCGCCGCGCGGGCGTCTGGCATCGTGAGCGCGAATCCGGCGTGGTGTGTCTCCGTCACGCCCCGCGGGTGACTGTCAGGACCCGTGCGTGCCGTCGGAACGTGCACGCTTGTCCGCGTTCTTCGGGGAGAAGCGCTGCTGGGCGCCCTGCTTCGTCAGGCCGTAGACGGCGCCGATCTTGGACCAGGACACGCCGGCCGCGCGGGCCGCGCGGACGGCGTCGGCCTCGATGGTCTCGGCGTTCTCGCGCAGGCGTCGGGCGCCGTCGAGCACAGTCAGCGGGTCGTCGCCGGAGGTCAGAGTCCTGAGGGCGGTGCGGGCCTGTTCGGTCTGTACCGGGTCGGGCGTGTCGGTGCCGGTCGTCGGCTCCGCGGCCGCGCTCGTCGCGTCGGCGGGCGCATCCGTCGTCGCCTCAGCTCGCTTGCCCATGGGCGCATCGTATCCAGCGGATGCGGGGAATTCCGGCGCATGTCGTCCCAGGCACGGTGGGCGTGCAGCGCCCGATCCGGCCTGTGCGCCGACCGCGGCTCGGGTGGGCGCGACACGCGGTCGTCAACCCTTGATTGACACGACGCGTCAACCGGTGGTTGACTCAGGTCAACAAGGAGTTGACAACTGAGGGAGGTGCACCATGGCCAAGAAGGCGTCGAAGAAGGACAAGAACGACAAGAAGAACAAGAAGTCGAAGAAGAACAAGAAGAAGTGACTCTCGGCTGACGACGGGGGCGGTGTGCCGATCTGGCACCCGCCCCCGAGTCGTCTCCGCGCCCGGGCACGGCGCGCGTCCGGGAGGAGGGCGGGCCCGGGAGGAGTGCGCCCGCGCCCAGGGGGCGCCAGGGGCTCAGCGCGTGAGCGCGCGGGCGAGCCGGTGCGTCGCCTCGCGGTCGGCCTGCGGCAGGAACAGCGACGGCTCGACCAGCTCGACCTCGAGGACCACGTCCTGGCCGTCGTCGTCCCGGACGAGGTCCACGCGTGCGTAGGTGGGCACGCCCCAGCGGCCGGACACGTGGTCGACGACCGCCCGCGCCAGGGCGGCCTGCTCGTGGGTGGCCTCGTGCGCAACGATGGTCTCGGCGGAGAACAGTGGGCCGCCCGTTCCTGTGCGGGCATCGGCCGGCGCGACGGGGACCGACCCCGGGATCACCACCCGCTTGCGTGCCGCGTGGCTGAGCTCGCCGTCGAGGAGGACGAGCGCCCGTTCGCCGTCGACGGCCACGGAGGTGAGCAGCGGCTGGACGAGGGCCGTCCGGCCGGCGGCGTGCAACCGGTCGACCTGCGTGGCGGCCTCCCGCTCGCGACCCGAGACGAAGGCGGCTACATCGCGGCTGCCGGCGCCCACGGACGGTTTGACGACGACCCCGCCCGGTGAGATCTCGGCGGCCGCCCCGGGCGGCACGACGGTCGTCGGGATCGTCGGGATGCCGGCCTCGGCCAGCTCGAGCAGGTAGCTCTTGTCGCTGCTCCACCGCACCAGGGCGAGCGGGTTGACCACCTCGGTGACGGCGTCGACCGACTCGAGCCATGCCATGAACTCGGGGAGGCGGCGGGTGTAGTCCCAGGTCGAGCGGAGCACCGCGCGGTCGAAGCGGGACCAGTCGACCGCGGGGTCGTCCCAGTCGACCACCTCGACCTCGACGCCGACGGAACGGAGCGCGGCCAGGGCGAGGGGTTCGTCGTCGTCGGTGCCCCGTGCGGCACGGGCGGTCACCCACGCCAGTTGTCCGATCACGCCGTCAGGGTAGGCCCGCCCCGCCCGTTCGCAGGTCCGCCGGCAGCGCGAGGTGCGTGCCGAGAAGGAGGATCTCCCAGGGGCGCCGCCCGGGTCGTGGCCGAGGGGCGGTCCCCTTCCATCGGCGCCGGTCGGCACGTAGCCTGCCCGGAGCGTCGCGTGCCGGTGGCAGGCAGTGTCAGGCATGGAGGCGCCGAACACCGAAGGAGACCGACGATGCACACGTCGTCACCTTCGCCCTCACGTGACTGAGGGCGAGACCACCAGGCTCGTCGCCTGGAGCCGCGAGCTACGAGCCGTCCATGACCGGCTGCGCGAGGCGCTGCGTGTCACCCGGGAGGCGCTCGCCGACGGGACCCCCGCCGAACCGGCTGCTCGCGAGCTGCTGCTGTTCTGCCACGGGTTCTGCTCGGCGCTGACCGGGCACCACGAGGGCGAGGACCGGGAGCTGTTCCCGGCGATCGTGGCCGAGCACCCCGAGCTGCGGGACACCCTGCGCTACCTCGAGCAGGACCACTCGATGATGGCGCACCTGATCTCGGGGCTGCTCGCCTCCGTCGACCGGGCCGCGCCGCCCGAGGCGCTCGAACGGCACCTCGAGGGGATCGCCGCGATCATGGAGAGTCACTTCCGGTACGAGGAGCGCGAGCTGCTCACCGTGCTCGAGACCCTGGCCCTCGACGCCGATCCGCGCGCCGTGCTCGGGCCGCTCTGATGTGGCGGGCGCGCCGCGGGCGGGGGGAACGACTCCGGCGTCGGGAGTGCTTCGGGCGGACGGCGCGTCCGCCGGCCGGCGGGTCCGGCGCTGCGAACGAGCCCGGGGCGGTGGGACCTTCGCCTCGGACTCCCTCGCCAGGTCGGATCTAGCCTGGGCGGGTCAGTCGTGTCGAGCCGGCGGGGCCACCCGTCGCCGAGGGAGATCGCATGCCGTTCGTCAACATCACCGCCCTGACCTTCCCCGCCGGGGCGGAGGCCGAGATCGAGCAGCGCTTCGCGGCCCGGAAGAAGGCGGTCGACGCCTCGCCCGGGTTCCTCGGCTTCGAGCTGCTCCGCCCCGTGGTGGGGGAGGGCCGGTACTTCGTCGTCACGCGCTGGGAGAGCCGCGACGACTACGAGGCGTGGTCGTCCGCGCGCCCCGCGGGCGGGCACGAGAACGACCAGAAGCGCGGGATGGACGTCCAGGTGCTCGGCTTCGAGGTGGTTCAGAGCGAGTCCTGACCGTCGACCGGGCGTCCCGGTCCGGGCGGTGGTCGTTCGTCGTCGTGCCGGGTGTCGAGGTGGTCGGTCGCGAACGCGGCACGAGTGGTGTCAGCGGCGGCGACTGACGAACGCGACGGTCGAGGCGAGGGCGAGCCCGCCGCCGAGCGCGAGACCGATGCCGAGCGCGCGTGCCTCGCCCGGCGACATCGGGAGGTCGACGCTGCTTCGACCCACACCCGCGGTCTGCGGCCCGGAACCGACGAACAGGTCGGGCAGGACCACCATGGCCACCCCGAGCACCGCGAGCAGGCCGAAGAAGGTGCCTACGGGGACGTGCGACCACCTCGTGGGCAGCAGGAAACCGGCGCCCAGGGCCACCATGAGGCACGCGATCAGCGTGAGGATGCCGAGGAGCGCCGCGGGCTCGTCGTGGAGCGAACCGGGCGCTGACACACGGAGCACCGTGAGGCCGGCGAGGACCCCGCCGACCAGGAGCGTGAGGCCGGCGATCCAGTCCGTCGCGCTGCGGGGCGGGTCGCGGTCCGGGCCGGTCGGCCGCGCGTCCGCTCCCGTCCGACTCGCCTGCCCCGTCCGACGCCGCTCGGCGAGATGACGACGACCCGCGCGGTGCCGGGCGCGCGATGCGGGGTCGTCGGCACCGGCTCGGGCGTCGGGCGTCATCACCTCACGGTAGGCCGGGTGCCTGCCGTCGTGCGCCGTGGTACGCGATCCCGGACTGTGGGTGAGGCGCCCCGGGGGAGGCGTTCCCGACGTCGTTGGACGTGGCACGGAACGATTTTCTCGAACGCGAGGTGTGGGGGACGAGTAGCGTGCCCACCGGCTGATCCGGTCGGCTGAACGAGCGAGGGCCGAGCGCGGTCCGATGCGCGCGCCCGTCTTGCTGATACCGGCAGAACGCAGCGGATCCACGCGGTCTTGCCATCGAGGGTTGACGCTGATCATGAATCGCATATGATCTCGTCTACAGTCAGTCCAGCGACACCGCCCGCCTCGTCACCGATGACCGCGGGAATACAACGAAGGAGTTGAATCGCATGGCCTCCTCACGCGTAGTCCAGGGCCTCGGCCTTCTGGCAGGAGCCTCTCTCGTCCTCACCGCGTGCGGCGGGGACGACTCGGAGTCCGACTCCCAGACGATCACCCTGGGCTTCCCGGGCACGATCGGCCCCACTGACACCCCGATCATCGCGGCCCTCAACTCCCTGGAGGAGGAGGGCTGGGACGTGGAGTACATCGAGTTCGACTCCCCGGACGTGCAGACCCAGGCGCTCATGGGCGGCGACATCAACATCGCCTCCATGGGTCCGGCGACCGTCATGGCCGCCGACGAGGGGGGCGCCGAGCTGACGATGGTCGGCAACAACAACATCCTCGACTACCTCATCGTCGGATCCGCGGACGTCGAGACCTGCGCGGACCTCGACGGACGGACCGTGGCCTACCACTCCGAGGGCTCGACCAGCACGGCGCACCTGCGCCGCTACCTCGCGGAGTCGTGCCCTGAGGCCGAGCCCGAGTTCGTCGTCATCTCCGGGTCGGGCAACCGTGTGACCGCCCTACTCGACGGCCAGATCGACGGGACGATCGTCCGGGTCGAGGACTGGATGAGCGTCGAGCCGGACGAGAGCGTCGCGCACGTCATCGACAACCTCGTTGAGACTCAGTCGGACCTGCTCACCCAGACCATCGTCGTCGACGGGGCCCAGGACGGGGGAGCGACCGAGGCGGCTTCCGCCCTGCTCGCCGCCCTCGAGGAGCAGTTCGCGGCCGTGAACGAGGACCCCGCGGCCTTCGCGGAGACCGCGGCCGAGATCCTCGAGTCGGAGCCCGCCGAGGTGCAGACCGTCCTCGAGGCGCTGGTGGAGAACGGGACGTTCCCCGAGACCCCTGAGCTGGATCCGGCAAGCGTGGACGCGACAATCGGCTTCTACCGCGACGCCGAGGTGATCGGTGACGAGCTGAACGCCGACGCCGTGGCCGACTTCGAGGTCGCCGGAGGAGGTTCGCAGTGACGGCGGCGGCCCCGCACGCCGGGCACCGGACGCGGCGAGAGCTCGTCGACCTTCCCTCGACGCCCCGCGTCACGCTTCGCCAGAAGCTGAGCCGCACCGAGTCCTGGGGCGTGCGGATCACGACGATCGTCGTCTTCGCCGCGTTCTGGGAGGTCGGCGCACGGTGGACCGACTCCCTCCTGATGCCGACCTTCCTCGAGGCGATGGCGGCCCTCTGGGAGATCGCCTTCGTCACCGGTGAGATGTGGCCCGCCCTCGCACGCTCGAACGTCGCCCTGCTCATCGGGTATCCCATCGCGGTTCTCATCGCCGTCCCCCTCGGACTGGCCATGGCCCGTTGGAAGTCCGTCGACCGCGCCTTCGGGCCGATCACCGCCGTCAGCCTCTCGCTGCCGATCGCGCCGCTCATCCCCGTCGTCCTCGTGGCCATGGGGCTCGGGCTCACGCCGCGAGTCTTCATCATCGTGCTCTTCAGCTGGGTCTTCATCACGACCAATGTCCGGGCGGGCGTCCGGGCGGTCGACCACACGCTCGTCGAGATGGCCGGCTCCTACGGCGCATCGGAGTCGCAGCTCTGGCGCCGGGTGCTGATCCCAGGCGCGTTCCCGGCGATCATGACCGGCCTCCGAACCGGGCTCGGTCGCGCGTTCGCCGGGATGATCATCGTCGAGCTCATCATGCTCCCGATCGGCATCGGCTCCCTGATGCTCGACTACCGGGGCTTCTTCCAGGCGGACAAGCTCTACGCCCTCACCATCGCCGTTGCCATCGAAGGCATCGTGCTCGCACTCGTCATGCAGGCGTTCGAACGCCGCGCCCAGCGCTGGAAGTAACGGCGCCCGAACGCTTCGAAGGATCAAGGAACCCATGATCACCATCGAGAACGTCAACCACCGCTACGTCAGCGAGGGCCGCGGAGAGACGGTCGCCCTCAAGGACGTCGACCTCACCATCAACGACAACGAGTTCATCACCGTCATCGGGCCCTCCGGCTGCGGGAAGACCACCCTCATGCGCGCCGTCGGCGGGCTCGTCATCCCCACCGAGGGCGACGTCGCCATCGACGGGGCGCGCGTGACCGGCCCCCACCAGAAGTCGGCCATCGTCTTCCAGAACTTCGCGCTCCTGCCGTGGGAGACGGTCGAGAAGAACGTCGCCTTCGGCCTCGAGCTGGCCGGCATGTCCAAGAACGAGCGCCTCGACAAGGCCCGCGCCTACATTTCCAAGGTCGGTCTCGACGGCTTCGAGCAGAAATACCCCCGAGAGCTCTCCGGCGGCATGCAGCAGCGCGTCGGACTCGCCCGGGCGCTCGCCGTCGAGAGCCCCATTCTTCTGATGGACGAGCCGTTCGGCGCCCTCGACCAGCAGACCCGCCGCTACATGCAGGAGGAGCTGCTCGACATCTGGCAGCAGGACCGCCGCACGGTCATCTTCGTCACGCACGACATGGAGGAGGCGGTCCTCCTGGGAGACCGGATCGTGCTGATGTCCGCGCGCCCCGGGAAGATCGAGGAGGTCATCGACGTCGACCTCCCGCGGCCGCGCTCGGCGGAGACCGCGGAGAACAGCCCCGAGCTCGTCCGACTCAAGGAGTACCTCTGGAAGCGGCTGCGCGACATGCACGAGCAGGCCGCCGCATGACCGCCGTCGCCGACGCAACCGGGACGACCACCGCGACCACCCGTTCGCCCCGGATCCCGCGCGCCGTCCGCAACGGGTTCTCCACCTGGTCCGGCATCCTCGTCATCGTCGCCCTCTGGGAACTCATCGGCCGGATCTTCACCCTCCAGTGGCTCCCGCCGTTCACGGAGGTGGCTGTCCAGCTCGGCGAGCTCTTCGGCGACGGTGTCATCCAGCCGCATCTGGTGGCCAGCTTCCGGTCGCTCGCGATCGGGTTTGCCATCTCGCTGGTGGTCGGGCTCGGTGTCGGCGTCCTCATGGGGCTGTCGTCGCGCGTCTTCACGGCGCTCGACATCTACGTCAACGCGATGCTGTTCGTCCCGGCACTGACCTTCGCGCCGATCCTGTTCGCGGCGTTCGGCCTCTCGGACACCACGCGGATCGCCGTTGTCATCCTCTATGCCGTCTTCATCATCATCATCAACACCGCGGCCGGCATCCGCGACGTCGACGACCCGCTCATCGACATGGCGGCCTCCTTCGGCGCCTCCCGGTGGCAGACGGTCGTCAAGGTCATCATCCCGTCCGCCGTGCCGCTGATCCTCGCCGGCATTCGGCTCGGGACCGGCCGTGCCGTCAAGGGAATGATCAACGGCGAGATGTTCATCGCACTCATTGGCCTCGGCGGACTCGCCGCCCGGTTCGGCGACGAGAGCGACTTCCCGTCCGTGTGGGCCATGGCGGTCTTCATCATGATCATCGCCGTCGCCCTCAACGAGATCGTCAGCTGGGCGGAGAAGAGGTTGACGTCGTGGTACGCCTGAGCACCGAGAACCTCCCCACGGACCCGATCACCGACACCCTGGGACACCGTCCCGGCAAGATCGTCGCGGTCCACGTCGCCTACGCCTCGCGGGCGGCCGAACGTGGCCGCAGCCCCGAGCACCCGTCGTACTTCCTCAAGGCGGCCTCATCGCTCACCGGTCCTGGCGCGATCGGCCGACCGGCCGGCACCGAGCTGCTCAGCTTCGAGGGCGAGATCGCGCTGGTCATCGGCACCCCTGCGTTCCAGGTGAGCGTCGAGGACGCCTGGGCCCACGTCGGCTGGGTCACGGCGAGCAACGACCTCGGCCTGCAGGACCTCAAGTGGGCCGACCGCGGCTCCAACCTCCGGTCCAAGAGTTCGGACGGATTCACCCCGGTGGGTCCTGTCCTTCTCGCGGCCGCCGACCTGGACCCGGGGCGGCTCGCCGTCCGTACCTGGCTCGACGGCGAGCTCGTCCAGGAGGGCGCGACGGATGGTCTGCTGTTCTCCTTCGCCGAGCTCGTCGCCGACCTCAGCCGCACGATGACCCTCGACGTCGGGGACGTCATCCTCACCGGCACACCTGCCGGTGCCTCGGTCGCCGTCCCCGGCCAGTTGGTCGAGGTCGAGGTACTGAGCATCGACGACCCGGGCCGGACGACCGGACGGCTGGCGACCTCGGTCGTCGAGGCGCCCGCCGTGGTGGGGGGAGGGGCCCCACCGCGCCTCGACGACGCCACCGTCGCCGACGCCTGGGGATCCCGGCGTCCGGCGGTGACGGCTGGTCCGGGCGAGCATGCTGCCTCGGCCGCGGCGTCGGCAGGGACCGGTGCCGCGAGCGACGGCTCCTGGCTCGACGCGGACCGGCGCGAGCGGCTCGGCCAGGTGGCGGTGGCGACGATTTCCTCCCAGCTGCGCCGCCTCGGCCACCCGGACGCCAGCATCGATGGCGTCCATCCGCTAGTGCCGGGCACGCGGATCGTCGGCACGGCCCGCACGCTGCGCTACGTACCGTTCCGGCCGGACCTATTCGCTACCCACGGCGGTGGCTACAACGCGCAGAAGCGCGCGATCGACACCGTCGGTGAGGGCGAGGTCCTCGTCATGGACGCCCGCCGGGACACCACCGCGGGCACCCTCGGCGACATCCTCGCGCTGCGCGCCCTGACCCGAGGGGCCGCCGGGATCATCACCGACGGATCGGTCCGCGACGCCGTCGCCGTCTCCGAGACCGGGCTCCCGGTCCTTGCCGGTGGACGACATCCCTCCGTCCTCGGTCGGAACCACGTGCCCTGGGAGACGGACGTAACCGTCGCCTGCGGTGGCACGACCGTGCAGGTCGGCGACGTCATCGTCGCCGACGACGACGGAGCCGTCGTCGTGCCGCCCCACCTCCTCGACGAGGTTCTCACCGCCTCCGAGGCTCAGGAGGAGCGGGAGACGTACATCGCGGAGCAGGTCCGCGGCGGGCACCCCGTCGACGGCCTCTACCCCATGAACGAGACCTGGCGGGCGCGCTACGACGCCCACCGGACCGACATAGCGAGCGCGGAGCAGTCCGCGGCAAGGAGAGCAGACCGATGAGCTTCCGCTCGAACCCGGCGTCGATCACGGGATCGATCGCCCCCGTCGTCACCCCGTTCACGAAGGACGGCGCCGTCGATCACGACAGCCTCCGTCGCCTCGTCGACTGGCAGATCGAGTCCGGCTCGGCCGGTATCTCCATCGGCGGTTCCACCGGCGAACCGTCCGCGCAGACGCTCGATGAGCGTGCCGAGGCGATCCGCACGGTATCCACGGCCATCGACGGTCGCGTCCCATTCCTGCCGGGTACCGGCAGCGCGCGACTCGACGAGACCCTCGAGCTGACGTCGATCGCCCGCGACGCCGGGGCAGACCTCGCGCTCGTCATCACCCCCTACTACGCGCGCCCGACCCAGGAGGCGCTCTACCAGTGGTACGCGACGGTGTGCCGCGAGTACCCCGACCTCCCGGTGGCGGCCTACAACGTGCCGGTCCGCACCGCCGTGGAACTGGCGCCCGAGACCATCGCCCGTCTGTTCCGCGACTTCGACAGCTTCGTCGGCGTGAAGGAGACGACGAAGGACTTCGAGCACTTCTCGCGCGTGCGTCACGCCGCTGGGCCCGAAATCCTCATGTGGTCCGGCATCGAGCTGCTCTGCCTTCCGCTGCTGGCGCTCGGCGGTCAGGGATTCATATCTGCGCTCGCCAACATCGCCCCCGCCGCGGTCGCCGAGATGTACCGGGCGGCGGACGCCGGCGACTGGGACCGTGCACGCGAGATCCACTACGGCGTCCACCCGCTGGTCGACCTGCTCTTCGTCGAGACCAATCCCGCACCCGCGAAGTGGCTCATGGCCGAGCGCGGCCTCATCACCTCCTCGATGGTTCGGCCGCCGCTCGTCGGGCTCTCCGACTCCGGGCAGACGACGGTGCAATCGCTCGTCGACCAGGCCGGCCAGTACCTCACCCCCGTCCCGACCGCCACGACCGACCGCACCGCCGGTTGAGGGAGCACGAGATGACCACGCACGCCGATCCCAGCACCGACCTCCCCCACGCACGGCCCGCGAACCTCCCCGACCGGATCCGGCACCACATCGGTGGCGTCGACGTCGACTCCGTGTCCGGAGAGACATTCGAGGTCATCGACCCGACGACGAACCGGCCGTACCTCACCGCCGCGGCCGGGGACAAGGCCGACATCGACAGGGCCGTCGCCGCCGCCAAGGACGCCTTCGAGAACGGACCTTGGCCCCGAATGAAGGCCCGGGAGCGTCACCGGATCCTCCACCGCATCGCCGACGCGGTGGAGTCCCGGGAACACGAGCTCGCCGCGATGGAGTCCTTCGACACCGGCCTGCCGATCACCCAGGCCCGAGGGCAGGCGCGTCGGGCGGCAGAGAACTTCCGGTTCTTCGCTGACCTCGTCGTGGCTCAGCGTTCCGACGCCTACGAGGTGCCCGGGGCGCAGGTCAACTACGTCCATCGTCGACCCGTCGGGGTGGCGGGCTTGATCACGCCGTGGAACACGCCGTTCATGCTCGAGTCGTGGAAGCTCGGTCCGGCGCTCGCGTCGGGTTGCACCGTGGTGCTCAAGCCCGCGGAGTTCACGCCGCTGTCCGCGTCGTTGTGGGCGGGGATCATGAAGGACGCGGGCGTCCCGGACGGGGTGTTCAACCTCGTCGGTGGCTACGGCGAGACGGCGGGTGACGCGCTCGTCAAGCACCCCGACGTCAGCCTCATCTCGTTCACCGGCGAGTCGAGCACCGGACAGACGATCTTCCGGAACTGCGCCGACGGGCTCAAGGGCATGTCGATGGAGCTCGGTGGGAAGTCTCCGGCGATCGTGTTCGCCGACGCCGACCTCGAGGCCGCCCTCGACTCCACGCTGTTCGGCGTCTTCTCCCTCAACGGCGAGCGCTGCACCGCGGGGTCCCGGATCCTCGTCGAGCGACCGATCTACGACGAATTCGTCCGCCGGTACGCCGAGCGTGCCGACAACGTGGTCGTCGGGCACCCGTCCGACCCGGGCACCGAGGTGGGGGCGCTCGTCCACCCCGAGCACTTCGCCAAGGTCTGGAGCTACGTCGAGGCCGGCAAGTCCGAGGGGCGGCTCGTCGCCGGCGGCACCCGTCCCGAGGGCCTCGAGGAGGGCAACTACCTGCGGCCCACCGTGTTTGCCGACGTCCCCGCGACCGCGTCGATCTTCCAGGAGGAGATCTTCGGTCCCGTCGTCGCCATCACCCCGTTCGACACGGAGGAGGAGGCGCTGCGCCTGGCCAACGACGTGCGGTACGGACTGGCCGCGTACGTCTGGACCACCGACCTTGAGCGGGCCCACACGTTCGCCCAGGGGGTCGAGTCCGGCATGGTGTGGGTCAACTCGCACAACGTCCGGGACCTGCGCACCCCGTTCGGCGGGGTCAAGGCCTCCGGGCTCGGGCAGGAGGGTGGGTACCGCTCGCTCGACTTCTACACCGAGCAGCAGGCCGTCCACATCTCCCTCGCCCCGGTTCACACGTCGCGCTTCGGCGCACGGTGAGTGCGGTGGGCGCCTCCCCGACGGGCGTGAACTCGCTCGGGGAGGCGCCCGGCAACCTACGATCAAGTACCGGCTGGAGGGCAGAATGACGAGCGACTCGAGCGCGACACGACGGAAGACGACCCCGTCGAAGTCCGAGCGTGTCTACAGCGAGCTCTATCGTCGGATCGTCGACGGCACCTACACGCCCGGCTACCGGCTCGTGCTCAGTCAGGTCGCCGAGAGCTTTGGCACCAGCGCCCTTCCCGTGAGGGAGGCGGTCCGCCGGCTCGAGGCGGAGGGGCTGGTGACGTACCGGCGCAACATCGGCGCCGAGGTCGCCGGCATCGATCCGGTCGGTTACGCGGACGTCATGCAGTCGATGGCACTCCTGGAGGGGTACGCCACGGCGCTCGCCGCGGAGCACCTGACGGAACAGGACATCGCCACCGCCCGCGACATCAACGAGCAGCTGCGCCGCATGCGCGGTGAGGACTTCGACCCGGTCAGCTTCACCCGCCTCAACCAGGAGTTCCACACGGTGCTGTGCGGGCCGTGCCCCAACGCCCACCTCACCGAGATGCTCGCCCGCGAGCAGGAACGGATGGGCGCCATTCGACGGTCGAGCTTCAGCTACGTCCCGGGACGGGCGCGTACCTCCGTCGAGGAGCACGACGAGATCCTCGCGCTCGTCTCGGCAGCCACGATCGACGTCGATCAGCTCGAGCGTGTCGCCCGCGACCACAAGCTCCACACCCTCACGCAGTTCCTCGCCAAGACCGCGAGCGCCTGACCCCCAGGAATCCCCTGACACCCCGACGCGGACCCTGCCGGCCTCGCGCTGCGAGCGCGCCGTGCCGTGAGGCTTCGGTACGGCGCCGGACCAGACCAAGGAGACGACGATGACTGAGCAGCTGACCCATCCTCTGTCGGTGACCGATCTGGTGCGGTCGATCGACCCCGAGCACGGCGTCTGGATCGACGGTCGGGGGACTGCGGGATCGGCCGGTGCGACCTTCGAGGTCGCGGACCCGGCCACGACGACGACGATCGCCACGGTCGCGGACGGAACTGCGGACGACGCGCGGCGTGCGGTGGATTCGGCGGCGGGTGCGTTGTCGGCATGGGGGGCGACCTCTCCGCGTGCCCGGGCTGACGTCCTGCACCGTGCGTTCGGGCTGATGATCGAGCGGCGTGAGGTGCTGGCGGGGTTGATCGCGGCGGAGAACGGCAAGGCGATGGCCGATGCGCGGGCCGAAGTGTCCTACGCGGCGGAGTTCTTCCGCTGGTACGCCGAGGAGTGTGTGCGTGGGGCGGGGGAGTACTCGGTGGCCCCGGCGGGTGGTGTGCGCACGGTCGTCACCCACCGACCGATCGGTGTGGCTGCTCTTGTGACGCCGTGGAACTTCCCGGCGGCGATGGCGACCCGCAAGATCGCGCCGGCGCTCGGCGCCGGCTGCACGGTGCTGCTCAAGCCTGCCTCCGAGACGCCGCTGACGGCGCTGGCGATCGCCCAGATCCTCACCGAGGCGGGCGCGCCCGACGGCGTCGTGGGAGTCGTCCCGACGTCGTCGGCGTCATCGGTCGTCACGACGTGGCTCGAGGACGAGCGCGTCGCCAAGCTCTCCTTCACCGGCTCGACCGGGGTGGGAAAGATCCTGCTCGCGCAGGCGGCGAAGCGGGTCATCAGCTCGTCGATGGAGCTGGGCGGGAACGCTCCGCTCGTCGTCGCCGCGGATGCGGACGTCGACCGGGCGGTCGCGGGCGCGATGCTGGCCAAGTTCCGCAACGGAGGTCAGGCGTGCACTGCCGCCAACCGGCTCTACGTCCACGCCGACGTCGTGGAGGAGTTCACCGAGAAGTTCGGGGAGCGGGTCGCGGCACTTCGCGTGGGTCCGGCGCAGCAGGAGTCCACCGAGATCGGACCGCTCATCAGCGCCAAGGCGCTCACCGGGGTCACCGAGCTGGTTGACGCGGCAGTCGAGGCCGGTGCCCGTGTCACGCATCGCGCCGAGCTCCCCAGCGACCTTGAGGGGCACTTCTACGCACCCACCGTGCTGAGGGACGTGCATGCCGACTCTCCGCTCGTCCAGAACGAGATCTTCGGACCCGTGGCTCCCATCGTCACGTGGTCCGACGACGAGGAGATGCTGGCGCAGGTCAACGGCACCGAGCTGGGACTCTCGGCCTACTTGTTCTCGGACGATCTGGGCTGGGCGATGCGTATCGCCGAGCGGTTCGAGGCCGGCATGGTCGGTCTCAACCGCGGCCTCGTCTCCGACCCGGCCGCACCCTTCGGCGGCGTCAAGGAGTCCGGCCTCGGCCGCGAGGGCGGCCACGAGGGCATCCGGGAGTACCAGGAGGTCCAGTACCTCAGCGTCGACTGGAGCTGACCCGCCGAGCGTGGACGTGTCCCGAGTGTTCAGGCGCCGGGCGGGCTCCACCCCGGGTCGCGCCCGGCGCGCGCGAGCAGCCGCTCGAACGGCGACGTGTCGTCGTCGGCGTCGAGAGCCGGACCGAACATCCCGGGGGACCCGGCAGGGTCGAACTCCTCGACGAACACGGCCAGCGCCTCGATCTCGTCGTCCGCGGCGGTGTACTCCTGCCCGGTCGCGACCGCGAGGTCCCACCCGTGCAGGACGATCTCGTCGAGGGCGACGATCCCCGCGGACTCCCCGGGCATGTCGAGCCCGCCCGCGCGGGTGTCGCCCTCCCATGCCGCGGGGTCCCGCCAGGCGTCGGCGAGGCGGACGAGGGCGTGGTCGAGCGTCGGTTGCCACTCGGGCACCAGCTCGGGTGTCCTCGTGGGCCCGGCGTCCGTCGCGTCCCCGAGCTCCTTGCTGGCAGCCGCGCGGAACGCGTCGCTGAGGTAGATGACGTGGGCGAGGAGCTGGCCGACCGTCCACGGCGAGTCGGGCGTCGGGCTGTCGAGGTCGTCGTCGGAGATCCGGGCGGCGACGTCGGCCAGGCGCCGCGTCGCGGGGGTGAGGTCGATGGGGCGCGCCATGGTCGCAGTCTGTCCGGCGCGGTCCTCGCGGTACAGGTTTTTCGGCGAGTGGCGACGCCGATCTGTGCGGCTCCCGCCGCAGCGCAATGCGGGGCGGGGTGTGCGACGGCTAGGTTGTCTCGCCCTTGCGGAACGAGCCGCTGACGATGACCTGCCGCGCACCTGTGCCCGAGTCATCCGAGAGCAGCAGGTCCACTGCGGTGCGTGCGGCGGTGCGGGTGTCCAGGTGCACCGTGGAGAGCGCCGGCTGGGTGCTGATCGGGAGCGCGTCGTCGCACCCGACGACCCGGACGTCGTCCGGGCTGCGGAGTCCGCGGGCACCGAGCCCGTCGAGAACGGCATGAGCGACGATGTCGTCGAACGCCACCACGAGCTCGCCCTCACGGATGTCGACCTTGTCGACGAGGTGTCGCGCGGCGTCGTATGTCGGTTCGTCGAGCTCGAGGTGCCGGTAGGGCAGGGAGTGCCTGGCTGCCTCCGACCTGGCGCTCTCCTCTCGCTCCATGTTCGGCCACCACCGTTCCGCGCTGCCGATGTACGCCACGCTCGAAGCGCCGGTGGTTGCGCCGTCCTCCACGGCATCGGCGATGGCTTGGGCGGCGGAGACGAGCACCGAGGAGAGACCGTTGACCCGTGCGTTGATCAGCACGGTCGGAACTTGCTGCGCGATGCCGAGCACATGGGAGCGGGACATTCGCGGGGAGGCGAGGACGAGCCCTGCGACGTCGCGGCTGACGAGTGTTGCGAGCTGCTTCTCGCGAGCCACGCTGTGCTCGCTGCTGAGGATGTAGAGCGAGTATCCCTGCTCCTCCGCAGCCAGCTGAGCCGCATGTACAAGCGGGGGAAAGAACGGGTTGGACAGGTCGGGGACGATGAGGCCCAGCGCGGAGGAACGACCAGTGCTCAGTGCCTTCGCGTACCTGTTGTGGCGGAAGCCGAGGCGGTCCGCAGCAGCCTTCACGCGGGCTACCGTGTCCTCCCGCAGCAGGTGGGGGTGGTTGAACGCCCGGGAGGCCGTCGAGGTCGACACCTCGGCCGCCCGCGCGACGTCGGTGATCGTCACGGGGGTAGGCCGGGGTGCGCGTGGTCCCTGCGGCCTGTTCATGCCTCGATCCTGGTCATCCGTCGATCCTGCCCCCGCCGGGACCGATCGTCTCGATGATCGTGAGGTCGGAGTCCCACAGGACGAGGTGGGCCGGCGTTCCCGGGAGGATGGTCCCGACGGGGACGGCGCCTGTCGGGGAGATCTCGGTCCCCCGGGCCGCCGGAGCGCCGACCCGAGCGAGCTCGGCGAGAAGGCGTCCCGGGACCCGTGTGGCCATGTCGAACACCTCGGGCAGCGTGAGCTGCGTCCGCGTGGCCGCGAACCGGACGCAGTGCGCGAGGGGGACCGCGGAGCCGGCGAGCAACCGGTCGTCGGAGGCGAGGGCGAGCCGGCCGTCATCGGACAGCACCACGTCGCCGCCGACCGGCGTCGTGTATCGACCGGCGGGGGAACCTGCGAGCGCGACCGAGTCCGAGACCAGGTAGCAGCCCTGGGGGCCCTTGGCGCGCACGATGCTCTCCAGCACTGCTGCAGGTAGGTGGTGGCCGTCGCCGATGAGACCGGCCGACAGTGTCGTGTCAGCGATCTGCTCCCACAGCAGGTTGGGGTGGCGGGGGAGGTCGGCGCGCACCCCGTTGCCCAGGTGCGTCGACAGGGTCGCACCGGCGACGGACGCCGCGGCGACCTGTTCCTCGGTGGCGTGCGTGTGGCCGATCGCCACCGCGACGCCGAGCCTGCGGAGCGCAGAGATCTTCGCCGGCGCGTCCTTGCCGTGCGGCGAGACGGTGACGTACCCGATCGGGAACAGCTCTTGCCACCGACGGACCTCGTCCACGTCGATGTCCCGGACGAGGCTCCGGTCGTGCGCGCCACGCGGCCCGTCGAGGGGCGAGATGAACGGCCCCTCGATGTGCGCGCACGGCACGGATGCGGCCACGACCGGGTCGCTCGCCACCGCGTCGGCCAAGGTCGACAGCGCCTGTGCGATGCGGTCGTGACTCTGGGTGACGATCGTGGGCACCCAATGGCTCGTTCCCTGTGCGACGAGGCCTCGGGCGAGCCGTCCGACGTCGTCGACCGTCAGGTCGGCCGCATTGACGTCGATCCCGCCGAATCCGTTGACCTGCAGGTCCACCAGACCGTGGCTGAGCCAGGGAAGCGCGGTGGACGTGTCGAGCAGCTCGACCTCGTCGACGACCCCCGCGCGAACGACCACGCGCACGGGCCGGCCGGTGAGGACGTCGCGGCCCTCATGGTGCTCACGCGACACGGCTCAGCGCCTCCAGGTCGGCCAGCACCGTGACGTCGGGGTGGTTCTTCAGCGCTGTCGCGGGGACCTCGTTGGTCACCGCGGACTCGAGCATCGACCGCATCGCCTCGGCCTTCGCGGTCCCGAGGACGGAACACACGATCGTGCGTGCGGCCAGCATGCGGGGCACGGTGATGGTGATGGCGTGCCGGGGAACCGCGGTGAGGTCGGGGAACAGTCCCTCGTCGACCTGCTGTGTCCGGGACGCCTCCGCAAGCTCGATGAGACGTACCGGATCCGGGTCGGAGAAGTCCGTGCCGGGGTCGTTGAAGGCGAGGTGCCCGTTGACACCGATCCCGCACAGGACGAGGTCGAAGTCTGCGGCAGGCAGCCGATCCGCGTAGTCCATCGCGGCAGCCGACGGTTCGCCCGCCGTGTCGATCCGCTCGAACGCATACGGACTCCCGTCCGGGAGGAGAGCGAAGTAGTTGTCCTCCAGCCACCGGCCGAAGGCCTGGGGTGCGTCCGTGGGGAGGCCTACGTACTCGTCCATGTGGAAGTAGCGCACGGGGCTGGAATGACAATCTGCCTTCGCCAGCGACTCGAGGACAGGAATCTGGCTGGGTGCGGCAGCCAGCAGCACGGTGGCCTCACGTCCCTCGTCGTGCGCCCGGGTGATGGCGCGTGCCGCGAGCCTCGCGCCGTCGTTGCCGAGCTCGGCGAGGGTGTGGTTCTGGATGAGCTCCATCTGTCGTGACCTCCGTGGCTCAGAGCAGCTTGATGCGGTCGGTGAACCGATCGACGAGGCGAGCGTTCGCCTCGTCGCCGCCCGGTGCGTTCCCGCTCGTCCAGACGGCTGGCCGACCCCCCTCCGCGAGGACGCGCTCGATGGTGAGGATCTGGATGGCGTTCATGAGGAAGGCGTTCGCGTAGGTCGAGACCGCCCCGGCGTTGGGGACGTCGGCGTCGAACGAGACGACGGCATCCCCGACCGGCACCTGCGAGTCCAGAAAGAGGTCGGCCAGGTCATGCAGGTTCTGCTTGGAAGGGTGCCGCGCCGGATGCTCCGGCCCGATCGTCTCGGCGTGCGTGCGTGAGCTGACGCCGACGACCGTCGCCCCCAGCTCCTTCGCCCGCTGCGTGGAGTCGATGACTGCAGAATTCATCCCGTACGAGTTGACGATGATGATGAGGTCGCCGTCGCCGAGCCCCGAGTGGTCAATCACGACACGGCCGTAACCCGGAGTGCGCTCCATCGCCATCGAACGCCTTGCGCCGCTGGACAGCAGCGTGCCCTCGTCGAGGATGGCCGCGATGTTCATCAGACCGCCGGCGCGGAAGAAGGCCTCCTGGGTCGCGAGGTTCGCGTGCCCGCCAGGACCGTAGACGTAGATGAGCCGGTCCTCCGTCACCCGCCGTGCCGTCTCGTCGATCACGCGAGGGAGAACCTCTGCGTTCGACTCGACGACTCGTCCCAGCATGCCGGTGACGTAGTCGAGGTAGTTCTCGAGCACTGGATGTCCTTTCGTCGGTGCGGTGCCGCGGGACGGCTTCCGCGTCTGTGCGGGTGGAGCGGGTGGAGCAGGTGGAGGGTCAGAACAACAGGCCGGGCAGTGCGGTCGTCAGCGCCGGCACGAGCGTGGTGAGGAGCACCACCGTGAGGTAGACGGCGATGAACGGTGCGGTCTCCTTGACCAGGGGAAGGAATGAGACGCGGGCGAGCTTCGTCGTGACGAAGAGCAGGGCGCCGACCGGTGGTGTGATGAGACCGACCATGAGGTTGACGACGATCATCGCGGAGTAGTGGATCGGGTCGATGCCGAGCTCGATGGCGCTGGGCAGCAGGACGGGGACAAAGATGAGGATCGCCGGAATCGCGTCCATGACCATCCCCAGGACGAGGAAGAACAGCATCGTCAGCAGGAGGAACGAGAACGACCCGAGGCCCGCGTCCACCACGAGCTGGTCGATCCTGCTCCCCAGGCGGGTGAGCGCGACGATGTAGGTGAACCCGGCGACGGCGGCGAAGATCATCATGATGGTCGACGCGAACTGTGCCGTCTGGGTGAAGACGTCGAACAACGACCGGAGATTGAGCGACCGGTAGGCGAGGCCGAGCAGCAGCACGTAGGCGGATGCGAGGATCGAGATCTCCGTGACGGTCGCGAACCCCCCGATGACACCGGCGATGATGAGCACCGGGGTGAGAAGTGCGGGCACCGCGCGCAACGTGACGGTGAGCAGGCCGTCCTTCCGGTAGGGGTTGACCGCCTCCGTGTCGGGGATCCGCTCGGTGCCGCGGCTGCGCACGGCCACGACGACGATGAGGCCGACGATGAGAAGGATGCCCGGGCCGATGCCGGCGATGAACAGCTGCCCGACGGACAGAGAGGTCACGAGTGCCACGAACACCATCGGGACGCTCGGCGGGATCACGGGGCCGAGAATGGCGGAGGACGCGACGACCGCCGCTGAGAACTCCTGTCGGTACCCGGACCGTCGCATCATCGGCAACATGGCGGAGCCGATCATCGACGCCGCAGCCGGGGCGGACCCGCTGACCGACGAGGCGAAGGCGCTCGAACCGATGACCGTGTGTGCGAGCCCTCCCTTGATGCCGCCGATGAAGTACATGAGGAAGGCGACGATCCGCTCGGTCAACCCTGCCTGCGACATGAGTGAGCCCATGAGGACGAAGAACGGGATGGCGAGCAGCTCATAGGAGTCGACACCGGCCGCCACCTGCGTCGGAAGCACGGTGGCCGAGCCGAGGTCGCCGGCGAAGAGAGTGACGAGGACCGCCGCGAGCATGGCGATGAAGATGGGGGCGCCCAGCGCCATGAGCGCGAACATCGTGACGAAGAGGATGGCGATCTCGGTCATGACGTCTCACCGGCTTCGGGTTCTGCGATCGCCGGCCCTTCCGCGGCATGGAGGCTCCGGAGGAGGCCGAACAGCACGAGGAAGAGACCGAGCACCGGGACGGCGAGGTACGCCCACCCGGTCGGGATGCCCAGCTGGATGTACTGGATGCTCATGCGGTCGAGCGCCACGATCGCCCCTGAGACCAGCAGGACGACACCGATGAGGAGCTCGATCACGCGTGTCAGGTAGGCGCAGGCAGTACGTAACGCCGCAGGAACGCGGTCGACGACGAAGTCGACGACGAGGTGCTCACGCAGCCCGATGGCGGCGGACGCACCGATCATGATCACCCAGGTGATGAGCAGCCTGCTGAGGTCGTTGACCCAGATCCAGCCACCCATGACGGGCCGTGCGCCGATCTGGACCACGTTGATGACGAACAGGGAGAGCAGCAGGCCGCCCGAGATCGCAGCCAGGCCGTGGGATACCCGTCGCACGAGTGCGTCGCGCCTCGTCGGACGGTGCCTCGGTGATGCCGATGGGTCGGAGTCCATCGCCTCTCCTTCGAATCAGTGTTCGTGCAAGCGCTTGCACATGGGGGCGGGCGTTCTTCGCCCGCCCCTCCCGGTGCCTCAGGCGGCGTCGGCGTGCTCGGCCGCCAGCTCCTCGACCATGTCGAGAGTGCCCTCGGGCCACAGGTCGCCGTCGAACTGGTCGAACTCGCCGTCCAGCTCCTCGCGGAAGGCGTCGACGTCGACGTCGACGACGGTCATGTTCTCCTCGATGACCTCCATGGCGGACTCGAGCTCGGCACGCGTGGACTCGGTGACGTCCTCGCCCGCCTGCTCCATCTCCTCCTCGAGGATGGTGCGGTGCTCCTCGCACATGCCCTGCCACAGGTCGTCGTTGAGGTACCAGGCGCGCACGTCCCGGATGTAGTCCGTCGGCATGTAGTAGTCCTGGACCTCGTAGATGCTGTTGTTGACGACGGCAATGGATCCGGTCTCCTGGGCGTCGACCACGCCTTGGCGAAGAGAGAAGTACAGGTCGGACAAGGCGATGACCTGAGGTTCGGCCCCGAGAGCCACGGCGAATGCCTGAGGGATCGGTGCGTCCGCGATTCGGATTCTGAGCCCCTCCATCTGGTCGGGGGTCTCGATCGCGCGATTCGCGGTCAGGGCTCGGGGCTCGTTGTCCCCTGACGCATCGACGACTCGAACGCCGGTGGCCTCCGCCGCCTCGTCGAAGAGCTCGGCGAACTCCTCCGTCTCCAGGACCGCCTCGAACTGCTCGTAGCTGTCCCACAGGAACGGCACGGTGAGCGCCGTGAACGCCTCGGCACCCTCGAGGGTCGAGTACGTCGAGATCGTCTCGTAGTAGGCGTCGATCTCCCCGCTCGCGACGCCGGCGTAGGCGTCGTTCATGTCTCCGAGTTGACTGTCCGGATAGATCTGGACGTCGACGTCACCGTCCGTGCGCTCGGAGACGCGCTCAGACAGCTCCTCGGCTGCGATCGTCCCTGGGTCGTTGGCAGTTCGAATCATGGCGACTCGCAGCGTGGTCGGCTCGCACTCGCCGCCGCCCGCCCCTGAGTCCCCGCCGCCGTCGTCGCCGGTGAGGAAGCCGCAGCCTCCCAGGGCCAGTGCCCCGCCTGTCGCCACTGTCAGAACTCGTAGTCGTCGCATGGTGTCCCTACCTCCTTGTCGGGTGGTGGGAACTTTGCATGCAAGCGCTTGCACGTCAAGGTCTCAGGGCGAGGTTCTTGGTGTGTCGCAGATGTGCCGGGCCGGTCGGGGCGCAGTCAGCGCCCCGGCGCCGCGGCGAACGGGTCCTCGGCCCGGCTGCGCACCGGCACGATGTGCGTGCCGAACGGGAGGAAGGCGAGCGGCACCATCTTCCAGCACGCGATCCCGAACGGGATGCCGACGATCGTCAGGCAGAGCAGCGCCCCGGCGAACAGGTGGACGATCGCCAGCTCCCAGCCGAGGAGGACGATCCAGATGATGTTGGCGACGACGTGCAGGATGCCGAAGTCCCGTCGGAACTCCGCGCGGCGACCGAACGGCCAGACGACGTAGCCGGCGAGCCGGAACGACGCGATGCCGAACGGGATCGTGATGATGAGGAGGCAGGCGATGATCCCCGCGATCACGTAGAACAGGAAGAGCCAGAACCCGGCCAGGACGAACCACAGGATGTTGCCGAGGATGCGCATGGCACCACGGTAGGTGCGGGTCGCCCGGCGGTGTCGGCCGACGACGACGAGCGACATGCACGACGCCGAACTGCACGCCCGACCATCGCGGCCCTGAGCCGCACTCTCGACCAGTCATGGCTCCCAACCGCAATCTCGACGAGCACCAACCGCAGTCTCGGTGAACGGGCTAGGGGCGGCCGAACCCGCCGCCCCCGGGGGTCTCGACGACGAGTACGTCGCCGGGTCCCACCTCGACCGTCGCGACGCCGCCGAGCTCGACCAGCTCGCCGTCCGCGCGCTCGACCCGGTTCCGCCCCGGCGCACCCGGGGACCCGCCGGCCGCACCGAACGGGGCCACGCGCCGGTTGCCGGTGAGCAGGCTGACGGTGGTCGGCTCGAGGAAGCAGATCCGCCGGACGCCGCCGTCCCCGCCGCGCCAGCGCCCCGCGCCGCCGCTCCCGTGCCGCACCGCGTAGGACTCCAGCAGCACCGGCAGGCGCCACTCGAGGACCTCGGGGTCGGTGAGCCGCGAGTTCGTCATGTGGGTCTGGACCGTGTCGGTGCCGTCGAACCCGTCGCCCGCGCCGGAGCCGGACGCGAGGGTCTCGTAGTACTGGAACCGCTCGTTGCCGAACGTCACGTTGTTCATCGTCCCCGCGCCCTCCGCGAGCACCCCGAGGGCGCCGTACAGCGCGCTCGTCACCGCCTGCGACGTCTCGACGTTGCCGCCGACCACCGCTGCGGGGTGCTCCGGCGCGAGCATCGACCCCTCCGGCACGACGATCCGCAGCGGCCGCAGGCACCCGTCGTTGAGCGGGATGTCCGCCTCGACGAGGGTGCGGAACACGTACAGCACCGCGGCCCAGGTCACCGCCGTCGGGGCGTTGAGGTTGGTGCCCAGCTGGGCGGAGGTGCCGGTGAGGTCGATCGTCGCCTCGCGCGCCTGGCGGTCGACCTCGATGCGGACCCGGATGTGCGCGCCCGCGTCGGTCTCGTAGTCCCACGTCCCGCCGCTCAGGCGGGCGACGGCGCGGCGCACCGACTCCTCGGCGTTGTCCTGGACGTGCCCCATGTAGGCCTGGACGACCTCGAGCCCGTAGCGCTGGACGAGCGCCCGCACCTCGCTCACGCCGGTCGCGTTCGCGGCGACCTGGGCACGCAGGTCGGCGAGGTTCGTCGCCGGGTCGCGCGAGGGGTAGGGCCCCGAGGTGAGGAGCTCCTCGGTCGCGGCCTCGCGGAAGCGCTCGTCGTCGACGAGCAGCCAGTCGTCGAACAGGATCCCCTCCTCGTCCACCGTCGTCGACGTCGCGGGCATCGAGCCCGGCGTGAGCCCACCGATCTCCGCGTGGTGGCCGCGCGAGGCCACGAGGAACAGCAGCTCGGTCCCGTCGTCGTCGAAGACCGGGGTGACCACGGTGACGTCGGGCAGGTGCGTGCCCCCGTGGTACGGGTCGTTGACGGCGACGACCTGCCCGGGACGCAGCCGGTCCCCCCGGCGCCGCAGGACCTCCTGGACGGTGGCGCCCATCGACCCGAGGTGGACCGGGATGTGCGGGGCGTTGGCCACGAGGTGCCCCGTCGGGTCGAACAGGGCGCACGAGAAGTCGAGCCGCTCCTTGATGTTGACCGACTGCGCGGTCGCCTCGAGCCGCGCGCCCATCTGCTCGGCCACCGACATGAACAGGCTGTTGAACACCTCGAGCATGACCGGGTCCGCGACCGTGCCCGCGTTCGGGGCCTCGCGCGGGCTCGACCGCTCGAGCAGCAGCGCGCCGTCCTCGAGCACGCGGGCCCGCCACCCGGGCTCGACGACGGTCGTGGAGTCCGGGTCGGCGACGATCGCCGGTCCCTCGAGCGGGTCGGCGCCGATGCCCGCCCGACGCCGCAGCGGCACCTCGCGGGTCGTCCCGCCCACGTGCATGGTCACCTCGGCGGTGCCGCCGCCTGCGGCGTCGTCGGCGGCGATCGTCGGCCGGGGCGAGCGGACGACGGCCTCGACGGACACGGCCTCGACGACGAGCGGGCGGTCGAGGAGGAAGGAGTACGTGCGCCGGTGCTCCTCCTCGAACGCGGCACGCATCTGCGCGGGCGGGCCGAGCGGGACCTGCACGGCCGTGTCGGTGCGTTCGTAGCGCAGGTGCGCCCGCGCGGAGACCGCGACCTCGCCCGACGCCTCACCGGCCACCGCGCCGCGCGCCTGACCGGCCAGCTCCTCGGCGACGGCGCTCAGCGAGGGGGCGGCGTCGTCGTCGAGGACGGTCTCGACCGAGGTCTCGCGGATCGCCGTGACGTCGGCGAGTCCCATCCCGAGCGCGGACAGGACGCCGGCCATCGGCGGGACGAGGACCGTGGAGATGCCCAGCGCGTCCGCGACCCGGCAGGCGTGCTGGCCGCCGGCGCCGCCGAAGGTCGTCAGAGCGTGGTCGGTGACGTCGTGGCCGCGCCGGACGGAGACGTGCTTGATGGCGCCGGCCATCGTCGTGACGGCGACGTCGAGGAACCCCTCCGCCACCTCCTCGGGGGTGCGACGGTGGCCGGTCTCCTCGGCGAGCCGCTCGGCCAGCTCGGTGAACAGCCGGTCGACGACCTCGCGGTCGAGCGGCTCGTCCCCGCCGGGGCCGAAGACGTGCGGGAAGGAGTCCGGGTCGATCCGGCCGAGCTGGACGTTGGCGTCGGTGAGCGTGAGCGGGCCGCCGCGGCGGTAGCAGGCGGGCCCGGGGTCGGCGCCGGCCGAGTCCGGGCCGACCGTCAGCCGGCCGTCCGTCACGTGGAGGATCGATCCGCCCCCGGCGGCGACGGTGTGGATCGCGAGCATCGGCGCCCGCAGGCGGACGCCCGCGACCTCGGTGTGGAAGTCGCGCTCGAGCTCCCCGGCGTGGTGGGAGACGTCGGTGGAGGTGCCACCCATGTCGAAGCCGACGACCCGGTCGAGCCCGGAGCGCGCCGAGAGCTCGGCCATGCCGACGATGCCGCCGGCGGGGCCGGACAGGATCGCGTCCTTGCCGCGGAAGGTGTGGGCCTCGGTGAGGCCGCCGGAGGACTGCATGAACAGCAGCCGCACGCCGGGCAGCTCGGCGGCGACCTGGTCGACGTACCGGGCGAGGACGGGGGAGAGGTAGGCGTCGACGACCGTGGTGTCGCCGCGCGGGACCACCCGCATGAGTGGGCTGACCTCGCTGGAGATCGAGACCTGCCCGAACCCGAGGCGGCGCGCGAGGTCGCCGATCGCCCGCTCGTGCTCGGGGTGGAGGTGGCTGTGCAGGCACAGGACGGCGACGGCGTCGATGCCGTCGGCCCGGGCGCGGGCCAGCTCGGGCTCGAGGCCGGCCAGGTCGGGCGGCGTGAGCACCTCGCCGTGGGCGGTGATCCGCTCGTCGACCTCGATGACGCGGTCGTAGAGCATCTCGGCGAGCTCGATGCGTCGCTCGAAGATGTGCGGCCGCTCCTGGAAGCCGATCCGGAGCGCGTCGGCGAACCCGCGCGTGACGACGAGGACGGTGGGCTCGCCCGTCCGCTCGAGCAGGGCGTTGGTGGCGACCGTGGTGCCCATGCGGACGACCTCGACGTCGTCGGCGGGCACGGGCGTCCCGGGCGCGAGGCCGAGCACGTGCCGGATGCCGGCGACGGCGGCGTCCGCGTAGCGGTCCGGGTCGTGGGAGAGCAGCTTGTGCGAGGCGAGCGATCCGTCCGGGCGGCGGGCCACCACGTCCGTGAACGTCCCGCCGCGGTCGATCCAGAACTGCCATCCCGTCATGGCGCGAGCCTAGGCGGGCGATGCGCCGGCACATGCCCGCCTCGGGCCGGGCGTCGCGCTCGGTCGTGCCACCTACCCTGGTGGGAGACCCGCGCGAGTGCACGGGAGCCGATGCGGAGAGGTGACATGTCGACGACGACGAGGACCGGTGCCCTGGCACTCGGGACGGCCGGGCTGCTCGCCGCCGCCGGGTGCGGGGCCGGCGCGGAGGAGGCGGTGCCTGCGACCGACGCCGACGGCCTCGCGACCCAGGCCTGCGCCCTGGCGATCGAGGCGAGCGCGACCCCGGTCGACCAGTGGCAGGGATTCATCGGCGACGAGACGCAGGCGGAGGTGCTCATGGTCGCCGGTGCCTCCGGCATGCTCGGCGCCACCACCCAGGCCCCGCTCCCGGGGTACGAGGACCTGCTCGAGGATGCGACCTCGGTGCACCAGGGGATCTCGCGGATCGACACCGAGATGATGACCGAGGGCCTCGACGGCCTGGTGGCCGCCTGTGAGGAGCGCGGCCTGCCCGACGGCGAGGTCGACGTCGCGGAGGAGTCCCGCGTCGCCTACGCGTGCGCCCTCGTGACGGCCGTGAGCGACGACGGTCGGTCCGCCGAGGAGTGGTTGACGATCGGTCCGGACGCGCCGGACGAGGACGCCGTCGTCATGGCACAGGTGGGGGGCTTCTCCGGAGTCATGGGCGGGATGAACGGCCACGTGGTGCCGGGGCACGACGAGCTGTCGCGGGCGGCCGAGGGTGCGGTGCGCGGGCTCATGACGATTCACACCGAGGAGCTGGACGAGTCGGTCGACGCCGGCGCCGCGTACTGCGCGACCCTCTGACCCGACGCCGCCGGGGCGTCCGTGTCGGAGCCCGCCGCCCGCCGCAGGCGCAGCAGCCGCATGGCGTTGACGATGACGACGAGCACCGAGGCCTCGTGCACGAGCATCCCGATCGCCATCGTCACGCCTCCGGCGAAGACGCCGGCGAGCAGAGCGGCGACGGTGATCAGCGCGATCGCGATGTTCTGCCGCATGACGGACACCGTGCGCCTGGCCAGCCCGATCGCCTCGGGAAGCCGCAGGAGGTTGTCGCCCATGAGGGCGATGTCCGCGGTCTCGACGGCGACGGCCGAACCGGCCGCCCCCATGGCCACCCCGATGTCGGCGGTGGCCAGGGCGGGGGCGTCGTTGACGCCGTCGCCGACCATCGCGACCGTGTGCCCCTGCTCCTGCAGGTCGCGCACGGCGTCGAGCTTGTCCTCCGGCAGCAGGCCGGCGCGGACCTCGTCGACGCCGGTGGCCCGCCCGATCGCCTCGGCCACGAGTGGGGCGTCGCCGGTGAGCATGACGACCGTCTTCACGCCCGCCTCGTGCAGCTCGCGCACCATGCGGGCGGCGTCGGTGCGGACGCGGTCCGCGACGGCGACGACCCCGACGACGGCGTCGTCGACCGCGACGATCATCGGCGTGCGGCCGGCCGACGCGAGGCGGTCGGCCTCGGCCGCGGCCCCGACGGCGTCGGGGACGTGGAACTGCTCGAGCAGGGCGGCGTTGCCGATGAGCACCCGGCGGCCGCCGGTCCGTGCGGCGATGCCCTTGCCCGGGACGGGTTCGGTCGACTCGGGCAGGCCCGGGGTGCCGAGGTCCTGCTCCCGGGCGGCGTCGAGGATCGGCCGGGCGAGCGGGTGCTCGGAGCCGGCCTCGCCGCGGGCGGCCCAGGCGAGGATGTCGTCCTCGGACCAGTCCGGGTCCAGGGAGACGACGTCGGTCAGGTGCGGGGTGCCCTCGGTGAGGGTGCCGGTCTTGTCCACGGCGACGGCGTCGATCCGTGCGGAGGTCTCCAGGTACTCGCCGCCCTTGATGAGGATGCCGTCCCGGGCGGCGCGGCCGATGCCGGCGACGATGGCCACCGGGATCGAGATGACGAGAGCGCCCGGGCAGCCGATGACGAGCAGGGTCAGCGCGAGCACGACGTCGCCCGTGACGAGGCCGGCGAGCAGGGCGAGCACCATGATGCCCGGGGTGTACCAGCGGGAGAACCGGTCGATGAACGCGGCGGTCCGGGCCCTGGCGTCCTGGGCCTCCTCGACGCGGTGGATGATCCGGGCGAGCGTGGTGTCCGCGCCTACTCCGGTGGCCTCGACCTGGAGGAACCCGCTGCGCGAGATCGTGCCGGCGAAGACCTGGTCCCCCTCGGTCTTCTCGGCGGGGATCGACTCGCCGGTGATGGAGGCCTCGTCGAGCGCCCCGGTCCCGCCGACGACGATGCCGTCGACGGGCACCCTGGCGCCGTTCTTCACGAGCACGGTCTCGCCCGTGGCGACGGCGGCGGCCGGGACCTCGACCTGCTCGCCGTCGCGCAGGACGACGGCGACGTCGGGGGCCACGGCGACGAGCTCGGCCAGTGCCGAACGCGTCTTGTTCATCGTCCTCGCCTCGAGGGCGTGGCCGAGCGCGAACAGGAACGTCACCGCGGCCGCCTCCCAGACCTGACCGATGACCAGCGCGCCGGCGGCGGCGACGGTGACGAGCAGGTCGATGCCGATGGTGCGCACCATGAGGGCGCGGAGCGCCTTGACGGCGATCGGTGCGCCGGCCACGACCGCCGCGGCCGCCATGAGGATCCGGCCGGCGAGCAGCGAGCCGAGCGCGTACTCGGCGACGAAGGCGGTGGCGATGAGGACGCCGGCGGCGACAGGGACGCCCCAGGGGCCCCGCCACCGGCTGCGCATCGTGCTCATGTGAGTGTTCTCCTCCCCAGCGGTGCCGGGCGCCGTCAGAACGCCGAGAGCGTGGCCGTGTAGCCCGCCCTGGCGATCGCCGCGACGACGTCGTCGGTGGAGGTGAGCGCGGGGTCGTGGTCGACGACGACGCGTGCGGAGGAGAAGTGCACCGTCACGTCGTGCACGCCGGGCAGGCGGCCGACCTGCTTCTCGATCTTCGCCACGCACGAGGGGCACGAGAACCCCTCGGCGCGGAAGGTGGAACGGGTGGTGGGGGTGGTCGTCGTGGTCATGACTCGTGCCCTTCTCGTCGGTGCGGGTGCTGATGTCCCTCACCGTAGGAAGGCGCGCCCGAGGGCAACATGACGCGCGTCAATCAACCGCGAACGGCCCTTCCGGGCGGGGGGAGACCGGTCGCCCACCCGGTCACGACCCGCTGCCGTGCGGGTCCTGGCCGCGGCCGCGGGATCGACGCCGGGCGCGCGGGTCAGGCGGCGTCGCGGACGGCGGCGAGCCGGTCGATGTCCGCCAGGGCGACCCAGCGGCGGCCCGACTCGACGAGGCCGTCCCGTCGCCAGCGGCTGAGCAGCCTGCTGACGGACTCGGTCGCCGAGCCGGTGAGCGCCGCGAGGTCCTCGCGGCCGAGCGGGGCCTGCAGGAGCGTCATCCCCTCCCAGGGTTCGCCGATCTTCTCGGCGAGGACGAGCAGGGCCGCGGCGAGCCGCTGCTCCAGCGGCGCCCCGGAGAGCAGGTGGACGAACTCGTGCGCCTCGGCGAGCCGCTGCCCGATCCGGTGGAGCGCGGCGACGGCGACTCGGGGGAGCTCGTCGACGAGCGCGGCGAACTGCTCGCTGCTCACGTGCAGGAGGCAGGTGAAGGTCAGCGCGCGGGCGTCGTCCGGGTAGGTGCCGACGCCGAGCGACGGCAGTGCCCCGAACGACTCGCCGGGTCCGTGCAGCCCGAGCAGGGTCTCGCGGCCGTCGATCGCGGTACGCGAGACGCGGCTGAGGCCGGCGGCGGGGATGAAGAGACGGTCGGCGGGATCGCCCGAGTGATAGATCGGCTCGCCCGCCGCGTAGTGCCCTGCGCGGAAGTGGGTGTCGACGGCGGCGAGCTCGGCGGGAGGGAGGCCGGTGAACAGCGGGTCGCGCCCGAGCACCGCGAGGCGGAGCTGCGGGGTGCAGGCGTGCGGGTCGATGACCGGCTCGGTGAGCGGGGTGTGTCGCCGCTCGGTCATGGCTCCTGCCCTTCGTGTCCGTCCCGGTGCCGTCCGCTCCGGTGGGCCCGTGGCCAGGATAGGAGCCCGATCAGGAGTTCTGGGCTCGTTGTCCCCGTGGTCCCGTCCGGATCCTCGGCTCTCGGCCCCACGCATCCCGACCCTCGGTCCTCGCTGCCGCGACCCCGCAGCTCTCGGCACCCCGCGGCCGGCGGTCTCCCTGGCGGGAGGCGCCTCTCACGGAGATGACAGGTCGCTCACGACGGTGTCCTCGGTGCCACAGATCGGGTCGGCACAGTAGAGGTCATCAAGGAGGACGGCCACAGGGCCCGTCCGAGGATCGGCCGCAGGGCCACGAGAGGACAGACCATGAGCAAGACGATGTGGATCACCACCGGCACGCTGGCCGCGGCCGCGATCGTCGCCGGCAGCTCGGTGGCCATCGCCGACGGCGAGTCCGCGTCGGAGTCGGCCTCCGGCGGCGCCACCACGAGCGCGGACGGCCGCGAGCTGCGCGTGCTCCCGCAGCTCTCGACGCCGCTGCTCTCGGCCCCCTCGGCCGTGGACCCCGCGGACCCGCGGAGCAACACCTCCGCCGTCACCGCCCACTCGGCCGACCGCACCCCGAGCGCGCCGTCGACCGCCTCCCCGGTCTCGGCCCAGTCGCCGGTCTCGGCGCAGTCCCTGGTCTCGGCCCCGAGCCCCGTCTCGGCGCCCTCACCGGTCTCGCCGGTCAGCCCGGTCTCCGCCCCGTCCGCGCCGAGCCCTGCCCCGGCGCCGCGCCAGCAGGCCCCGGCCCCCGCGCCGGCCCCCGCGCCCGTCCCGGCTCCCGCGCCGGCCCCGGCGCCCGTCCCCGCGCCGAACTACTCGGCAGACTCGGGCGTCTCGGCGGCCTCCGGGTGGTCCGCGGAGTCGGGCTGGTCGGCCGACTCCGGCGACTGACCGACGCCGGTCCATCGGTTCGCGCCCCCCGGGCGAACCGAGAAGGCCCGGTCGGGGCGACCTGCAGGTCACCCCGACCGGGCCTTCGTCGTCGGTCGGTGGTTCGTGCCGACGAGGCAGCGTCGGTGCAGTGACTCAGCCGGTCAGGCGACGCTGCGCGGCCCGGCGGCGTGCGCGAGAGGCGCGTCCGGGCGCGACGCGCGCCTCCGGCGTCGGGCCTCGAGGACGAGGGTGATGCCGAGGATCGACGCCCACAGCGGCAGCGGCCACAGGGTGAGGCGCTCGGGGATCGACCAGTTCCGGTCCATCGAGACGAGGGTGACCGTGACGATCGCGGAGCCGAGGCAGAACACCCCGATCCCGACGCCGAGCCCGCCCACCGTGCGCAGCGCCCCGCTCTCGCGGTCGAGCTGGAACGCCAGCAGGGTCGCGGCGGCCGGGGCGAAGAAGAAGATCGGCACGGAGACGAGCGAGTGCAGGTCGATGATCGTGTTGATCGGGACGAGCGCCGTGCCGATCGCGCTGAGCCCCGCGCAGACGAACAGCGCCCGGGTGACGGCGCGCAGCCGGGACGGCGGGAGCGCGGTGCTGACGAGCCACGCGCCGGTCGCGAGCAGGATGCCGAACGCGGCGAACGCGCCGTTCATCAGCGGGTGCCACGGCGAGCAGACCTCGACCCAGCCCCACCGGTAGGGGATCCACGCGCAGGCCGACGCGCCCAGGTCGGAGATCGTGTGGGTGAGGAAGGAGAACGGGGCGGTCACCCGCGAGGCGACGACGATCTCCACCAGCCAGTACAGCGGGAGGATCGTCCACAGGGCGGCGCCGAGCAGGGCGGCCCTGGGGATCGGTCGGGTGGGGGCGCCGGGCACCTGGTCTCCTCGTGCTCTCGCGCCGGACGGTGGTCGGCGACTCGTGGCGAATGCGAATGCGGTTGTCGGGACGGATGACGCCCGCGGCCGTGCTCGGTCCAGGTTCGTCGGCCCGCGGGTCGTGGTCAAACGACGGTCGCGGGAAGTTCAGCCCTGCTCGTCCGGCGTCGTGCTCGTCGTCGTGCCCGTTTCTGCGGTCGGGCCGTCCGGCCCCGGCAGGTAGGCGGTGTACTTCGCGTTCGACCCACGGGCGAGCTCGGCCGGGTACTTCGCGGCGTTCGCCTCGATCTTGGCCTCCCACGCCGCACCGAGGTCGAGCCCGAGGCTGTCGGCGGCCTGCACGAGGTAGGACAGGACGTCGGCGAGCTCGTCCCCGAGGGCGCGTGCGCCGTCGGGGGTCGCGGCGAGCGCGTGCAGCTCGTCGTCCGTGCGCCACTGCGTGAGCTCGGCCAGCTCGCCGACCTCGCCGACGAGGGCGAGGACGAGGTTGCGGGGGGAGTGGAACTGCGCCCAGTCCCGCTCGTCGGCGAAGGTCCGCAGGGAGTCGCGTACGTGCTCGAGGTCCATGAGGCCGTTCTACCGTGCCGGGCTGGTGCGGGGGTGGCGGCTACTCGAGCCCGTTCGCCCGCCGCGCCATGTGCTCGCGGATGCCGCGCAGGTGCCGGTCGACCATGCGTTCGATGCGCTCGTGGAGGTCGGAGGCCCCCGGCAGCGCGGCGGGGTGCGCGACGAAGGCCAGGTACATGGCGGTGCCCTCGACCGAGGCGATGAGGTCGGTCGCGTCCTCCTCCGTCGGCTGGTGCTCGCCCTCGGCCCGCTCGAGCAGCGTGACCGTCAGGTCGCGGATGCTCGCCCCGATCGTCTCCTGCCAGATCGTGTCGAAGACGTCGGGGTAGATCCGCGCCTCGATGTTGAGCCGGTAGAGCGCGGGTCCGAACGTGCCGCCGTACTGGCTGATCCGCCGGTTGGCGGCGAAGATCAGCAGGTCGCGCACGGTCGGGGCGTCGGCACCGTCCGCGTCCGGCGCCACGACCGTCACGTCGACGTGCTTGAGGGCGTCGATGAGGAGCGCCTGCTTGTCCGTCCACCGCAGGTAGATCGAGGACTTGCCCAGTCCCGCCTCCGCGGCCACGGAATCGAGCGAGAGTCCGGCCCAGCCGCGCTGGCCGAACAGCTCGAGCACCGCGGCGAACGCCTTGCGCTCGGCGTCGGCGTTTCGCGGCCGCCCCGGTCCGCGGCGCGGGGCCACGACGGGGGTCCGCCGCGCCATCCGCGCCCGACCCGCGCGGGCCTCGCTCGGGTCGAAGTGGTACCCGCCGGGTGGCGGCAGGCGGTCGCCCGCGGCGAGCCACGGCTCGAACGGGCGGCCGGAGATCGTCGCCCGGCGCCGTGAGGGGCGGTTGTCCTCCGGGTGCGGGTCGAGCTCGGTCGGGGAGAGCGGCTCGAGCGTGGTCGGACGCGGAGGAGCAGAGGCGGCGGGTGGCGCCGGGGGAGGCTGCGTGGCGGGCGCGGTCGTGCGCGTCCACGGCAGGGGCCGGCGTCCGGGGGGAGTGCTCTGGTCGTCCATCGGGATCCTCGTTCTGCGCGGTCCCTCGGTCCGTCGGGGGCGCGCCTCGGTCAGGAGTGGGCCGCCGCCAGCGCGAGCGTGAGGGCGAGGGTGAAGCGGGTCTCCCGGTCCTCGGGCGACATGTCCCCCGAGTGGTCGAGCAGGTGGTCGGAGACCGTGAGGACAGCGAGGGCCTCGCGACCGTGCTCGGCAGCCACGCCGTACAGGCCGGCGGCCTCCATCTCGACCGCCAGCGTGCCGTAGGACGCGAGCGCCTCGTTGAGCTCGGGGGCGTTGCCGTAGAAGTGGTCGCGAGACACGATCGGGGCGACGTGCACGGGGGTGTCGCCGGCGTGCTCCTTCGAGGCCTCGACGGCGGCGGCGACGAGGTTGAAGCTCGCGATCGCGGAGAAGTGCAGGCCGGGCAGGCGAGGCACGTTGATGGCGGAGTCGGTGTGCGCGCCGAGGGCGACGACGACGTCGCCGACCTTCACGTGCCGGGCGAGGCCGCCGGCGGTGCCGACGCGGATGATGCGCTGCACTCCGAAGTGCTCGAACAGCTCGTTGGCGTACAGGACGGTCGAGGCCATGCCCATGCCCGAGGCCATGACCGAGAGCGGCTTGCCGTCGACCTCGCCGGTGAAGACCTTGTTCGCCCGCACGTCGGAGACCACGCGGGCCTCCGGCATGAGGAGCTCGGCGATGCGCGCGGCACGGCGCGGGTCTCCGGGCAGAAGGACGGCGGGAGCGATGTCGCCGGGCTCGGCGGCGATGTGGGGCGTAGCCATGGGGGGAATCCTGACGTCGACGTCGACGCCGCAGGTGACGACGTCGTGTGAATGATCCCACGGATCGTCCCGTGCGTGGGTCGGTCGGACGCACGAACGCTCCCCCACCCGCGGGTGGAGGAGCGTTCGTCGTGCGTCTCTGACGCGTGAGGCGGGTCGGTCAGCGGCGGACGCCGAGGGTGTCGGAGCCGTCGCCGTCCCAGTCGCCGACGAACACCTCGTCGCCGGAGCGGCCGTAGTTCTGCTCGATGTCCGCCCAGCCGGACTCGAGCGAGTCGGAGACCAGGTAGAGGTTGCCGCGGCGCGTGGCGAACGTGTCCGCCCCGTCCCCGTCCCAGTCGCCGACGAGGACCTCGTCCGAGTCACGGCCGTAGTCGAGCTCGGCGTCCGCCCAACCGGTCGTCAGGCTGTTCGACACGAAGTAGCTGTTCCCGCGGCGAACGGCGAAGGTGTCCACGCCGTCGGCGTCGTAGTCGCCGACCAGCACCTGGTCGTCCGCGCGCCCGTAGTCGAGCTCGGCGTCCGCCCAGCCGGACTCGTGGGAGTTCGTCAGGAAGTAGGAGTTCTCGCGGCGCACGGCGAAGGAGTCCGCCCCGTCGCCGTCCCAGTCGCCCACGAGCACGGTGTCGTTCGCGCGGCCGTAGCTCAGCTCGACCTCGGCAGCACCCCCGTACAGGGAGTTCGACAGGTAGTAGGCGTTGCCCCGCCGCACGGCCAGGGTGTCGACGTTGTCGCCGTCCCAGTCGCCCGCGAGGACCGTGTCGCCCGGGCGGCCGAAGGAGAACTCGTGCTCGGCGCGGCCGTCCCAGCCGTTGTTGAGGTAGAAGCCGCGACCCGGGGTCGGGGGCGTCGGCTCACCCGGCTCCTCGGGCTCCTCCGGGTCCTCGGTCTCGGCCCACAGCTCGTCGAGCAGGACCTGGCCGATGTCCGTGTTGTCGAGGTAGCTGCCGCGGACCGGGTCCTCGCCGGTGGCGCGGGCGTCGAACGCCTCGGAGCCGGCGCCGCGCGCGTAGAAGGGGACGAGCTGGTTCGAGTGCCCCTCGCGGTGCCACTCGTGGTCCGGCAGCTCGCCGGCGCCGTTGGAGAGCAACGGCGTCCAGGTCTCGCCGGCGCCGGGACCGGTGATGTAGCCGGCCTCGTGGTCGGCGGTGACGATCACCATCGTGTCGTCCCAGGAGCTGTTCGTCTCGACCCAGGTGGAGATGGCCTCGACGGTCTCGTTGAGGGTGATGGTCTCCTCGATGGCCCGGGCGGGCGCGTTGAGCTCGGAGGACCAGTCGATCGCGCCGCTCTCGACGGCGAGGAAGAAGCCCTCGTCGGAGGAGCTGTCGAGCACGTTGAGCGCGCCGAGCGTCATCTCGGACAGCGTCGGGACCGACTCGAGGAAGGGGTCGGTGAAGGGCGCGTCGCTGTCGCCGTCGCCGCGGGCCTCCTGGGTGGTGGTCCAGGCCTGGGCGAAGCCGACCACGTGGGTCGGCGGGGCGTCGGTCTCGGCGAGCTCCTGGAAGTCGGCGCGCTCCTCGATCAGCTGGAACGGGGTCTCGCCGTTCGCGAGGCGCGTCCAGGTCTCCTCGCTGATGTAGTTGTAGTCGGGGGCGTCGTAGCGGTCGCCGTTGTCGTCGTACCAGGGGTGCCCCGCGCCCATGACCACGTTGAGGCCGCTCTCGTCGACCAGCAGGTCGGAGACGGCGAGGTAGTCGAGGCGGCTCTCGTTGTGGACCGCGAACGACGCCGTCGTCGGGTGGGGGACGACCACGTTGGTGACGACGCCCGTGGCGCGCCCCTGGGCCTGGGCCCGCTCGACCACGTTCTCGATCGGCTGCCCCTCGGGGTCGATGCCGACGGCCTGGTTGGTCGTCTTGACGCCGGTCGCCATCGCGGTGGCGGCGGCGGCCGAGTCGGTGGACGCGGCGGCGACGGACTCCTCGAGGCTGCCCCACATGATGTCGGGGTCGTAGGAACCACCGTCGGAGTAGGTGCTCATGCCGTGCTGGACGGGCCAGCTCTCGTAGACCTGGGTGGGGGTGTCGCCGTCGACGTCCTCGACGGTGCCCGTGGCCGGGTCGACCGCCACCTGGTAGCGGCTCTGGTCGGCCTCGAACATCGAGGCCATGTCGATGTGGTTGTAGCCCATGCCGTCCCCGACGACGACGATGACGTTCTCGGGAGCGCCGTCCGCCCCGCCGCCGATCGTGGTGACGTCGGGGGCCGCCGGGGCCCCGCCGGCGGTCTCGTCGGTCGACGGCGTCCCGTCGGCCGGCTCGTCAGCGACCGCGGGGGTGGCGAGGGCCGAGAGGACGACGGCGCCGGCGGCCGCGAGCCCGAGGCCGGAGAGCCGTCGTCGGCTCCGAAGCGTGTGCATGCGTGATCTCCTTCGAGGGGACAGGTGTGTGACGCCGTCCACTGGGTTGGGGAACGAGGGGGCCGGACGGCGCGGCGACGGTACGGAGGGGAACCGTCCGCGGGGCGATGAGCGGGCGAACAGCAGCCGTCGGGGCAGTGAATGGGCAGGTCCCACATGTGAGCGGAGTGCACGGGTCGCGAGGTGTTCGGTCGAGGGACGCGCGAGGGACGCGTGCCGGACACATGGGCTTCCTAGCGTCCGGCGCGTCCGAAACCAGCCAGACGAAGGGGACGTCTCCATGGCTACCACCACCCACCGCACCGATCTTTCGCTCGCCGGACGGCGCGCACGGGCGCTCGCCGCCCTCGCCGTCGCCACCACGGCGGCCGGAGCCGTCGTCGCGCTCCCGTCCGCCGCGGACGAGCCGACGGTACCCGCGGACGAGCCGACGGCCGCCGGCTCCTCGAACACCCCGGGAGCTGCCACCGACGGCCCGACCGCGGACTCCGAGCAGGTCGAGATCGAGCGGACGGCGGCGAGCGAGCTCGCCGACGGTGTCCGGCAGGAGACCTTCCGCGTGACGACCCCGGAGGGCGCGTCGACCGCCACCCTCCTGGCCGTCGACCTCGACGAGGCGGAGACGGACCTGCTCACCGGCCCGACGATCACCACGCCCCAGCGGCTCGACGACATGGCCGGGGCCGCGGGAGCGATCGCCGCCGTCAACGGCGACTTCTTCCAGAACACGGTCGACGCCACCCACGGCGACATCTCCGCCACGTTCGCGGCGGTCGGCGTCGAGATCCGAGACGGCGAGATCCGCCAGTCCGCGGTCCCGTACGCGCAGCGCCACGGCGAGGGGCTCGACCGGGAGTGGAACGACGGCGACGAGGTCGTCGGGGTCACGCGCTCGGGCCACGGGGTCGTCACCGACGTCTCGCTCGACGCCTTCGTCACCGCCCGCGGGCAGGGCCGGATCGACGTCGACGGGCTCAACCAGTACGGGATGGCCACGGACGAGATCACGATCTTCGACGCGCGCTGGGGCGACACGTGGGGCGACGACACCCGCGCACGCGCCGCGTGCGGCGACGAGGTCGACCGTGGCTCGCTGTGCACGGACGACGTCCTCGAGGTCCTCGTCGAGGACGGTCGCGTGGTTGAGCTCTCCGACGAGGCCGGCGGCACCGGGGCCCTCGGCGACGGCCAGCAGGTCCTGCTCGGCCGCGAGGACGGCGCCGACGAGCTGCGCGCCCTCGAGGTCGGGGACCGCGTCAACACGCACGTGCGCTCGCGCTCGGACGCCCCGGGCCGCCTCGACTGGGCGATCGGGGGCGCCGTCGTTGTCCGCGACGGCGTCGTCGGCGAGATCCCCGAGCGTCCCCTCAACCCGCGCACCCTCGCGGGTGTCTCGCGGGACGGCGGGACGCTCCACCTCGTCTCCGTCGACGGTCGGAACCCCGACAGCGTCGGCATCTCCACCCGCGACGCCGCCGTGCTGATGGACGAGCTCGGCTCCGACGACGCGGTCCTGCTCGACGGCGGCGGGTCGACGACCATGATCGGCCGCCCCGACCTCGACTCCGAGTTCTCCCTGCTCAGCCGCAGCCGCGAGGCCGGCATCGAGGTCCTGCGCGAGGTGCCCAACGGCATCGGCGTCTTCCCGGGCTGACCGGGCCGGGGACGCCACGACGGCGGGTGCGCCGGACCTCGGTCCGGCGCACCCGCCGTCGTCGTCGTGCCTGGTCCTTTGATCGTTCGGGCTCGCCCCCTCGGGGGCGACGGCAGCTCAGGCGGCCGAGCCCCGCGCGAGCCGCTCGTTCGCGATCCGCGTGCCCGCCACCAGCGAGTCGAGCTTGGCCCACGCGATCTCCTCGTGGACGCGCCCGCCGAGCCCGCAGTCCGTCGACGCCCACACGCGCTCGGGCCCGACGAGTCGCGCGAACCGCTCGACCCGGTCCGCCACGAGCTCGGGGTGCTCGAGCACGTTGGTCGCGTGGGAGACGATCCCGGGCACGAGGACCTTGTCCTCGGGCAGCGTGAGGTCCTCCCACACGCGCCACTCGTGCTCGTGGCGCACGTTGGCGGCCTCGAACGAGTAGGCGGCGGCGTTCACCGTCAGCATCGTCGGCGCGATGTCCGCGAGCGGCAGGTCGGTCGCGTGCGGGCCGTGCCAGGAGCCCCAGCACAGGTGGAAGCGCACGCGCTCGGTCGGCAGGCCCTCGAGGGCGCGGTTGAGCGCCGCGACGCGCTTCTCGGTGAAGGCCACGTAGTCGCCCACCGCGGGCTCGGGGGTGATCTGGTCGAAGTTCTCCGCCACCGACGGGTCGTCGATCTGGAGCCACAGCCCGGCGTCGAGGATCGCCTTGTACTCCTCGTGCAGGACGCGCGCCCAGGCGTCGAGGTAGGCGTCCTCGTCGCCGTAGTGCCGGTCGGTGATGCGGCTGGCCGAGCCGGGGGAGAGGGCCGTGACGAACCCGGTCTCCGGTCCGCGGCCGGCGGCGGCGAGCGCGGCCACGAGATGGTCGGCGTCGGCGCGCACCGCGTCGGCGCCCTCGTACGTGAGGTCCCCGGTGACGACCGGGAAGGGCCGCGGCTTGTCCCCGCCCGTCCAGATCCCCGAGGTGGGGTCGGAGTACGCGCCGGCGAACAGCGCGCGGTCGCGGCGGTGGAGGAACCCGGTGAGGCGGACGTCGCCGGGGGAGGAGAGGTGGCTGTCGACGGCCCACGACTGATCGTCCGGGTCGATGCTCAGGCCGCCGGTGCGCCCGAACGAGTAGGACCACCACGCCCCGTAGTCGACCGACTCGGTCATGAGCTTGCCGTACTCGCCGTCGTTCACGAGGTCGAGCCCCGCCTCGGCCTGGCGCGCGACGACCCCGGCCACCTCGGTCTCCAGCAGCTGCGTGAGCTCGTCCTGGCCGATCCGCTCCTCGGCCCGCGCGGCGTTGGCCTCGATGAGCGCCGGGGTGCGGGGCAGGGAGCCGGCGTGGGTGGTGCGGACCTTCGACATGGTGGCCTCTCGGTTCGGGGACGGCGTGGACAGGGAGACGAGCGCACGACGACGACGCGCGGACCGCTCCCGGCGACCACTGTGGCACCGCGCCCGCGGCCCTCGCGCGCCGCCCCGGCGCGGTCCACATCGCGGGACACGAGCGGCCGGGTGTGCGACCAGGACGTGCCCGCGCCCGCCCGTCACTACGCTGACCGCGTGAGCGACGAGCAGCCAGGGACCTCCGTGGCGGTGGGCGAGTACCGCCCGCTGTGGCACGCGCTGCGCGAGCGGCGCAACTCGGACGCCGCCGCGCTCGTCCTCGACGATCCGGGCCTGCGCCGGCGAGTGACGTGGCGGGAGCTGGCGGACGACGTCGAGATGCTGGCCCTGGGCCTGAGCGACGTCGGCGTGCGGCCGGGCCAGCGGGTCGGCGTCTCCGTCCCGCCCGGGATCGAGCTCACCCTCAGCCTGTTCGCGGTCCTGCGGGTCGGCGCCGTCGCCGTCCTCGCCGACCCGAGGCTCGGAGCCCGCGGCCTCGACCGGGCGCTGCGCGGGGCCGAGCTCGACCACCTGCTCGGCACGCCGGTGGCGGCGCGCGCGGCGCGGGTGCGTGGGTGGACCGCCAACCGGTACCTCGTGCGCACCCCGTTCGAGCGGGTGATCACCGCCAACGAGCGCCGCCTCCTCGGCCTGCGCGGCGTGTTCCTCGAGATCCTCGACCACGGGCGCGAGCTCGTCGCCGGCGGGGTCGCCCTGCCGGCCGAGCCCGACCCGGACGACGACGCGCTCGTCGTCTTCCAGGCCGCCGGGTCGCTGCGGCCCAACGGTGTCGTGTACACGCACCGCACCCTGTCCGCGATGTGCCGGGCGGCCACCCATGTCGCGCCGATCGACCACACGCACGGCCTCGTGGCCGGCTTCGCCCCGGCCGCGCTGCTCGCCCTCGCCGTCGGCGCCCCCACCGTCATCCCGGGCGACGGCCGCCCCGGCGCCCTCACCGCGCCGCAGCTCGCCCGCGCCGCACGCCGCGTCCCCTCGCCGACGCTCGCCGTCAGCCCCGCCGGTCTCGCCTCCGTGGTCGGGACGGCCGGGCGCCTGAGCCCGGACGAGCGCGACGCGCTCACCCGGCTGCGCAGGGTCGTCGTCGGCGGTGCGCCCGTGACGGCGGAGGAGCTCTCCCGCGCCTCCCAGCTCCTCGGCGGCCCCGAGATGCACGCGCCGTACGGGATGGCGGGGCTGCTGCCGTTCACCGACCTCACGCTGCCCGACCTGCGAGCGGCGGCGGCCTCGACCGCACGCGGCGCCGGCGGCGGCACCTGCGTGGGGCGGCCGGTCCCGGGGGCCGAGGTCGCGGTCGTCCCGCTCGACCACCTCGGTGCTCCCGCGGGGGGACCGGTCACCACCCCGGGCGTCACCGGCGAGGTGGTCGGCACCGCCCCGCACCTGCGCGACCGCTACCTCCTGCCCGCCGCCGAGCAGGCGCGCGCCCAGATGCTCACGGGGTGGCACCGGACCGGGGACCTCGGACACCTCGACGTCGAGGGCCGGCTCTGGCTCGAGGGGCGGGTGGGGAACGAGATCACCACGCCCGACGGCGTCGTCACGCCCGTCGCCCTCGAGGTCGCGCTGAGGTCGATCCCCGGCGTGGTGGCGGCGTGCGTCGTCGGCGTCGGACCGCGCGGCGCGCAGGACGTGGTCGCCGTGCTGCAGACCGACCCCCGGAGCCACCGCGGTGCCCGGGCGGCGGCCTCGCGGGCGCCGAAGGGCCTCATCGCCGCGGCGCGCGCCGCCGTGGCCGGACTCCTGCCGGGGTCCGCGTCGCTCGACGCCGTCCTGCGCATGCCGGTGATTCCCGTCGACGTCCGCTACGGCGCGCAGGTCCAGCGCGCGGCCGTCGCGCACCGTGCCCGGGTGGTCCTCGGCCGAACTACCCTGGGGGCGTGAGCAGCGAGCAGCCGGGCGGAACCGCGGCGACCCCGACGGGCGAGGTCGCGGAGACCCGGAGCCCCACCGCCGCGGACGCACCGGCCGCCCCGCGCCCGCCGAAGTCGGCCCGCGTCATGTTCCTCACGGCGATCCTTGCCCTCGAGGCGTTCGTCATGCTCTTCGCCACCCTGGTCGCGCACGGACTGCGGGCCGCCCCGCTGCCGTGGGTGTGGGGCGTGGGGATGACCGCGATGGTGCTCTGCCTGGTCGGCGCCGGGCTCGTGCGGAAGTACCCGCGCGAGGTGGGCGTCCTCGGCTGGCTCATCCAGCTGGGCCTGGCCGCCGTCGCGATCGTCGTGCCGCTCATGCTCGTGCTCGCGGTCGTGTTCGCCCTCATCTGGCTCATCGCGCTGCGCACGGGCGCGGACATCGACTCCGACCGGCGGGACCGCTACGCCGCCGAGCTGGAGCACCACCGCCTGGCGTCGTCGTCGGCCACCCCGTCCGCCTGACCGGCCCGGGCCGACCCGCCCGACCTGACCCGCCCGACCCACCCGCCCGTCCTGGCCCACCGGCCGGACGGGCCGCGCGGACCAGCCCCGACGCGCCACTAGGCTGCCGCCATGACCTCCCCGCTCGAGCGCACCCTCGTCCTCGTCAAGCCCGACGGCGTCGCCCGCCACCTCACCGGCGAGATCCTGCGCCGCATCGAGGCCAAGGGCTACACGATCACCGACCTGCGGATGCTCACCCCCGAGCGCTCCCTCCTCGAGCAGCACTACGCCGAGCACGCCGAGCGGCCGTTCTTCGCCGGCCTGGTGGAGTTCATGGGCTCGGGGCCGGTGGCGGCCGCCGTCGTCGAGGGCCGCAGGGTCATCGAGGGCGTGCGCAGCATCGTCGGCGCCACCGACCCGACCGTCGCCGCACCCGGCTCGATCCGCGGCGACCTCGGCCACGAGGGTGAGGGCAAGGTCATCGAGAACCTCGTCCACGCCTCTGACTCGGTCGAGAGCGCCGAGCGCGAGATCGGCCTCTGGTTCGCCCCGACCAGCTGACGAGTGAGCGGGAACCCGGCTGCCGGGCGGAAGTCCGCTCACTCGCCGGGAGGAAGTCCGCTCACTCGCCGATGGGGGCGGGGACGGGCCGGGTTCCGCGGGATCGCCGCCCTCCTGACCTAGGCTCGCGGGCGTGTATCTCAAGACGCTGACCATGCGGGGCTTCAAGTCCTTCGCGTCGGCGACGACCCTCCACCTCGAGCCCGGCATCACGTGCGTGGTCGGGCCGAACGGGTCGGGCAAGTCCAACGTCGTCGACGCCCTCAGCTGGGTGATGGGCGAGCAGGGCGCGAAGTCCCTGCGCGGCGGCTCGATGCAGGACGTCATCTTCGCCGGCACCACGGGCCGCGCCCCGCTCGGCCGCGCCGAGGTCTCCCTGACGATCGACAACACCGACGGCGTGCTGCCCATCGAGTACACCGAGGTGACGATCAGCCGCACCCTGTTCCGCTCGGGCGGCTCGGAATACCAGATCAACGGTGAGTCCTGCCGCCTCCTCGACATCCAGGAGCTCCTGTCCGACACGGGCATGGGCAAGGAGATGCACGTCATCGTCGGGCAGGGGCGGCTCGACTCCGTCCTCCAGGCCACCGCCGAGGACCGCCGTGGTTTCATCGAGGAGGCCGCCGGGGTCCTCAAGCACCGCCGCCGCAAGGAGAAGGCGCTGCGCAAGCTCGAGGCCACGGCCGCGAACCTCGCCCGCCTCCAGGACCTCACGGCCGAGATCCGCCGCCAGCTCGGCCCGCTCGCCCGCCAGGCCGACGTCGCCCGCCGCGCCCAGGTGGTCCAGACCGACCTTCGCGACGCCCGCGCCCGCCTGCTCGCCGACGACCTCGCCCAGCTCCGCGCCGCCGCCGACTCGGCGAGCACCGACACCGCCGCGATCGCCGCCCGCCTCGCCGAGGTCGAGGGGGAGCAGGACGTCGCACGACGCTCGCTCGCCGCCCTCGAGCAGGCCGCCGCCGAGGCCGCGCCGCGCCTCGGCGCCGCCACCGACACCTGGTACCGCCTCTCCGGCGTCCGCGAACGCCTGCGCGCGCTCACCGACGTCGCGAGCGAGCGGGTCCGCCTCCTCGGCGGGACCGGGGACGGGTCCGACGACGACGAACAGCCGGCCGCGGCGGGTGAGCGCCGTGAGGACGCGCGGGACCCGGACGTGCTCCAGGCACGGGCCGAGCAGGCGCGCGCGGCGGAGGCGGAGCTGGCCGTCGAGCTGGAGGCCGCCCGGCAGACCCTCGCCGGCGCCGAGGCCGCGCGCACCGAGGCCGAGACCGCCGAGCGTGCGGCCGAGCACGCGCTCGCCGCCGTCCACCGCGCCGTCGCCGACCGCCGCGAGGGACTTGCCCGCCTCACCGGTCAGGTCGCCGAGCGCCGCTCCCGCCTCGAGGCCGCGCAGGCCGAGCTCGACCGCCTGCACGACGCCGAGGCCGCCGCGCGCTCCCGCGCCGAGGAGGCGCAGCGCGAGTTCGACCGGCTCGAGCGGGACGTCGCCGGGGCGGAGACCGGCGAGGAGGACCTCGACGCCGCCTACGAACAGGCCGCGGACCGCCTCGCGGAGGCGGAGGGCGAGACCGAGCGGCTCGCCGAGGAGCTGCGCGCCGCCGAGGCCGACCGCGCCTCCGCCCAGGCCCGCGCCGAGGCCCTCGCGCTCGGGCTCGCCGCCTCCGACGCCGCCCCCGGCGGGGAGGTCGAGGGCCTGCTCGGCCCGCTGCCCGAGCACCTCGAGGTCGAGGGCGAGTGGGCCGACGCCGTCGCGGCCGCCCTCGGTCCGCTGGCCGCCGCCCACGTGGTCGCCTCACTCGACGCCGCCGTCACCGCGCTGCGCGACGCGCGCGAGCAGGAGGCCGGCAAGCTGCGCCTCGTCGTCGCCGCCGACCCGGACGCCACGGCCCCCGGGACGGTGGGCGACCTGCCCGACGGCGTCGTCGCCGCGGCCTCCGTCGTCACCGCCCGCACCGAGGTGGCCGTCACGCTCGCCCGGCTCCTCGGGCGCACCGTCCTCGCCGATGACCTCACGTCGGCCCGCGCAGCCGTCGCCGCCCGCCCCGAACTGACCGCGGTGACCAGGGTCGGCGACGTGGTCGGGGCCGCGGCGGTGTCCGGCGGCAGCGGCGAGGAGTCCTCGGTCCTCAGCCTCCACGCGGCGCACGAGCAGGCGCTCGCCGACGCCGACGACGCCGCCCGCCGCGCCGAGGCCACCCGGTTCGCGCTCGGCCCCGCGGGCGAGGAGGTCGAGGCCGCCCGGGAGCAGGCGAACGCCGCGCTCGACGCCCTGCACGCCTCGGACGCCGAGCTGTCCGCCGTCACCGAGCGCCTCGGCCGGCTGCGCCAGACGATCCGGGACTCCGGGGTCGAGATCGAGCGGGCCGGGCCCGCGCGCGAGCAGGCGGAGACCGCGCTCGTCGAGCACCGCGAGGTCCTCACCGAGCTCGGCGAGCGCCTCGAGCTGGCCGGCCGCGAGCCCGAGGAGGCGGAGGCGGACCTCGAGCGGGCCACGACCGAGCGGGACGCCGCCACCACGGCCGCCCGCGAGGCCCGGTCCGCCGAGACCGACACGCGCCTGTCCCTGCGCACCGTCGAGGAGCGGGTGGGCGCACTCGCCGGCCGGGCCGCCTCCCTCGAGGCCGCCGCCCGCACCGAGCGGGCAGCCCGCGCCGCGGCCGCCGACCGGGCCGCGCGCCGCCGCCGGCAGGCCGCCGTCGCCGCCGAGGTGGTCGAGCGGGCGCAGGAGGGCGTCGCCGCCGCGGACCGGGCCGTCGGCGAGGCCGCCGCGCGCCGCGCCGAGGCGGAGGCCGAGCGCGAGGACCGCGAGAAGGCGACCACCGCGGTGCGCACCCAGCTCGCGGAGCTGGACAGGACGCTGGTCGGGCTGCGCGACGCCGCCCACCGCGAGGAGCTCGCCCGCACCGAGCACATGATGCGGGTGCGCCAGGTCGAGGAGCGCTCCGTCGAGGAGCTCGGCCTCGACCCGGAGGTGCTCCTCGACGAGTTCGGCCCGCACGTGCCCGTGCCGTCCACGGAACCCGTCGCCGACGGCGAGGAGCCGCCCGAGCCGCGGCCCTACCTGCGCGCCGAGCAGGAGAAGCGGCTGGCCCGGGCCGAGAAGGACCTCGCCCGCCTCGGCAAGGTCAACCCCCTCGCGCTCGAGGAGCACGCCGCCCTCGAGGAGCGCCACCAGTTCCTCACCGAGCAGCTGACGGACCTGTCGAAGTCACGCGAGGACCTCCTGCAGATCGTGCGGGACATCGACACCCGGGTCGAGGAGGTCTTCACCGCCGCGTTCCACGACACGGCGGCGCAGTTCGAGGTCGTCTTCCCCCGCCTGTTCCCCGGCGGCGAGGGACGGCTCGTCCTCACCGACCCGGACGACATGCTGACCACCGGCATCGAGATCGAGGCGCGGCCCGCCGGCAAGAAGGTCAAGCGGCTCTCGCTGCTCTCCGGCGGCGAGCGCTCGCTCACGGCGGTCGCCCTGCTCGTGGCGATCTTCACCGCCCGCCCGAGCCCGTTCTACGTGATGGACGAGGTCGAGGCCGCGCTCGACGACGTCAACCTCGGGCGACTCATCGAGATCTTCGCCGAGCTGCGCGCGTCCTCCCAGCTCATCGTCATCACACACCAGAAGCGCACGATGGAGGTGGCCGACGCCCTGTACGGCGTCACCATGCGCGGCGGCCTCTCGACCGTCATCTCCCAGCGCATCGAGCGCGCCGACGCCTCGGCCTGAACGACCAGTCGGACTCGCCGACACCGACCTCCCGACCCTGCGACACTGGGCCCGTGGACACGCTGCAGATCGTTCTTCTCGTCGTCGGAGTCCTTCTCGTCGTCGGGGTCGTCGCCGGGCTCTTCCTCGCCCCCTCGCGCCGCAGGCGCGACGACACCCTGCCGCCGGGGGAGTCGAGCCCGTACCCCGGGGGTGAGGAACCGGCGTCGGGCGCGTCGGCGGCGCCGACCGCCGTCATCGACGAGGACCGCCCCGGCGGGACCGACGTCGCCGAGCCGGGCGTCGCGGAGCCCGAGGTCGCCGAGCCGGCCGCCCCCACCCTCGAGCAGCCCGAGACCGTCCCGTCGCGCCTCCAGCGCCTGCGCGCCCGCCTCGCGCGGTCCGGCTCGTTCGGCCAGGCGATCCTCGCGATCCTCTCGCGGGACACGCTCACCGAGGACGACTGGGAGGAGCTCGAGGAGACGCTGCTCGTCGCCGACGTCGGGATCGGCCCCACCACCGAGCTCATCGACACCCTGCGCACCGAGGCCAAGGTCACCGGCGCGAGCGACGCCGGCGCGGTGCGCGACATCCTGCGCCGCGAGCTCCTCGAGTTCGTCGGCCCCGACGCGGACCGCACGCTCGACCTCAGCCCCGTCGTCGGCGACGACGGCGCGCCCCACCCCGCGACCGTCCTCGTGGTCGGCGTCAACGGCACGGGCAAGACGACGACGATCGGCAAGCTCGCGCGCGTGCTCGTCGCCGAGGGGCACTCGGTGGTCCTCGGTGCCGCGGACACCTTCCGCGCCGCCGCCGCCGAGCAGCTGTCCACGTGGGGCGAGCACGTCGGTGTCCCGGTCGTCCGCTCCGAGACCGAGGGGGCCGACCCGGCGTCCGTCGCGTTCGAGGCCGTCAGGAGCGGTCGCGAGCAGGGCGCGGACGTCGTCGTCGTCGACACCGCCGGACGCCTGCAGAACAAGGCGGGTCTGATGGAGGAGCTGGGGAAGATCAAGCGCGTGATGTCGCGTCAGGCGCCGGTGCGCGAGGTCCTCCTCGTCCTCGACGCCACGACCGGCCAGAACGGCATGCAGCAGGCGAAGATCTTCTCCGAGGCCGTGTCGGTGACCGGCATCGTGCTCACCAAGCTCGACGGGACCGCGAAGGGCGGCATCGTCGTCACCGTGCAGCGCGAGCTCGGCGTCCCCGTGAAGTACGTCGGCCTCGGCGAGGGCCCCGACGACCTCGCGCCGTTCGTCCCGGAGGACTTCGTCGACTCGCTCCTGGGCTGACGCTCCCGCCCGCACCTTCCGCTCAGCCTCCCGGCGCCGTCACGTGATCGTCACGTGGCGGCGCCGACCCCTTGCCGACCCCCGTTCCTCGCCGTACAGTTTTCTGTACAGGAGGTCGCGATGAAGACGATGAGCTACACCGAGTCACGGGCGCGCTACGCCGAGGTGCTCGACGGCGTGACGAACGACCGCGAGGAGGTCGTCGTCACGCGCGCCGGGCACGAGTCGGTCGTCATCGTGTCCCTCGCCGACTACGAGTCGCTGCGGGAGACGGCCTACCTCATGCGCTCGCCGGCGAACGCGCGGCGCCTGCTCGACGCCATGGAGCGCCTCGAGTCCGGGGGCGGAGAGGTGCACGAGCTGACCGAGGACGCCTGACGTGCCGTTCGTCTGGGACGAGAACGCCTGGCAGGACTACCTGTGGTGGCAGGCGCAGGACCGCAAGGTCCTCAAGCGGATCAACCTGCTGCTGGCCGACGTGCGGCGCAACGGCAACGACGGCATCGGCAAGCCAGAGCCCCTCAAGCACGACTTCGCCGGGTACTGGTCGCGCCGCATCACCGACGAGCACCGGCTGGTCTACAAGGTCGTCGGCGACGACGTCCGCATCGCCTCCTGCCGCTACCACTACGGCTGACGCTCCCTCTCGCACCTTCCGCTCAGCCTCCCGGCGCCGTCACGTGATCGTCACGTGGCGGCGCCGCCGGTTACACGGCCGAAACCTCCTGCGCGGCCGCGCGACACACGCGCTCGGCACAGTCCCTCCCAGACCGGCCGACGGTGCCGGCGAGGAGGAGACATGACCCCATTGATCGCGTCGTCGGCGCCCCCGACGCTCGACACCGGCGCCACGGCCTGGATGCTGATGTCCGCCACGCTCGTGCTCATGATGACCGTGCCGGCTCTCGCCCTGTTCTACGGCGGCATGACCCGCTCGCGCGGCGTGCTCAACATGATGATGATGAGCTTCGGCGTCATCGCCGTGGTCGGCGTGATCTACCCGCTGTGGGGGTACTCGACGAGCTACGGCTCCTCGTTCGCCGGCCTGTTCGGCAACCCGCTCGACGGGTTCGCCCTCGAGGGTCTCGTCACCGCCGCGGACGGCACGTTCCTCCTCGACGACGTCGGGGTTCCCGTGTACGTGGGCGTCGCGTTCCAGTCCACGTTCGCGATCATCACGACCGCACTGGTCTCCGGCGCGATCGCCGAGCGCGTGCGCTACGCGACCTGGCTCGTGTTCGCCGCCGCCTGGGTGACGCTGTCCTACTTCCCGATGGCCCACATGGTGTGGGGCGGCGGGCTGCTGTCCGGCGACGGCCCGCTCGCCGGGATCGCCGAGCCGATCGACTTCGCCGGAGGCACGGTCGTCCACATCAACGCCGGGATCGCCGGGCTCGTGCTCGCGCTCGTCGTCGGCAGCCGGGCAGGCTTCGGCCGGCGCCCCATGCCGCCGCACAACCTGCCGCTCGTCATGGTCGGCGCCGCCCTGCTGTGGGTGGGCTGGTTCGGGTTCAACGCCGGGTCGGCGTTCACCGCCGACGGCGTCGCGGGTCTCGCGTGGGTCAACACGACCTCCGCGACCGCCGCCGCGATCCTCGGCTGGCTCGTCACGGAGAAGATCCGCGACGGCCGGATGACGTCGCTGGGAGCGGCCTCGGGAACGGTCGCCGGGCTCGTGGCGATCACGCCGGCCGCGGGAGCGCTCACCCCGGTCACGTCGATCGTCCTCGGCGTGATCGCCGGCGCCCTGTGCGCGCTCGCGGTGAGCCTGAAGTACCGCTGGCGGTTCGACGACTCCCTCGACGTCGTCGGCGTCCACCTCGTCGGAGGGCTCGTCGGCACCGTCCTCATCGGGTTCCTCGCCGACGACGGCGGACTGCTCACGGGCGGAGGACTCGCTCTCCTGGCGGTTCAGACGCTCGTCGCGGCGCTCGCCGTGATCTACTCGGGGCTCGTCACGCTGATCATCGCCCTGGTCCTCAGGGCGACCATGGGGTGGCGCATCAGCGAGGACGAGGAGACTGCCGGCATCGACACCGCCCAGCACGCGGAGAGCGCGTACGAGGGCATCGGCACCGGCCGCCTGCTCACCGGATCGGAGAAGTGAGGACCGCCATGAAGCTCATCACCGCCATCGTCCAGCCCTTCCGGCTCGAGGACATCAAGGCCGCCCTCGAGTCCGCCGGGGTCACCGGCATGACCGTCTCGGACGCCAACGGGTTCGGCCGCCAGCACGGCCACACCGAGGTCTACCGCGGCGCCGAGTACGAGGTCCGGCTCGTGCCCAAGGTCCGCATCGAGGTCCTCGTCGACGACGCGGAGGCGAGCAAGGTCCTCGACGCCGTCGTCAGCGCCGCGCACACCGGCCGCATCGGCGACGGCAAGGTCTGGGTGTCCGACGTCGGCGAGGTCGTCCGCGTCCGCACCGGCGAGCGCGGCTCCGAGGCCATCTAGCCGCGACGTCTCCCGGGCCCCCGTCCGTCTGCGTCACAGCCGACGGGCGAGGGCGAGGCACACCACGGCCGCGTCGTCGTCCCCGTTGTTACCCTTGCGGGCAACGACCTGACCGCGCGCGCCGTCCCGAGCCGAGAATCCGGCTCCGCCGCAGCGCCCCGACCGACGAAGGACCTACGTGTTCGCCTCCCTCTCCGACCGGATCACCGGCGCCTTCAAGGGCCTGCGCGGGAAGGGGCGACTCTCCGAGGAGGACGTCGCCACCACCGTCCGGGAGATCCGGCGGGCCCTGCTCGAGGCAGACGTCGCGCTCCCGGTCGTCCGGGAGTTCACCGGTCGGATCCGCGAGCGCGCCACGGGTGCCGACCTGTCCAAGGCCCTCAACCCGGGCCAGCAGGTCATCAAGATCGTTCACGAGGAGCTCGTCGAGGTCCTCGGCGGCGAGTCCCGCGACCTCTTCATCGCCAAGCACCCGCCGACGGTCATCATGCTCGCGGGCCTCCAGGGCGCCGGAAAGACGACCCTCGCCGGCAAGCTGGGCAAGTGGCTGCGCGAGCAGGGGCACACCCCGCTGCTCGTCGCCTCCGACCTCCAGCGGCCCAACGCCGTCACCCAGCTCCAGATCGTCGGCGAGCGCGCCGGCGTGTCCGTATGGGCGCCGGAGCCGGGCAACGGTGTCGGCGACCCGGTCGAGGTCGCGCGGACCGGCCTCGAGCGCGCCCGGCAGGCCATGCACTCGGTCGTCATCGTCGACACCGCGGGCCGCCTCGGCGTGGACGAGGAGATGATGCGGCAGGCCGCGAACATCCGCGACGCCGTCCAGCCGCACGAGACCCTGTTCGTCCTCGACGCGATGATCGGCCAGGACGCCGTCACCACGGCGAACGCGTTCGCCGAGGGTGTCGGGTTCACCGGTGTCGTCCTGTCCAAGCTCGACGGCGACGCCCGCGGTGGCGCCGCCCTGTCCGTCCGCGGCGTCACCGGCGTGCCGGTCCTGTTCGCCTCGACCGGCGAGAAGCTCGAGGACTTCGAGCGCTTCCACGCCGACCGCATGGCGTCCCGCATCCTCGACATGGGTGACGTCCTCACCCTCATCGAGCAGGCCGAGCGGACCTACGACGCCGCCGAGGCGGAGGCGCTCGCCGAGAAGCTCGCCGGCGACGACTTCACGCTGGGGGACTTCCTCGGCCAGCTCCAGCAGATCAAGAAGATGGGCTCGATGAAGAAGATGCTCGGGATGCTCCCGGGCATGGGCCAGATGCGCGAGCAGCTGGACAACTTCGACGAGCGCGAGGTCGACCGCGTCGAGGCGATCGTCCGGTCGATGACGCCCGCCGAGCGCGACAACGTGAAGATCCTCAACGGGTCGCGGCGTTCGCGCATCGCCAAGGGCGCCGGCACCACCGTCCAGCAGGTCAACTCCCTGCTCGAGCGGTTCGAGCAGGCCCGCGTGATGATGCGCAAGATGAACAGCGGCGGCGGCATGCCCGGCGCGGGCGGGTTTCCCGGCGGCCCCGGCATGGGTGGCGGCAAGAAGTCGAAGGGCCGTCAGGCGCCGCAGGTGAAGAAGAAGAAGGGCAAGAGCGGCAACCCCGCCAAGCGCGCGCAGCAGGAGCGCGAGCTCGCCTCGCGAACGTCCGCCCCCTCGGGCGCCTCGTTCGGCGGCGGGGGCACGGGCCCGGTCCAGCCCAAGCCGGAGGACCTCGACATCTCCGAGCTGCAGAAATACCTGCGCTGACGCTGTCGACGCGGACGCGGACGCCGGGCCGATGCCGGCTCATTCGTCGGGCGGACATCGGCTCACTCGCCAGGTGAGGGTCAGCGGACGCGCGTGCCTCGCAGGACGATCGCCGTCGGCCGCCGCGTGACGCTCACGTCCGTCCGCGGGTCGTCCGCGTAGACGACGAGGTCCGCGCTCGCCCCGTCCTCGATGCCCGGCACGCCGAGGTAGCGCCGCGCCTCCCACGTCGCCGCCGCGAGCACCCGCTCGTGCGGGATGCCGAGCTCCGCGCAGGCGACGAGCTCGTCCGGCAGCGTGCCGTGGTCGAGCGTGCCCCCGGCGTCGGAGCCCATGAGCAGCGGCACGCCGGCCGCCACGACCTCGCCCCAGAACTCGCGCCGCCGTGCGTGCATCGCCCGCATCCGTGCCGCGTAGACGGGGTATTTCGCGCCGGCCTGGTCGGCGAAGTCGCCGAACTGGGCGGTCTGCCGGGCGGTCACCGTCACCGGGACGCCGCGGGCGGCCAGCTCCGCCATGTGGTCGGTCGTCATGCCCGTCCCGTGCTCGAGGCAGTCGACCCCCGCGGCGAGGCAGTCGTCGACGGTCTCGGTGGCGAACGTGTGGACGGTGACGCGCGCGCCGTTCCCGTGCGCGGCCGCGACGGCGTCGGTCAGCACGTCCCGCGGCCACAGCGGCGTGAGGTCGGCGTCGGCGCCGAGGGACCGGTCGATCCAGTCGCCGACGAGCTTGACCCAGCCGTCCCCGCGCCGCGCCTCCTCGGCCACGGCCTCGGGCAGCCGCGCCACGTCGTCGAGCTCGCGCGCGAAGTTCCTGATGTAGCGCTTCGGGCGGGCGACGTGCCGGCCGGCGCGGACGAGCCGGGGCAGGTCCTCGCGGTCGTCGACCCAGCGCGTGTCGGCGGGGGAGCCCGCGTCGCGGACGAGGAGCACTCCCGCGTCGCGGTCGGCGAGCGCCTGCGCCTCGGCCGTCGCCTCGTCCACCGCGCCTCCCGCGCCGAGCCCGATGTGGGCGTGCACGTCGACCAGACCCGGCACGACGACGCCGCGCACCTCGTCGGACGCCTCCGACCCCGGCGGGGGAGAGGTGTGGATCCGCCCCGCCTCGACCCAGATCTCGGGCAGCACGGTGGTCTCGTCGACGACGACGGTGCCGGTCAGGTGCAGCGGGCGTGACGGGGCGCTCATGGGGACGAGGGTGGCACGGGTTGACGGTTCGTCGGTTCCGTGGTTCATTAGTCGAGTAACGAACCAACGAAGGAGGTGACGACGTGTTCGACGGGCCCGAGCCGATCTATCTCCAGATCGCTGACCACCTGCGTCGGCAGATCGTCACCGGCAACCTTCGGGAGGAGGAGCAGGTCATGTCGACCACCCAGTTCGCCACCACGTACCGGATCAACCCGGCCACCGCCGCAAAAGCGTTTGCGCTGCTGGTGGACGAGGGCATCCTGTACAAGCAGCGCGGCGTCGGCATGTTCGTCGCGCCGGGCGCCCCCGCGGCCCTCCTCGCCGGCGGGCGCGAGTCCTTCTTCGCCGAGCACCTCGACCCGGTGCTCGCGGAGGCCGCCGCCCTCGGCATCACCCCCGACGAGCTCATCGCCCACATCAAGGGAGCCACGTCATGACCGGCTACCGCGTCGACATCGACGACCTCGGCGTCCGGCTCGGCCGCACGCAGGCGCTCGACGGCGTCACCACGACCATCGAGCCGGGCTCCATCACCGGCCTGCTCGGCCGCAACGGCGCCGGCAAGTCGACGCTGCTCGGCGTCGTCGCCGCACTGCGCCGACCCACCTCGGGGCGCGTGCGCGTCGAGGGTGCCGACCCGTTCGAGAACGAGACCCTCATGGAGGGCATCTGCCTCGTCCGCGAGGCCGGCGACCTCTTCACCACGGAGAACGTGCGCGCGAACCTGCGGGCCGTGCGCCGGACCCGCCCCCGGTGGGACCAGGCGCTCGCGGACGAGCTGCTCGACGCGTTCGAGATCGACCCCAAGAAGTCGGTCGACGCACTCTCGCGCGGCAACCGGTCGGCCGTCGCCGCCACGGTCGGGCTCGCCTCGCGTGCCCCGCTGACGATGTTCGACGAGGTCTACCTCGGGATGGACGCGCCCTCGCGCGCCCTGTTCTACGAGCGGCTGCTCGCGGACTACGCCGAGCATCCGCGCACGATCGTCCTGTCCAGCCACCTCATCAGCGAGATCGAGCAGCTGCTCGAGCACGTGATCATCCTCGACCGCGGCGGGCTGCGAGTCGCCGGCGACGCGGACGAGATCACCGCCGGCGGACTCACCGTCACGGGACCCGCCGACGCGGTGGACCGCGCCGTCGCCGACCTCGAGGTCCTCGCCGAGCGCACGCTCGGCGGCACGAAGGAGGCCGCGGTCTACGGCCGGCCCGACCGGGCCACGCTGCGCGGTCTCGAGGACCAGGGGCTCGCCGTCGGCCGCCTCGGCCTGCAGGAGCTCGTCATCCACCTCACGGAGCGCACGTCATGACCTCCACCGACCCCACCCTCACCACGCCGACCGCCGTGCCCGGCGCGGGGCGAGGCGTCCGCCCCCAGTGGGTCCGCGCCACGGCCTCGATGCTGGGCGTGCACGGCGTCGTCGGGGCGTGGTTCTGGGCTCTGGCCGTCGTCGCCATCGCCGTCGCCACCCTGCTCGTCGACCACTTCACCATCGTGCGCGTCTCCGTCATGCAGTTCGCCATCTACGCGACGCTCTGGCTCCCGTTCTCGATCGCCGTGGTGATCGCGATCGCCGTCACGATCTACGTGGTCAACGGGATGACCCGACGCTCGTTCATCCGCGGGGCGCTCGCCTCGTCCCTCGTCGCCGCGCTCGGGCACGGGCTCGTCATGGCCCTGCTCCTGATCGTCGAGGGCTGGATCTACGGCGCGCTCGGTTGGCCGCACGGCGCCATGGGCACCGACGACGACGGGATCGTCGAGGGCGTCTGGGAGACCGGGCTGCTCGAGCCGTGGGCCGTCATCACGCTCATGGTGCTCGCCGGGCTCGTCTCGGGCCTCGCCGTCGGCGCCGGCTACTACCGGTTCGGAGGCCTGCGCGGCACGCTCCTGCTCCCGTTCGCCCTGCTGCCCGTCCTGGGCGCACAGGTGCTCGTCGACCTCGGCCGGCCCGACTCGGTCGGCAACCTCGCCGGCCTCGGCGGCTGGGTCTACCTCATCGTCGGCGGGGCGACCCTCGTGCTCGCCGGATACGTCGTCGCCCTCCTGAGGCGTACCCCGATCGGCGGCGTCGAGGCCTGAGCGCCCGCGACCGCCCACCGGTGCGTGCCGCCCACCGGCACGCACCGTCCACCAGCTCCACCCGCACCGCACCCCGAAGGAGGGGACCCCTGTGTCATCCGCCATCGACATCACCCACCTGCGCAAGACCTTCGGCCAGAAGGTGGCCGTCGCCGACGTCAGCCTGAGCGTCGAGCCCGGCGAGATCGTCGGCATCCTCGGCCCCAACGGCGCCGGCAAGACCACCAGCGTCGAGATCCTCGCCGGCCTGCAGAAGCAGGACTCCGGCACCGCCCGCGTCCTCGGCATCGACCCGCAGACCGACCCCGCCGCCGTGCGGCAGGTCCTCGGCGTCCAGCTCCAGGAGTCCAAGCTCCCGGCGAAGATCACCGTCCAGGAGGCCTTGCGCCTCTACGCGGCCTTCTACCCCGAGCCCGCGGACGTCGACGAGCTCATCGCCATGCTCGGCCTCGAGGACTCGAGGCGCACCCGGTTCGACGACCTCTCGGGCGGACAGCAGCAGCGCCTGTCCATCGCGCTCGCCCTCGTGGGCAGCCCGCAGGTCGTCATCCTCGACGAGCTGACGACCGGTCTCGACCCCGTCGGCCGGCGCGAGACCTGGAAGCTCGTCGAGCGGGTCCGCGACTCCGGCGTGACGGTCCTCCTCGTCACGCACTTCATGGACGAGGCCGAGCACCTCGCCGACCGGATCGTCGTCATCGACGCCGGGCACGTCGTCGCCGAGGGCACCCCGGCCGAGCTCACCTCCGCCGACTCGGGCCAGACCGTCCTCACGGTCGGGCTGCCCGCCGGCGCCGCCGACCCGGAGGACCTGATCCGGGACCTCGACGCCGTCAGCGACGTCACCCGCCGCGGCTCCGCGCTCAGCATCACGGGTGGCACGCGCGTCCTGCCCGACGTCGTCGCTGCTCTCGACCGCGCGGGCATCGTGCCCGCGTCGCTCAACACCCGTACCCGCACGCTCGAGGACGTCTTCGTCGACCTCACGAGCGCCAAGCCCGAGGAGGGTGCCGCATGACCGCCACCGCCCGCGCCACCACGAACCGCGTGCCCCGAGCCGCGCGCCAGCGAGGCCTCGGCGACCTCGTCCGCTCCGAGGCCGTCCTGTTCCTGCGGGACCCCGGGTCGGTGTTCTTCGCCCTATTCTTCCCGCTCATCCTCGCCGTCGGGCTCGGCTTCGCCATCCCCGGCATGCGCGACACGATCGAGTCGCCCGGCAGCTCCTACGACGGACTGACCGTCATCGCCTCGTTCATGCCCGTCATCCTCGCGACCGCGGTCGCCGCACCCGCGCTGACGACGCTCCCGTCGTACATCGCGGGCTACCGCGAGCGCGGCGTGCTGCGCCGCCTGGCCGCGACTCCGATGCGTCCGTCCGGCATCCTCGTCGCCCAGGTGATCGTCAACGTCGCGGCGTTCCTCGTGGCGGCGGTGCTCGCGCTCGGTGTCTCGGCGCTCGTCCACGACCTCGTGGTCCCCACCCAGCCGGTGCTGCTCGTCCTGGCCGCCCTGCTCGGGCTGGCGTCCACCTTCGGCATCGGGCTCCTCATCGCCGCATTCGCGGCGAAGGCCTCGACGGCGAACGGACTGGGGATGCTCGTGTACTTCCCGATGCTCTTCTTCGCGGGCCTGTGGACGCCGGGGCCGATCATGCCGGACATCGTCGAGTCGATCGCCCGGTTCACGCCGCTCGGCGCCGCCAGCCAGGCGATGACCGAGGCCTGGTTCGGCTCGGGCGTGCCGTGGCTCCAGCTCGTCGTCATGATCGCCTACGTGGCCGTGCTCTACCCGCTCGCGGCCCGCCTGTTCCGCTGGTCCTGAGCACCCACCCACCCACCCACGAGGGCCCGACCACTCACCCACGAGTGCCTGACCACCCACCCACGAACCCGACCGTCCACCCACGAGAGGCTGACGACGTGAGCTCCACGCACACCCCGCTCGACGCGCGGCTCGAGGACGTCACCGTCCGGCTCGGCCGCACGACTGCCCTGGACGCCGCCACGTGCGGCCTCCGCGAGGGTCGGATCACCGGCCTGCTCGGCCGCAACGGCTCGGGCAAGACCACGGCGCTGTCCGCGCTCGCCGGCTTCCGCCGGCCGACCCGGGGGAGCGTGCGGGTGGGTGGGCGCGACCCGTTCGACGACGCGCGGCTCGCGCCGGCGATCTGCCTCGTGCGCGAGTCCGGAGACGTCGTCCCCGACCAGCCCGTCGAGGACACGTTCCAGATCGCGGCCATGCTGCGGCCCACGTGGGACCAGGCGTGGGCCGAGCAGCTCCTCGACCACTTCGGCATCGACCCGAAGCAGCACCCGGTCAAGATGTCGCGCGGCCGACGGGCCGTGGTCGGTGCGATCCTCGGGCTGGCCTCGCGCGCACCGCTGACGATGTTCGACGAGGTGCACCTCGGGATGGACGCGCCCACGCGCGTGGAGTTCTACGACCTGCTCGTGGCCGACTACGCGCGCAACCCCCGCACGATCGTCCTGTCGAGCCACCTCATCTCCGAGATCGAGAACGTGCTCGAGGACGTCGTGCTGCTCGACGACGGGCGGGTCGTCCACGACGGCGGCGCCGAGGAGCTCCGCTCCCGCGGGGCCACCCTCACCGGACGCACGGACGACGTGCGGGCAGCCGCCGCCGACCTCACCGTCCTCGCCGAGCGCAGCCTGGGCCCCACCAGCGAGCTCACCGTGCTCGCCGACATCGACGCCGATACACGGGCCGACCTCGCCCGTCGAGGCATCGGGGTCGGTCACCTCGGGCTCCAGGACGTCGTCATCCACCTCACCGGGAGCTCCTCATGACCACCCTCGCGTCCGACCTCGTCCGGGCCCCGCAGCACGCCGGTCCGCGGCGGCCCCAGTGGCTCTCGATCGCCGGCTGGAACACGGTCGCGCACGGCTACGTCACGCTCATCGCCCTCGTCATCGGTATCGCCGCCGCAGCCGTCACGCTCACGGTCCTCGCGGTGGGGTGGAGCGTCGACCGGTCGTGGGTCGCGTCGCTCTCGTCGCTGGCCTTCGGCGTGCCGTTCGTCGTCGGCCTCGTGCTCGTGCGCCAGCACATGGTCGCGTTCGTGCCGCAGGGGGCCACCCGGCCCTCGGTCGTCCTCGGCAACCTCGCATCCGCGCCCGTGGCCGGCCTCGTGTGGTCGGCGGGTGCCACGCTCCTCATGGCCGCCGAGGCGCTGGCGTTCCGGGTCGCCGGCTGGGAGCACGCCTTCCCGGAGTCGGACGTGCCGACCGCCTGGGAGCGCGGGTGGTGGTTCTTCGCGCTCGTCATGGCCGCCAACTCGTTCGGGGCCGTCCTGTCCGGCCAGCTCGTGGGCGCCCTGTTCTACCGCCTGCACGGCGGCGCGGTCGTCAGGGCGATCCTGCTGACGATCCCCGCGCTCCTGCCGGTCGTGGGCGTCGCGGCCCTCGTCACCGGCAACGACATGCAGGGCCAGATCTTCCAGCGGATCGCCGACGTCGGGCCGACGCCCGCGACGGTCCCGCTCGTGCTGCTCGGAGCCGTGGTGCTGACGGCGGTCGGCCTCTGGCTCGTCCTGCGCGACGCCCCGGTACGCAACCGCCCCGCCTGACCGAGCCGCACCGTCCCCGACGACGACACCCCGCCCGACCTCGCGTCGACGTCGCCACCGGCCGTCCGGGGGCGGGACCACGGACCGCCCGCCGACGTGGCTCCCGGCGGCCCGTCGACGTGGCCGACGGCACGCGCCCGCTCGCCGACGACCGGTGCCGGCGGGGGAGATGTCTGGCACAATGGCGGGCTGTACCCGGTGCGCGTGGGCCCCTCTCTCCCGCGCGGACCGTGTCCCGGGCAGCAACCGTCGTCGTGTTCCCACCGTCGGCGCGCGCACGCCCACCTGAACCCCAGAACCAGGAGCACCCACTCAAGTGGCAGTCAAGATCCGACTCAAGCGTCTCGGCAAGATCCACGCCCCGCACTACCGCGTGGTCGTCATGGACTCCCGCACCCGTCGCGACGGCAGGGCCATCGAGGAGATCGGCCTCTACAACCCGATGCAGGAGCCGTCGCTCATCCAGATCGACTCCGAGCGCGTGCAGTACTGGCTCGGCGTCGGCGCGCAGCCGACCGAGCAGGTCGCCGCGCTCCTCAAGGTGACCGGCGACTGGCAGCAGTTCAAGGGCATCGACGGCGCCGAGGGCACGCTGCGGACGAAGGACGCCTCCGAGGAGACCGTCGCCGCCGCCCGCGCCGAGGCCGTCAAGGCCGCCGAGGACGCCGCCGAGAAGCGCAAGTCCGACGCGTCGGCCAAGAAGGCCGAGGAGGAGGCCGCGGCCGCCGCCGAGGCGAGCGCCGACGAGTCCACCGACTCCGACGACGCGGCCGCCGAGGGGTCGACGGAGACCGCCGAGGGCGACGCCGAGGCTCCGGCCGAGGAGGCCTGACGTGCTGGCCGACGCCCTCGAGCACCTCGTGCGCGGGATCGTCGACAACCCGGACGACGTCCAGGTGGCCGAGCGCTCGCTGCGCCGCGGCGACCTGCTCGAGGTGCGGGTCAACCCCGCGGACCTCGGGCGCGTGATCGGGCGACAGGGGCGCACCGCGAAGGCGCTGCGCACCGTGATCGGCGCGCTGTCGACCTCGGGCCCCGTGCGGATCGACGTCGTCGACACCGACCGCCGCTGAGCACACCGACGCCGGACCCGGCCCGCCTCGCGGGCCGGGTCCGCGTCGTTCGCACCACCGTTCGTCCCACCACCGTTCGTCCCACCATCGTTCGTCCCACCACAGTCCACCGGGCCTGCCGGCGCGCGCCGCGCGGCCCCACCGGTCAAGGAGTCGCCGTGCAGCTCACCGTCGCCGTCGTCGGGGCCCCGCACGGGCTGCGGGGCGAGGTCCGGCTCGACGTCCGCACCGACGACCCCGAGCGTCGTCTCGCCGTGGGTGCCACCCTCGAGACGGACCCCGCGGACGCCGGGCCGCTCGAGGTCACGAGCACCCGGGTCGACCGCGGCTCCTACTACGTCCGGTTCGCGGGGGCGGAGGACCGCACCGCGGTCGAGTCGCTGCGTGGCGTCCGGCTCGTCGTCGAGACCGACGAGGAGGACGACGAGGAGGACGCCTGGTACCCGCACGAGCTGCGGGGCCTGCGCGCCGAGCACGTCGACGGCCGCACGCTCGGCGAGGTCGTCGACCTCCGGGCCGCACCGGGGCACGACCTCCTGCTCGTCCGCGAGACCGACGGCCCCACGACCCCCGTGCCGTTCGTCCGCGCGCTCGTGCCGGTGGTCGACGTCGCCGCCGGGAAGGTCGTCCTCGACCCGCCGCGCGGCCTGCTCGCCGGCGACCCGCTGCCCGAGGATGCGGATGAGACCGGGTCCGACGACGACAACCCCGTCGACGACGACCACCGGACCGGTGACGAGAGCCCGGCCGGCGACGGCTCGGACGCGACCCGCACAGGCCCGACCGACGCGGGGCACTGACGTGCGCATCGACGTCGTGACGATCTTCCCCGACTACCTCGCGCCGTTGGACCTCAGCCTCATCGGGAAGGCCCGGCGCGACGGCCTCGTCGACCTCGCCGTCCACGACCTGCGGGACGTGACGACCGACCGTCACCGCACCGTCGACGACACCCCGGCCGGCGGGGGAGCGGGCATGGTCATGCGCGCCGACGTGTGGGGCGAGGCCCTCGACCCGCTGCTCGCGGTCGGCGGCGTCCTCGCGATCCCCGCCCCGGCCGGCGAGCCGCTCACGCAGGCCACGCTCGACTCGCTCGCCACCGGCGACGGCCCGCTCGTCGTCGCGTGCGGACGGTACGAGGGCATCGACGCCCGGGTCGCCGAGCACTACCGCGGCCGTGACGATGTCCGGGTCCTCGAGTACTCCCTCGGCGACTACGTGCTCAACGGCGGGGAGGTCGCGGCGCTCGCGCTCGTCGAGGGGGTCGTCCGGCTGCTGCCCGGCGTCGTCGGGAACCCCGACTCGCTCGCCGAGGAGTCCCACGCCGGCGACGGCACCCTCGAGTACCCGGTCTACACCCGGCCGACGGAGTGGCGCGGGCTCGAGATCCCGCCCGTCCTCACCTCCGGCGACCACGGCGCCGCCGCGGCCTGGCGGCGCGAGCGCTCGCTCGAGCGGACCGCCGCCCGGCGCCCCGACCTTCTCGACGCCCTCGACGCCGGAGCCCTCACGAAGGCGGACCGGCGCACCCTCGCGCGGCTCGGCCGGGTCGTCCCCGACGGCGCACCGTCTCCCGTGCCCGTCACCGTCCGCGACGCCGGCCCCGACGACGCCGAGGCCCTCGCCGCGCTCGCCGCCGCCACGTTCGCCCTCGCCTGCCCGCCCGGCACCGCGGAGGAGGACATCGCCGCGTTCGTCGCCGAGCACCTGACCGCGGAGCGGATGGCCGCCCACATCGCCTCGCCGACGACGATCCTCCAGGTCGCGGAGGTCGGGACCGGGCGTGCCGAGGACGGAACCGGTACCGGTGCGGGATCGGTACGGGGCGCAGCCGACGGCGCGACGGCCCGGCCAGAGCTCGCCGGCTACACGCTCACCCACCTGCCCGGGAGCGCCGACGCCGTGCCGTACGCCGACGACGTCGCGGCCGTCGTCATCGCCCGGCCGGCCGCCGAGCTGTCGAAGATCTACATCGCCCGCGCGTACCTCGGCTCCGGCCTCGGCCGCCTCCTGCTCGACTCCGCGGTCGCTGCCACGGCCGCCAGCGAGGTCGACGGGGAGCCCGTGCGCGCCCTCTGGCTCGGCACGAACGCCCGCAACCGACGCGCACGGAAGGCCTACGAGCGCGCGGGGTTCGTCGTCGTCGGCCCGCGCCGGTTCCGCGTCGGCGACCAGGTGCACGACGACGTGGTGATGGTGCGCGACCTCACGTGAGAGCGGGGCATCGGCCCTGGGGGCGGACGGGCCGATGTGGCAGGATGGAGCGGCTTGCGCGGCACAGCCGCGGCCGGTGACCTGCCGCAGGGGGTCCCGGCCCGAGCAGGCACCCGAACCAGACGGCGCCGAGCGCCGACCAGCCGGCCGTGACCTGCGCGCACGGGCGAAGGAGAGATTCTCATGCAGACCCTGGACTTCATCGACGGTGCGTCGATCCGCACCGACGTCCCCGCCTTCCGCGCGGGCGACACCGTCAAGGTCAACGTCAAGGTCGTCGAGGGCACGCGCTCCCGCGTCCAGGTCTTCCAGGGCGTCGTCATCGCCCGCCAGGGCCAGGGCGTCCGCGAGACCTTCACGGTCCGCAAGGTGAGCTTCGGCGTCGGCGTCGAGCGCACGTTCCCCGTGCACGCCCCGACGATTGACTCGATCGAGCGCGTCACCCGCGGCGACGTCCGCCGCGCCAAGCTCTACTACCTGCGCAACCTGCGCGGGAAGGCCGCGAAGATCCGCGAGAAGCGCGACAACGCCTGAGCACCGGCACGACCGAGCCGACCGCTCCCGGACGACGCCCGGCGGACGAGATGTCCGCCGGGCGTCGTCGTGCGCGGGATACCGTGTGGACCGACGGCGGTGGGACCGCCTGGCGTGCGGGCATCCCGGCCGGCCGTACCGAGGAGGACGCATGACCGAGCCGCTCACGCCCCCGAGCGCTCCGACCCCCTCCGAGGTCGACGACCACGGCACGGCGATCACCCATGACCCTGACGGCCGGGCGCCGCGGGGCCGGGGAGCCGGCGCGGGGAGAGGCAGTCGTCCGGGTGAGGGCACCGGCTCCGACCCCGGCGCGGACCCCGGCGCGGACCCGGGCTCGGACCCGGCTGCCGAGGACGACCCTCGTCGCCGCGGCACCGGCCGCTCGGCGCGGCGCGGCGGCATCGGGGCGTGGCTGCGCGAGACCGCGATCGTCGTGGTGTGCGCGCTCGTCCTGTCCGTCCTCATCAAGACGTTCCTCGTCCAGGCGTTCTACATCCCCTCGGGCTCGATGGAGGAGGCCCTCGAGGTCGGGGACCGGGTGATGGTGAGCAAGCTGACGCCGGGTCCGTTCGACCTCGAGCGTGGCGACATCGTCGTGTTCGTCGACCCGGGCGGCTGGCTCGAGGACCAGCCCGTGGAGTCCAGCAACCCGGTGCAGCGGGCCGTCACCGACGGCCTCACCTTCGTGGGGATCCTCCCGCAGGACGCCGGGCAGCACCTCATCAAGCGCGTGATCGGCCTCCCCGGCGACACCGTGACCTGCTGCGACGCCGACGGGCGGCTCATGGTCAACGGCGAGCCGATCGACGAGCCCTACCTCGCGCCCGGCGCGCAGCCCTCGGGGCTCGAGTTCGAGGTCGTCGTCCCCGAGGGGCACCTGTGGGTGATGGGCGACAACCGGGACAACTCCGCGGACTCCCGCGCGCACATGGGTGGTCCGGGTGGCGGGTTCGTGCCGCTCGAGAACGTGGTCGGCACCGCGTTCGCCACCGTGTGGCCGATGGGCAACGTCGACTGGCACTCCGACCCGGAGGAGACGTTCGAGGACGTTCCCGCACCGTGAGGGCCGCGCCACCCGACCTCGCCCGCGAGCGCGAGCTCCTCGCCGGCCTCCCGGAGCACACCGTGGTGCTCGGGGTCGACGAGGTCGGCCGGGGCGCGCTCGCCGGACCGGTGACCATCGGCGTGTGCGCGGTGGGCAGCACCACCGGGGAGATCCCGGCGGGCCTCACCGACTCCAAGGCGCTGCGCCCCGCCGCGCGCGAGGCCCTGGTCGATCCGGTCCGCGCCTGGGCCGCGGCCTGGGCGGTCGGGCACGCGTCGCCCGCCGAGATCGACGCCCTCGGGATCCTGCCCGCCCAGCGGCTCGCGGCGAGGCGGGCGCTCGTCGCCGTGCACGCCGACCTCGCCCGGGGCGGCCTCGTGGCCGGGGCGACGATCCTCGACGGCGCCCACGACTGGCTCGCCGAGCCCGAGGCGGACCTGCTCACCCTGGCGAGCGACGCCGTCGGGCGGGGCGCGACCGGCGTCCCGGCGTGGGACGTCCCCGTGGTGACCGAGGTCAAGGGCGACCTTCGGTGCGCGTCCGTGTCCGGGGCGAGCGTGCTCGCCAAGGTCGAGCGGGACGCGCTCATGGTCGTGGCCGCGGCGCGCCCCGAGCTCGAGGCGTTCGGCCTCGCGGGCAACAAGGGGTACGGCTCCGCCGGTCACCTCGCGGCGCTCGCCGAGCTCGGCGCGAGCGACTGGCACCGGCGCTCGTGGCGGCTGCCCGCTCGTCGGGGTGCATGATGGCCCTGTGAGTGCCGAGGACCTGGAGAACTACGAGACCGAGCTCGAGCTGGGGCTCTACCGCGAGTACCGAGACGTCGTCAGTCTCTTCACCTACGTGGTCGAGACGGAGCGCCGCTTCTACCTGTGCAACAGCGTCGACGTCCAGGTGCGCAACGCCGGCGGCGACGTCTTCTTCGAGCTCAACCTCTCCGACGCCTGGGTGTGGGACGTCTACCGCTCCGCCCGGTTCGTCAAGAACGTGCGCGTCGTGACGTTCAAGGACGTCAACGTCGAGGAGCTCAACCAGTCGGACATCAAGCTGCCGTAGGGGTGGTCGGTTCGTGAGCGACGACCTGCCGGAGCCGACCGTCGTCGAGCTCGACGCCCCCGTCGCCTCCTACGTGCTCGGCCCGGAGCGCGACGGAGCCGCCACGAACGCCGCCGACGTCGTCCTCTGCCACGGCACGCCGTGGTCGTCGCGGGTGTGGGAGCCGGTGGCCCGGCTGCTCGCCCGCGACCGTCGCGTGTACCTGTGGGACATGCCCGGGTACGGGGCGTCGATCCCGGCGGCCGCGCCGACCGACGGAACCGATGCGCCCGACGGATCCGACGGCCCACCGCCCGACCTCCCCGCCGTCGACCTCGTCGCGCAGCGCCGCCGTCTGGCCGCGCTCCTCGACCACTGGGGGCTCGAGCGGCCGCACCTCGTGGGGCACGACATCGGCGGCGCCGTCGTCCTCGGGGCCCACCTCCTCGAGGGGGTCGAGGCGGCGACGATCACGCTGCTCGACATCGTCACGCTCGACCCGTGGGGCTCCCCGTTCTTCCGGCTCGTCGCCGAGCACGAGGACGTGTTCGCCGCCCTGCCGTCGGCGCAGCACCGCGCGCTGGTGCGCGAGTACGTCGCCGGGGCCGGCGGTCCCGGCCTGGACCCCGCGCTGCCCGACGACCTCGCCCGGCCCTGGACGAGCACCGCCGGGCAGGCTGCCTTCTACCGGCAGATCGGTGCGCTCACCCCGGAGCACACGCGGCCCGTGGTCGAACGGCTCGGCTCCGTCCGCGCGCCGACGGCGATCGCCTGGGGCGAGGCGGACCCGTGGATACCGGCGGAGCAGGGCGCCGAGCTCGCACGACTGCTGCCCGGCGACCCGGAGGTCACCCTGCTGCCGGGCGTCGGCCACCTCGCCCCGCTCGAGGCGACGCGGGCGGTCGCGCGCGTAATCGAACGGCGGATCGCCGCGAAGTAGCGGGCGTGCCGGCGTGCGCTCGCGCGGGCGATTCCCTGCGTTCGTGTGGCCGTGTGGCCGTGTGGCCGTGTGGCCGTGCGGCCCGGCGTGGCCGGACGTCGCGCGTCGGCGACGAAGTCCCCACAGGCACGGCCGACGCACCCTCGTCCACAGACCTGCCGTGTACGCCGGGCAGCCGTCCTCCCGCTCGCCTTGGGTGGGTCCCGGAGGTGGTCGCGATGCCGGACGGCACGGGCACGGAGCGGGACGAGAGAACGACGACGGCGGACGCGGTGGGCGCGGCGGGCACGGCGGGCACGGCGCGCGGGGCGGTACCGGGGGCATCGGCGACCGGGATCGCGCCGGCGCAGGACGACCAGGCGCAGGACGACCAGGCACCGCCGCCGTCGGCCGGGCGCCTCGCGCTCGGTGCGTGGGGCGAGCGGGTCGCCGAGCGGTACCTCGAGGGGCTGGGCATGGTCGTCGTCGAGCGCAACTGGCGGGTGCGGGACGGCGAGCTCGACATCGTCGCCTGGGACCCGGAGGGCAGACGCTGGACCGTGGTCGAGGTCAAGACCCGGCGCAGCACCACATTCGGCGACCCCGTCGAGGCCGTGACGGCCGACAAGGCGGCGCGCCTGCGGCGGCTCTCCCGCGCCTGGGTCGTCGCACGCGCCACCCGCGCCCGGCCGTGGGACCCGGAGGCCGGGCAGGAGGCCTACCGCGGCGCACGGATCGGGATCGACGTCATCGGCGTGCTCCTCACCGACGGCGCCCCTCGGATCACGCACCTGCGGTCGGTGGCCTGATGGGCGCGTCGTTGGGGCACGCGCGGGCGGTGGCCGTGGTCGGGACCACCGGGCACGTCGTCGACGTCGAGGCGCACATCGCCGACGGCCTGCCGGCGTTCACCATCGTCGGGCTCCCGGACACGGCTGTCTCCGAGGCCCGCGAGCGCGTGCGCGCCGCCCTGTCCTCGTGCGGCCGGGCGTGGCGCCCCTCGCGCACCACGGTCAACCTCGCCCCCGCCTCCCTGCACAAGCACGGCACCGGGCTCGACCTGGCGCTCGCCGTCAGCGTCCTCGGCGCGGCCGGGGACATCGCCGACCGCCGCCCCGGTCTGTTCCTCGGTGAGCTCGGGCTCGACGGCCGGGTGCAACCGGTCCGCGGGGTCCTGCCCGCCGTGCTCGCCGCGCGCGACCACGGGCTGCGAGAGGTGGTGGTGCCGGCCGCGAACGCCGCCGAGGCGCGGCTCGTGGGGGAGATGACCGTGCGGGCGGTCGAGCACCTCGCGGACGTCGTCGTCGCGCTCGGGGGAGAGGCGCACCGACCCGCGCTCCCGGCCGGTTCGGAGACCGCCGGACGGTCCGGAGGTGCAGGTGGGGCGAACGGCGCCCAGGCGGCGCCCCGGCCGGAGCCCGACATGATCGACGTCATCGGGCAGGCCCCGGCGCGCCGGGCCGTGGAGGTCGCGGCCGCCGGCGGGCACCATCTCCTCCTGCTCGGGCCGCCCGGCGCGGGGAAGTCGATGCTGGCCGCCCGCATGCCGGGCCTCCTGCCGGACCTCGACGACGACGCCGCGCTCGAGGTGACCGCCGTGCACTCCGTGGCCGGGACGTACTCCGGCGACTCGCTCGTCCGGCGGCCGCCGTTCGAGGAGCCGCACCACACGGCGACCGCCGTCGCGATCGTCGGCGGCGGGTCCGGGCTGCCGCGGCCCGGCGCCGCCTCCCGCGCACACCGCGGCGTCCTCCTGCTCGACGAGAGCCCCGAGTTCCCCACCCGGGTGCTCGACACGCTGCGCCAGCCGCTCGAGACAGGGGAGATCGTCCTCCACCGCGCCGCCGGCTCGGCGCGGTTCCCGGCACGCTTCCAGCTCGTGCTCACGGCCAACCCGTGCCCGTGCGGGAACGCCGACCGGGACGGCGCGCTGTGCACGTGCTCGAGCGCCGTGCGGTCCCGCTACCTCTCCCGGCTCTCCGGACCTCTGCTCGACCGGGTCGACCTCCAGGTCCAGGTCGCGCGGGTCTCGCGCGCGGCCGCTTCGGTCGAGGAACCGTCGGAACCGACGGCGGTCGTCGCCCGTCGGGTCGCCGCGGCTCGCACGGCCGCCGCCGACCGGCTCGCCGGCACCGGGTGGAGCACGAACGCCGAGGTGCCCGGTGCGTGGCTGCGGGAACGCACCGGTCGCAGCGCGGTGGCGACGGTGGCGGACGCCGTCGACACCGGGCGGCTGACGATGCGCGGGATGGACCGCGTCCTTCGGGTGGCCTGGTCGATCGCCGACCTCGCCGGGGCGGACTCGCCGAGCGACATGCACGTCGGCGAGGCGATGACCCTCCGGTCGCAGGGGCCCCGCCGTGGCTGAGCCCGGCGGTCGGACCGCCGCTCACCGGGTCACGGACACCTCACCCGCACTCTCGACCGAAGAAGGCCTGGCACGCTCGATGGACAGCTCACCCGCACTCTCGCCAGAAACCCCAACCGCACTCGCGGTAGGGAATCGACCTGAACGCTCGGCGGAGGTCGTCGCGGCCGCCGCGTGGACGCGGCTCGTCGAGGGGGCCGACCCGCAGGCGCACCGGCTGATCGCCGTCCTCGGCGCGGTCGAGGCGCTCGACTGGGTCCGCCGCGCCGTCTCCGCGACGGTGCTGCCCGCGGCGCCCCACGACGCCGAGGTCGGGCGGGGCACCCTCGCCACCTCCGTCGCGCGCTGGGCCCCGCGCCTCGACCGGCTCGCGCCCGAGCGCGACCTCGACACGATCGAGAGCCTGGGTGGCTGGTTCACGATCCCTGGCGCCCCCGGGTGGCCGGTCGGTCTCGACGACCTGGGGGAGGACGCGCCGGCCGGCCTCTGGGGCCGCGGGCGCCGGGCCGCGCTCGAGCGGCGCGCCGTCGCCGTGGTCGGCTCGCGGGCCTCGACCCCGTACGGGATGACGGCGGCCGCCGAGATCTCGGCCGGCGTCGCGGGGGCGGGCCTCGTCGTCGTCTCGGGTGGTGCGTACGGGATCGACACGGCCGCGCACCGCGGGGCGCTCGTCGTCGGGGGAACGTCCGTCGCCGTGATGGCCGGCGGCGCGGACCGGTTCTACCCGCAGGGCAGCGCGGAGATGCTCGCGCAGCTCCTCGACGACGGAGCCGTCGTCGCCGAGTCCCCGCCCGGGTCGAACCCGGCGCGGCACCGGTTCCTCTCGCGCAACCGCCTCATCGCCGCCATCTCGGGCGCGACGCTCGTGGTCGAGGCGGCCCTGCGCTCGGGTGCCCTGTCGACCGCGCGGCACGCCGCGTCGATGGGGCGCCCGCTCGGTGCGGTCCCGGGACCGATCACCTCGATGGCGTCCGCCGGCTGCCACCGACTCATGCGCGAGCAGGGGGCCACGTGCGTGACGAGGCCCGAGGAGCTCGCAGAGCTGGCCCTGCCCATCGGCACGAGTCTGGCGGCGACCGGCACGAACGGTCGGGGGACCACCGACGACGCAGGAACGGACCCGCTGCCTGGTGGGGACGGCCCGTCGACGGAGGAGGACGGGATGCTCCCGGGCCTTCTCGACGGTCTGGACCCTGCGTGCCGGCGGGTGCTCGACGCCCTGCCGGCCGTCCGCGCCGCCGACGAGTCCTCCATCGCGCGCAACGCCGGGCTCGACACGAGGACCGTCCGCTCGGCGCTCGGCCTCCTCGAACTCTCCGGCCGGGTCGAGCCGGTGGGAGAACGGTGGCGACGGAGCGGGCAGCGTCCCGGCGGCTGACGGCGTACCCTGCGTGCCATGACGGGGACGATCGCCGGGTCGGACGGGTCCGCCGCGGCCGCCGCAACCACCTCGGTCGTCCCGCGCGGGGAGCTGCTCGCCGGGTTCGAGCGTCACCTCGCGGGTGAGCGGGGGCTCTCCGCGCACACCGTGCGCGCGTACCTCGGCGACGTCACCACGCTCCTCGTCCACCTCGGGCACGCCGACGACGACTCCGAGGTCGACCTCACGGCCATCGATCTCACGGACCTGCGATCGTGGCTCGCCGGCCAACGGTCCGAGGGGCTCGCGCGCTCGACCCTCGCGCGTCGTGCGGCCGCCGTGCGGTCCCTCGGCGCCTGGCTCGCGCGCTCCGGCCGGGTCGACGTCGATCCCGCGCAACGCCTGCGGTCGCCGCGCCCCGACCGCCACCTGCCGACCGTCCTCGGGGTCGATGCCGTCGAGCAGCTGCTCGGCTCCGCCGCCGAGCGCGCCGAGGACGGCGACCCCACCCACCTGCGCGACCACGCCGCCCTCGAGCTCCTCTACGCGACCGGCCTGCGGGTCGGGGAACTCGTCTCGCTCGACCTCGGCGCCGTCGACCTCGCCGAGCGCACGGTCCGCGTGGTCGGCAAGGGGAACAAGGAACGGGTCGTCCCGCTCGGCGTCCCGGCGGCCGAGGCCGTGCGCCGCTGGACGGACGAGGGGCGCCCGTCGCTCCCGGTGCGCGCGGGGGAGCGGGCGCTGTTCGTCGGTGTCCGGGGCTCTCGCATCGATGCCCGGACCGTGCGCGGCATGCTCCACCGGGCGACGGCGCTCGCCGGCGTCGCCGACCTCGCCCCGCACGGGTTGCGGCACTCCGCCGCGACGCACCTGCTCGCCGGCGGCTCGGACCTCCGCTCGGTCCAGGAGATCCTCGGCCACTCCTCGCTCGCCACGACGCAGCGGTACACCCACGTCAGCCCCGAGCGCCTGCGGTCCGTCTTCACGCAGGCCCACCCGCGCGCCTGACACCCGTCCAGGCCTACCCGCGAGCCCGACACGCCCGCGCGCCCAACACGCCCGCGCGCCCAACACGCCCGCGCGCCCAACACGCCCGGGCGCCTACCCGGCTCACCCGGACGATCGGCGGTACTGCTCCCGACGCCCGCCCCTCACCGGCCGAGCGGGAGCAGCCGGACGGGCTGCGGTGCGTCGCCGAGCAGCGAGAGCGGGTCGACGTAGTCGTGGCTCCCGCGCCGCGCGCCCCAGTGCAGGCACCCTGGCGGCGGGCAGTGGCCGGCCGCGAGGGTCCCGACCACCTCGCCACCAGTGACCCGGTCGCCCGCGGACACGCTTGCCGACACGGGCTCGTAGGTCGTCCGCAGCCCGTCGGCGTGGTCGATCGACACGACGGGCCGCCCGGCGACCTGGCCGGTAAACGCGACGACGCCGTCGGCCGCCGCGACGATCGTCGTGCCGGGCCGGACGTCGAGGTCGACCCCGCGGTGCCCCGGCCCGTACCGCGACTCCGACCCCTCGAACGGGGCGAGCACCGGGACCGCGCCACCGGTGGGCCAGTCGTACTCGACGGACCCGTCCGACGGATCGACGTCGGGCGAGAGAAGGGTGCCGGTCGCCACCCCGGGCGACGCTCCGGCGTCGTGCGGGGTCCCTCCGACGGCGAGCGAGAGCGAGCCCCCGACCGGACCGACCACGGGGCCGACCACCGGCCCCGGCGGGGACGGCGCACCGGGCAGGGCGTGCGCGGCCGGCGCGCGTGCGCCCAGCAGGGTGAGGCAGACGGTGAGGGCGAGGACGAGGAGGGCGCGGCGGACGACGTCGTCGTCGGGGCGACCGGGTGCGCGTCGTGGGGTCATGGCACCAGGCCACCGCATCGCCGCACCACCGCGTCCGGCGATCGCCGCGACCGGTGGACGGCGGCGTCGCGGGACCGCCTGTGGGGACGTCGTGCTCAGGAGTGCGACACATGGAAACACCTGCGCCCCCGTGGTCACGTGAGTCCCACGACGCACCGATCGGCGCGCGAGCCCCGGTCCCGCTCCGCTACCATGACAGGGCGACCGGTCTCTGGCCGGTCGACTTCGCGTGCCTGCTCACCGCCGCACCAGCCCCCGCCCCGCGCGGACGGCCTCGGTCGGCGGGGCGATCGGCAGCGGTCCCGCCTCGCGGGCGCCGACGTCGCAGGCACCAGGGGTCGTGGCCACCCGGTCACGACCGACAACCACGGAGAGGGCCCCGCCGCCGAGCGTCGGGGCCGAACGCGTGCGGGCGATCCCGCACCGAAAGGAAGAGCCATGGCCGTCGTGTCCATGCGTCAGCTGCTCGAGTCCGGTGTCCACTTCGGTCACCAGACCCGCCGCTGGAACCCCAAGATGAAGCGCTTCATCCTCACGGAGCGCAACGGCATCTACATCATCGACCTGCAGCAGTCGCTCGCCGAGATCGACCGGACCTACGAGTTCGTCAAGGAGACCGTCTCGCACGGCGGGACCATCCTGTTCATCGGCACCAAGAAGCAGGCGCAGCAGGCGATCGAGGAGCAGGCCCGCCGCGTCGGGATGCCCTTCGTCAACCACCGTTGGCTCGGCGGCATGCTGACCAACTTCTCGACCGTGCACCAGCGGCTGCAGCGCCTCAAGGAGCTCGAGCAGCTCGACTTCGACGATGTGGCGGGTTCCCACCACACGAAGAAGGAGCTGCTGATGATGCACCGCGAGAAGGTCAAGCTCGAGCGCACCCTCGGCGGTATCCGCGACATGGGCAAGATCCCGTCCGCCGTGTGGGTCGTCGACACCAAGAAGGAGCACCTCGCGGTCTCCGAGGCGCGCAAGCTCAACATCCCGGTCGTCGCGATCCTCGACACCAACTGCGACCCGGACGAGGTCGACTACCGCATCCCGGGCAACGACGACGCGATCCGCTCCGTCGCCCTGCTCACCCGCGTGATCGCGGACGCTGCGGCCGAGGGTCTCGTCGTCCGGCACGGCGGCGCCAAGGGCGCCCAGGCCGACGACGCCGAGCCGCTCGCCGAGTGGGAGCGCGAGCTCCTCGCCGCGCACGAGTCCGACGCCGCCACCCCGGCCGCGACCGAGGCGCCCGCCGCCGAGGCTGAGGCTGCTCCGGCCACGGAGGCCCAGGCTGCTGAGGCCGCTCCGGCCACGGAGGCCCCGGCTGCTGAGGCCGCTCCGGCCGAGGCGCCCGCCACCGAGGCTCCGGCCGCTGAGGCCGCTCCGGCCGAGGCGCCCGCCACCGAGGCTCCGGCCGCTGAGGCCGCTCCGGCTGCCGAGACCGCCACCGAGGCCCCCGCGGCCGAGGCGACGGACTCGACCGACACCACCGCCAACTGATTCCCACCTGCACAGAGAGGAACCCATGGCCAACTACACCGCGGCCGACATCAAGGCCCTGCGCGAGTCGACGGGTGCCGGCATGCTCGACGTCAAGAACGCCCTCGTCGAGGCCGACGGCGACACCGAGAAGGCCACCGAGATCATCCGCGTGAAGGGTCTCAAGGGCATCGCCAAGCGCGAGGGGCGTGCGGCGTCCGACGGCCTCATCGCCATCGACGTCAGCCCCGGCGGCGCCGGCGAGATCGGCACGATGGTCGAGGTCAACTCGGAGACGGACTTCGTCTCGAAGAACGAGAAGTTCGTCGCGCTGGCCGACGCCGTGCTCCAGGCCGCGGTGGCCTCGGGCGCGACCGACGTCGAGACGCTGCTCGCCGCCCCGTCGGGCGACGGCACCGTCAAGGACGCCGTCGAGAACCTCGCCGCCACCATCGGCGAGAAGATCGAGGTCCGTCGCGTCGAGCGACTCGAGGGCGAGAAGGTCGCGTCCTACCTGCACCGCACGGCCAAGGACCTCCCGCCGCAGGTCGGCGTCCTGGTCGCCACGGACGCGGCGGGCGCCGAGGCGGCGCACGACGTCGCCCTGCACGTCGCCGCGTACTCGCCGGCCTACCTCACCCGCGAGGACGTCCCCGCGGAGACGGTGGAGAACGAGCGCCGCGTCGCCGAGGAGACCTCGCGCGCCGAGGGCAAGCCGGAGCAGGCGCTGCCGAAGATCATCGAGGGCCGGATGAACGGCTTCTACAAGGAGAACGTCCTGGTCGACCAGGCGTTCGCCAAGGACCCGAAGCAGACGGTCGCGCAGGTCGTCGGCGCCTCGGGCGGCACGGTGACGGGCTTCGCCCGCTTCCGCGTTGGAGCCCGACCCAGGAACAATTGTTGGCCCCGGACCGCACGGTCCGGGGCCACCCGCCTATCCGCACGAGATCGACCCGCTCCCCGGCACACGCCGCGCCGCCCGAAGGAGACCAGCGCCGATGACCGACCGAACCGACACCGACCTGACGCACGGCGGGACCAGCCCGGGAGGGACCGGTCCGGGTGAGATCGCCCCCGGCGGCCCGGGGCGCAACGCCCCCGCCCGGCGCCGCGTCATGCTCAAGCTCTCCGGCGAGGTCTTCGGCGGCGGCGAGGTCGGGCTCGACCCCGACGTCGTGCTCCGGGTCGCCCGCGAGATCGCGGACGCGCACCGCCAGGGCGTCGAGATCGCCATCGTCGTGGGCGGCGGCAACTTCTTCCGCGGCGCGGAGCTCAGCGCCCGCGGGCTCGACCGCTCCCGCGCCGACTACATGGGCATGCTCGGCACGGTGATGAACGCGCTCGCGCTGCAGGACTTCCTCGAGCAGTCGGGCGTGCGCACGCGCGTGCAGACCGCCATCACGATGGGCCAGGTCGCGGAGCCCTACATCCCGCTGCGCGCGATCCGGCACATGGAGAAGGGGCGCGTCGTCGTGTTCGGCGCCGGCGCGGGCATGCCGTACTTCTCCACGGACACCGTCACCGCCCAGCGCGCCCTCGAGACGCACTGCGACGAGGTCCTCGTGGGCAAGAACGGGGTCGACGGCGTCTACACCGCCGACCCGCGCACCGACCCGAGCGCGGTCCGCCTCGACCACCTCACCTACGCGGACGCGCTCGCCCGCGGTCTGCGGGTCGTCGACGCCGCCGCGTTCTCGCTGTGCATGGACAACGGGCTGGCCATGCGGGTGTTCGGCATGACCGACCGGGGTAACGTCACCCGCGCCCTGCTGGGTGAGAAGATCGGCACGCTGGTGACCGCCGGCGAGACAGACGAGGAGTGACCACGTGATCGACGACACCCTGCTCGAGGCAGAGGACAAGATGGACAAGGCCGTCGAGGTGGCCCGTGACCGGATGAGCAACATCCGCACCGGCCGTGCGAACGCCGCGATGTTCAACGCGATCCTCGTGGACTACTACGGCGCCCCGACGCCCCTGCAGCAGCTCGCCTCGCTGCAGATCCCCGAGGCCCGCACGGTCCTCATCTCCCCGTACGACCGGGGAGCGTCCTCCGCGATCGACAAGGCGCTGCGGGCCTCCGACCTCGGCGTCAACCCGACCGACGACGGCAACGTCCTGCGCGTCGTCCTCCCGGCGCTGACCGAGGAGCGTCGCCGCGACTACGTCAAGCTCGCCCGCAACGAGGCCGAGGACGCCCGCATCTCGGTGCGCGCCGTGCGCCGCAAGGCCAAGGAGGAGCTCGACCGCCTCGTCAAGGACGGCGAGGTCGGCGAGGACGAGGGCACGCGCGCGGAGAAGGAGCTCGACGCGCTGACGAAGAGCCACGTCGAGACGATCGACCAGGTCGTCGAGGCCAAGGAGAAGGACCTCCTCGAGGTCTGACCCACGAGGGGCCGCCACCATGGACGTTCCGACGACGCCGCCCGGCCCGGGCGCCCCGGTGCCCGTCACCGGGGGGCCCGCCGCCGGGTCCGCGTCCGGGGCGGGCCCCGTGCCGGGTGCTGACCACGCCGGCACGACGACGAACGGCCCCACCGCCACCGCCCCCTCCGCCGAGGATGCCGCGCCGGTGCGGACGGGCCCCCGCGCGGGCCGCGAGCTGAGCAGGGCGATCCCGGTCGGGATCGGCCTCATCACGCTGCTCGCGCTCTCGCTGGTGTTCCGGCCGGAGCCGTTCGTCGCGCTGGTGGCGCTCGTCGCCGTCGTCGGCACGTTCGAGCTCGCGGCCGCGGCTGCCCAGCGGCACATCGACATCGCCCGGGGCCCCGTCGCGGCGGGCGGCGTCGTCATGGTCGCCGCCACGTGGTTCGCGGGAGAGCGCGGGTTGCTCGCCGCCTACGCCGGCGCGGTCGCGCTCGTCGTCACCGTCGCCGTCCTCGCGCGCCGCGGCACGAACGGCGTCCGGGACGCCGCGGCCGACGTCTTCGTCCTCACCTACGTCCCCTTCCTCGTCTCGTTCGCGGTCCTCCTCGTGCGGATGGACGACGGCGTCCTGCTCGTCCTCACCGTGGCGTTGCTCGCGGCGGCCAACGACACGGGCGGCTACGTGGCCGGGATCCTGTTCGGGAAGCACCCGGTGGCGCCCACGATCTCGCCGAAGAAGTCGTGGGAGGGCGTCGTCGGCTCGGTCCTCGCGTGCGCGCTCGTCTCCTACCTGCTCGTCACCGTGCTCCTCGGGGAAGAGTTGTGGCTGGCCCTCGGCCTCGGGCTCGTCGCGGTCGGCACCGCCACGATCGGCGACCTCGCGGAGTCCCTCCTCAAGCGCGACCTCGGCGTCAAGGACATGTCGAACCTCCTGCCAGGGCACGGGGGCCTGCTCGACCGCATCGACTCGATCATCCTCACGCTCCCTCTCGTCTACCTCACACTCGGCCCGCTCGCCCGGGCCGCGGGCTGACCTGCGGGCCGGTCGGTGAGACACTGAGCCCGCCATGACCTCCGAGAACTCGCCCCGCACGCCCGCCCCGCGCGCCGCATCGACCGGCGCCGCGTCCGACGGTGCGCGCTCGACCGCGCCCACGCGGACGTCGTCCACCGCCGCCGCGACGGCCACCGCCGATCCTGCGCGCGCCACAGCCGCACCCGCCGCCGGCCGCCAGGTCCGGCCCGCTCTCGAGGGCGCGGCCCCCGGTGAACGCCTCCAGCTGACCTTCACGGCGAAGCGTCGCGGGAAGCCGCCGCGGCACCTCGCGGACCTCGCGGTGGACGAGCGGGCCGGCGTCGCCAAGGAGCTCGGCCTGCCGGGGTTCCGGGTCGACCAGCTCTCGCGGCACTACTTCGGGCACCTGACCAACGACCCGGCCGACATGACGGACCTGCCGGCCGCCACCCGCGACTCCCTCGCGGAGACCCTCCTCCCGCCGCTGGTGAGCCGCGTGCGGGACATGCAGGCCGACGGCGGTGCCACCGTGAAGTCGCTGTGGAAGCTCTACGACGGCGCGATGGTCGAGTCCGTCCTCATGCGCTACACGTCGCGCACCACGCTGTGCGTGTCCTCGCAGGCCGGCTGCGGCATGGCCTGCCCGTTCTGCGCCACCGGCCAGCAGGGGCTGACCCGCAACCTGTCGACCGCCGAGATCGTCGAGCAGGTCCGCCTCGCCGCGGCGGCGTGCCGGGACGGCGACCTCGCCGGCGGACCCACCCGCCTGAGCAACGTCGTCTTCATGGGCATGGGCGAGCCGATGGCCAACTACAAGGCGGTCATCGGGGCCGTGCGCCGCATGGTGGACCCGGCGCCCGCGGGACTCGGCCTCTCGGCGCGCAACATCACGGTCTCCACGGTCGGGCTCGTGCCCGCGATCGACAAGCTCGCCGCCACCGGCATCCCCGTCACCCTCGCGGTGTCCCTGCATGCGCCGGACGACGAGCTGCGCGACGAGCTCATCCCCATCAACTCGCGGTGGAAGGTCGGCGAGCTCCTCGACGCCGCCCGCCGCTACTTCGAGGCCACGGGCCGGCGCGTGTCCATCGAGTACGCGCTCATCAAGGACATGAACGACCACGCCTGGCGCGGCCGGCTGCTCGCGGAAGAGCTGAACCGGCGGGGCAAGGGTTGGGTCCACGTCAACCCCATCCCGCTCAACCCCACGCCCGGCTCCATCTGGACGGCGTCGGAGCGGGACGTCGAGGCCGCGTTCGTCGCCGAGCTGCGCGACGCGGGCATCCCCACCACCGTCCGCGACACGCGCGGATCCGACATCGACGGCGCCTGCGGCCAGCTGGCCGCCGAGGTCATCGACCAGCCCACGCAGAAGGAGCCACAGGCATGAGGGGTTTCGCACGGGTCGGCCGCCGCGAGGAGGGCTACGACGCCGACCAGGTCGACGAGTTCTTCACGCGCGCCCGCGACGTCGACGGCGGTATCGACGAGACGGCGGTCCGCCAGGCGGCGTTCGACCTCGTCCCGGCCGGCTACGACCCCGAGCAGGTGGACCTCGCGCTCGACCGGCTCGAGGAGAGCCACACGCGTCGCCGGCGCCAGCGGGCGGTCGCCGACGCCGGCCCGGAGGGCTGGGAGGCCCACGTCGCCGATCTCACGGACTCGCTCCGGCCCCGGCTGCAGCGTCCCGAGCGTGAGCGCTTCGTGCGGCCGAGCTCGGCCGGGTACTCCACCACGGCCGTCGACGCGTTCCTCGGCCGGGTCGAGGAGTACCTCTCGACCGGCCACGGCCTGACCGCCGAGGACGTGCGCGCCGTGACGTTCCCGCCCGCCCAGGGCAGGAAGGCCTACAGCGAGGCGGTCGTCGACGTCTACCTCGACCGCGTCGTCGAGGTCGTGCTCGCGCGCGCATGAGCACCGAGATCGTCCTCCTGGGCTCGACCGGTTCGATCGGCACGCAGGCGCTCGACGTCGTCGAGGGTGCCAACGCTCGTGAGCAGGGTCGTTTCGTCGTCCGCGCGCTCGCGGCCTCGGGCGCCCGCCCCGAGCTCCTCGCCGAGCAGGTCGCCGCGCACCGGCCCGAGGTCGTCGGTGTCGCCGACGAGCACCAACTCGACGCCGTCCGGGAGGCCCTGACCACCGCGCTCGGCGCCGGCGCCGCCCTGCCCGAGCTCGTCGTCGGCCCGACGGCCTCCACGGAGGTGGCCGGTCTGCTCGGGGCAGCCAACCGCGGACCCCACGCGCCTGCTGCACCGGACCGGTCGGACGGGGCGGCCGGCTCCACCGGGTCGGACCGGTCGAGCGGCTCGGACCGGTCGGACGGATCGGTCGGCTCCACCGGGCCGGACGGGTCGGACCGCTGGGAGGTGCCGTCCGCCGTCGTGCTCAACGGCATCACCGGGTCGGTCGGCCTGAGGCCCACCCTCGCCGCGCTCGCGTCGGGCGCCACCCTGGCCCTGGCCAACAAGGAGTCCCTCGTCGCGGGTGGCGCGCTCGTCGCCGAGGCCCTCACGCACCCGGGGCAGATCGTCCCCGTGGACTCCGAGCACTCGGCGATGGCCCAGGGTCTCGGGGGAGTGCGCCACGAGAAGGGCCTGACCTCGCCGGTCGTCACCGGCGTGAGCGACGTGCGCCGGCTCGTCCTCACCGCGTCCGGCGGCCCGTTCCGCGGTCGCACGCGCGACCAGCTCGCCGACGTCACGGTCGAGCAGGCCCTCGCGCACCCGACCTGGGCCATGGGCCCGGTCGTCACCATCAACTCCTCGACACTGATGAACAAGGCGCTCGAGCTCGCCGAGGCGTCGCTGCTGTTCGACGTGGCGCCCGACGACATCACGGTGGTCGTCCACCCGCAGTCGATCGTCCACTCGATGATCGAGAGCGTCGACGGCTCCACGCTCGCCCAGGCCTCCCCGCCCGACATGCGCCTGCCGATCGCGCTCGGCCTGTCCTGGCCGCGCCGCCTGCCGGGCGTCGCGACGCCGTGCGCGTGGGACGCCGCGACCTCGTGGACGTTCGAGCCCCTCGACGACGCGACGTTCCCCGCCGTCTCCCTCGTCCGGTCCGCCCTCACCGCCTCGGCCACGCACCCCGCGGTCGTCAACGCCGCCAACGAGGAGGCCGTGGCCGGGTTCATCGCCGGGCGGCTGCCCTACCTGGGGATCCTCGACGTCGTCGAGCGCGTCCTCGCCGAGCACGACGGCGTCGCGCAGCCGGTGCTCGCCGACGTCGAGGCCGCCGAGAGCTGGGCCCGCGCCCGCGCGCGCGAGCTCGTCGCGGCCGCGTGAGCTTCCTCCTCGGCGTCCTCGTCCTCGCGGTCGGGCTCGTCGCCTCGATCGGCCTGCACGAGCTCGGGCACCTCGTCCCGGCCAAGCGGTTCGGCGTCCTCGTCCCGCGCTACTTCGTCGGCTTCGGCCCCACCCTGTGGTCGACGCGCCGCGGCGAGACCGAGTACGGGCTCAAGGCGATCCCGCTCGGCGGGTTCGTCACGCTCGCCGGCATGTTCGCCCCCGCCCGCCCCGGGCGCCGCACCCACCGCAAGGACGGCCGGCCCACGCTCGCGCAGGAGGCCCGCGAGATCTCCGCCGAGGAGGTCCCCGAGGGCCAGGAGCACCGCGCCTTCCACCGCCTGCCGGTCGGGAAGAAGATCGTCGTCATGATGGGCGGTCCGCTCGTCAACCTCGTCCTGTCGGTCATCCTCCTCGCGATCGTCGTGTGCGGGATCGGGATCTCCGCGCCCACCACCACCCTCGACTCGGTCCAGGAGTGCGTCGCCACGTCGGCGGGCACGGGGGAGGGCGGCACGGACGAGAGCCCGACGACGACGCCCGCAACCGGCGATGCCGACTGCCTCGCGGGCCCGGGCGCCGCGGCCGGCCTGCAGCCGGGCGACGAGATCGTCAGCTGGGGCGGCGTGGCCGTGCAGGAGTGGACCGAGGTGCAGGAGACGATCGCGAGCGGCGGGGCCGTCCCCACCGACGTCGTCGTCGAGCGTGACGGCACCGAGGTCGCCCTCACGGTGACGCCCGAGGTCGTCGAGCGCCCCGTCGAGGGCGGCGGGACCGCGCCGACGCCGTACGTCGGCATCGGACCGGCGTTCGCGCAGGACCGGCTCTCCGTCACCGAGGTGCCCGGGATGGCGTGGGAGCAGCTGACGGGCACCGCGGAGATCATCGTGCGGCTCCCGGTCGCCCTCGTCGACGTCGCCAAGGCCACCTTCGGCCTCCAGGAGCGGGACCCCGGCGTCGTCGGGCTCGTCGGCGTCGGCCGCTTCGCCGGCGAGATCGCGTCGGTCGAGGCGCCGGAGTACACGGGCGTCCAGCGGTTCGCCGACCTGCTCTCGCTGCTCGGCGCGCTCAACATGACCCTCTTCGTCTTCAACCTCGTCCCACTGCTGCCGCTCGACGGCGGCCACGTGGCCGGCGCCCTGTGGGAGGGACTGCGGCGATTCGTCGCGCGGCTGCGCGGCCGGCCCGACCCCGGACCCGCGGACACCGCGCGGCTGCTCCCGCTCACCTACGTGGTCGTCGCCTTCATGATCGGCATGACGGTGCTGCTCGTCGTCGCGGACATCGTCGTGCCGGTCTCGCTCACGGGTTAGCGGCCTCCCCGAGGACCGGCGCCGCCTCGCCGTCCGGCAGCGTGTCGGCACCCGGCGTCGCCCCGTCGTCCGGCAGCGTGTCGGCACCCTGCGCCGCCCCGCCGTCGGGCAGCGTGTCGGCACCCCGCGCCACCCCGCCGTCGGGTTCGGTCCCGCCACCGGGCAGTGCCTCGGCGCCGTCCGCCGCCCGAGCCTCGGCCAGCGCCGCGAGCCGGTCGAGCCGCTCGTCCCAGCCGCGGCCGATGCTCTCGAGCGCGGTCGCGAGCTGCGTGAGCCGAGCGCCGAGCGCCCGGTAGCGCAGGTGCCGCCCCTCGCGCGCGGCCTCGACGAGCCCGAACTGCGCGAGCGTCTCGAGGTGGTGGGCGATCGCCTGCCTGCTCACCGGCAGCGTGCGGGCCAGCTCCGAGGCCGACGACGGCGCACGTCCGACCGCGCGGAGGACCTCCCACCGCGTCTCGTCCGCCAGCGCAGCGAACAGGGGAGCGGGCGAGTCGGGGTCGCCGGGGGATCGGGGGCCGCCGGGGGAGTCCGCGGTCACCGCCGGCCCGCCGGACGCGGCGCTCGCCGATTGCCCCGAGGCTCCGCCCGGTGTCTGGCGCGTTGCGCCGGCCGTCACGCCCGCGCCTCGACGTGGGCGACGAACGAGTCCAGCACCTGGATCCATCCGCCGACGTTGTCGTCCATCGCCGCTCGGCGCTCGGCGGTCGGCAGGTGCCGGAACCCGGACTCGAGCACGGTGACGAGGGTGCGGCCCTGTCCGTCGTCGTCGAGGGTGAACTGCACGAGGGAGGCGGTCTCGCCGGGCTCCTCCTCGCCGAGCTGGCCCCAGACGAGGTCGAATCGGGTCGGCACGTCGAACCGGGCGACCCGGATCGGCATGAGGCCGTGGTCGCGCCACTCGAGCGTCCCGGTGGCGCCCTCGCGCATCCCGCCGGGCACGTCGGCGGGCATGCCCCACCACTGCCCGATCGCCTCGGGGTCCGTGAGGGCCTCCCAGGTCTCCTGCTTCGGGGCGCGCACGAGCACGGTGCGGGTGATGGTGCCGGCGTCGAGGTCGGCGACGGGCGTGGTGTCGAGCGGCGTGCGGTCCATGGCGGGCTCCTCGAGTCGACGGACACGTTGTGCAAGTAGCTGGTTGCAGGTCGAGCATAGAGCCCGCGGCCGCCAGGTGCAAGCGGTCGTTTGCATGTGCCGTTCGTCGTCGTGCGCCGTGGATCGTGTCGCCGGTCTCGCACGCGGGACGTGTCTGGACGGCGGTGCGATACTGGGCGGGTGAGCGTCCCCATCAATCTCGGCATCCCGACCGTCAAGCAGCCGCCGCCCGTGCTGGCGCCGCGGCGCAAGACCCGCCGCATCATGGTGGGCGACGTCCCTGTCGGCGACGGGGCCCCGGTCTCGGTCCAGTCGATGACGACGACGAAGACCCACGACATCGGCGCCACGCTCCAGCAGATCGCCGAGCTCGTGGCCACCGGCTGCGACATCGTGCGGGTCGCGTGCCCCACGGACAAGGACGCCGAGGCCCTCAAGGTCATCGCGGCGAAGTCGACGATCCCGGTCATCGCGGACATCCACTTCCAGCCGAAGTACGTCTACGCGGCGATCGAGGCCGGCTGCGGCGCCGTGCGCGTCAACCCCGGCAACATCCGCAAGTTCGACGACCAGGTCAAGGAGATCGCCCAGGCGGCCAAGGACCACGGCACGTCGATCCGGATCGGCGTCAACGCCGGCTCACTCGACCCGCGCCTGCTGAAGAAGTACGGCTCGGCCACGCCGGAGGCCCTCGCCGAGTCGGCGATCTGGGAGGCGTCGCTGTTCGAGGAGCACGACTTCCACGACTTCAAGATCTCGGTCAAGCACAACGACCCGGTCGTCATGGTCCGCGCCTACGAGCTGCTCTCCGAGGCCGGCGACTGGCCGCTGCACCTCGGCGTCACCGAGGCCGGCCCCGCCTTCCAGGGCACGATCAAGTCGTCCGTGGCGTTCGGCGCGCTGCTCTCGCAGGGCATCGGCGACACGATCCGCGTCTCGCTGTCCGCCCCGCCGGCCGAGGAGGTCAAGGTCGGCAACCAGATCCTCGAGTCGCTCAACCTGCGGCCGCGGACGCTGGAGATCGTCTCGTGCCCGTCGTGCGGGCGCGCGCAGGTCGACGTCTACACCCTGGCCGAGGAGGTCACCGAGGGGCTCAAGGACCTCACCGTCCCGCTCCGGGTGGCCGTCATGGGCTGCGTCGTCAACGGCCCGGGCGAGGCACGCGAGGCCGACCTCGGGGTGGCGTCCGGCAACGGCAAGGGCCAGATCTTCGTCAAGGGCGAGGTCATCCGGACCGTGCCGGAGGACCAGATCGTCGACACCCTCATCCAGGAGGCGAACCGCATCGCGGCCGAGATGGGGCTCGAGGACGAGGCCGGTGCGGCACCGGCCGTCACCGTCCACTGACCGCGGATGCGGCTGTTCCGGGCCTCCGCGCGGCGTGACGCGGCGGCCGCGGTCTCCGTCCTCGGCCACGAGCGTGCGGCCGATGCCGGGCAGCTGTGCGCGCACTACCCGCTGACCTCGACGCTCGCCGCCGTCCAGGTGGTGGGGGGCCGGTTCGACACCTCGACGCCCGGCTCCCGCATGCTCGGCATCGACGGCGAGCAGGGGCTCGAGGCCCTCACCTGGGTCGGCGCGAACATCGTGCCGGTCGGGACCACCGCCGAGCAGCGGCCCGCGATCGCGCAGACGATCGCCGACCACGGCCGTGCCTCGAGCTCCGTGCTCGGCGACGCGGAGCAGGTCCTCTCGCTGTGGTCCTTCCTCGAGCAGCGCTGGGGGCGGCCGCGCGAGATCCGCGGGAACCAGCCGCTGCTCGTCATGGACTCGCCCGCGACGGTCGAGCCGGACCCGCAGGTGCGGCGCGGGACCGTGGCCGAGGCGCCGATCGTGGCACCGGCGTCGGTGGCGATGTTCATCGAGGAGGTCGGCTACGACCCCACCCGCTACGGCAACGGCTACGTCCGGCGCGTGCGCTCGCTCCTCTCGCTGGGGCGGACGTGGATCCGCACCGAGCCGCACCCCGAGACCGGGCAGGAGCGCGTCGTCTTCAAGGCCGACGTCGGGGCGCTCGCCCTCGGCGTGGCCCAGGTGCAGGGCGTGTGGGTGGCGCCCGACCGGCGCGGCCAGGGGCTCGGGTCGCGGGGCATGGCCGCCGTCGTGCGCGACGTGCTCGCCGACGTCGCGCCCACCGTCTCCCTCTACGTCAACGACTACAACACGGCCGGCCTGGCCACCTACCGCCGCCTCGGCATGCGCCAGGAGGGCACCTACGCCACCGTCGTCCTCTGACGGCGGCCCTCACCCGCACTCTCGACGAGTGAGCGGCTTTTCCGCCCGACGAGTGAGCAGACGCGCGCCCGGTCAGCCCCTGCGACGCGCGACGATCAGTCCGTCCCATCCCTTGACGCCCACGGTCTGCAGCGCGGTCGCCTCGAGCTCGGGGTGCCGGGAGATCGCCGCCACCAGGTCGCGCACCCCGCGGACGCGCGGATCCGTGCTGTCGGGGTCGGCGACGGCGCCGTCCCGCACCACGTTGTCGACGACGACGACGGACCCGCGTCGCGTCAGCCGCATCGCCTCGGCGAGGTAGAGCGGGTTGCTCGGCTTGTCCGCGTCGATGAACACGAGGTCGAACGGCTCGACCTGGTCCGCGACGAGCTGCTCGAGCGAGTCGGCCGCCGGCCCCTCGAGCACGTCGACGCGATCGGCGACGCCGGCCCGTTCGAGGTTCTCCCGCGCGACGGCCGCGTTGGCCGGCTCGAGCTCGAGCGTGACGACCCGGCCGGCCAGGCCCACCGCGCGGGCGAACCAGATCGTCGAGTAGCCGGCGAGCGTGCCGATCTCGAGGACGCGCAGCGCGCCCGTCATCGAGGCGAGCAGCCCGAGGAAGGCGCCCTGGTTGGGGGCGACCTCGGCGTTCGGCATCGTCGTCGTCGCACCCGACTCGCGCGCCTGGACGAGCGCGTCGTCCTCGATCGCGAGGGCCTGCTCGAAGTACTCGTCCACCTCGCGCCACGCGGCGGTGGAGGCGTAGCGGTGCGGCGGGGGTGCGTCGGAGGCGGACGCGTCGGTCACGGTGTCGTCGGAGTCGGTGGCGTCGGAGTCGGTGGCGTCGGACGTGGGGCCGGAGCTGCTCGGCGTCGCGGTCATGACCGTGACGCTACCGGTGCGCCCGAGCCTCACGCCCGCCGTCGAACGGGCTTGCCGACGACGGCTCCCAACCGCACTCTCGACGAGTGTGCGGCCTCCGACGAACGCTCCCAACCGCACTCTCGACGAGTGAGCGGCCTCCGACGACGGCTCCCAACCGCAATCTCGACGAGCGAGCGACGTCCGACGACTGCCCTCACCCGCACTCTCGACGATCGGGTGGGTGAGCGCGCCGCCTCGCGCGTCAGGCCATCCGGCGACGGATCCCGTAGAGCGCCCCGCCCGCGAGCGCGAGCACGGCCGCCACGGCGATCGTGCCGCCGACAGTGGCCCCGGTGTCCGGCAGCGACCCGCCGCCCCCGCCGTGGCGCCCGCCGCCGCGGCCGTCGTTCCCGGCAATCGGACCCGCGACCTGGGTGGGGCCGGGCTCGTCGTCGTCGGAGGGGGTCTCGGACGCACCGTCCGTCGGGGCCTCGGACGGGCTCTCCGACGGACCGTCCGTCGGCGTCTCGCCGGGGCCGTCGGTCGGGGTCTCGGTGGGCGACCCGGTCGGGTCCTCCGTTGGCTCCTCGGTCGGCTCGGGCGCCGGCTCGACCGTCACCGTCCGCTCGACGCTCGAGCTGTTCCCGGAGCGGTCGGTCGCCGTGTAGGTGAGCGTGTACTCGCCGGGCGTCGTCGTGTCGATGACGCCGCTGACCTCGGGCTCGATCGCGACCGTGTCGCAGTTGTCGGTCACCTGGACGCCGGTCAGCGCGTCCCACGGGTCGCCGGCGGTCACGGTGAGCGCGGGCGCGCCGATCGCGGGGGCGGTCTCGTCGCCGCTGAGGGTGACCTCTTCGACCACGCTGTTGTCCGGGAAGGAGGCGCCCGTCGACACGTTGGTCGCGGCCTCCGCGCGGTGCGTCGTCACCGTGATCGCGCACTCGTCGATGCTCAGGTGGCTGTAGTTCGCCACGTTCTCCGAGTTCTCGACCTCGCCCCACTCGGCGGGCTCGGGCAGCTCGTCGTTGCGCCCGTAGAACTTCGAGCCCGACGCCGTCGTGCCGGTGACGTAGAGGACGTCCCCCTCGCCCGGGGCGAGGAAGTCGGGACCGACGGTCGGGTCACCGTCCGGCTCGCCGACCGGCACGCCCCGGTTCATCAGCGGCGTGCGCGTGTAGTAGTGGTCGTGGCCGGACAGGACGAGGTCGACCCCGAGCTCGGACATTCCCTGGGAGAGCGCCGTGCGGCGGCCGTCGATGATGCCGAAGTCCTCGGCGTCGATGTCCGTGGCGTGCGTGGCGACGGAGTAGATCGAGTGGTGGAACGTGACGACGACCCACTGCGACGGGTTCTGCTCGATCGCCGCCCGCGCGTAGTCGACGAGCGAGCCGTGGATGAGGTTGTTGCTGTTGAGGTGGATGAACAGCGTCCCGTTGTACGTGTAGTGGTAGTTGAAGCCGCTGCCAGGCCGTCCGCCGTTCCGCGGGAGGTTGAAGTGGTTCCCGTAGGTGAGGAAGTGCGCGACGTCGTGGTTGCCGAGCGTGGTGGCCAGCGGGAACTGCGTGAGCTGGACGGGCTCGTGGAAGGCGTCGTACTCGGCGTCGTCGGCGATGACGCGGTCCACCTGGTCGCCGCCGGAGAGCAGGAACTCGGCCTCCGGGTACGTGGCCCACGCCTGGTCGAGCGTGTCGATCCACTGGAGGCGCTCGGCCTCGAGGTCGGTCGTGCCGATCTGGGGGTCGGCGACGTAGACGAGGTCGACGCTGTCCCCGGACGCGGGCCCCGTGGTGAACGTGTACAGCTCGGACCAGCCGTCCTCGGTGCCGACCTGGTACGTGTAGCCGGTCGAGGGGGCGAGCCCGTCGACGGTGGCGTGGTGGTAGGTGTAGCCGGGCTTGTTGACCGCGAGCCCGCCGGTGGACTGCTCGATCGTCCGCGCTCCCGCCGGGAACTCGGTCTCGTCCATCTCGGCCGTCGGTGCGATGACGATCGACTGGGGGGAGAGGTCGAGGCCGCGGGAGTGCCACGAGAAGTTGCGCTGGGTCTCGCTCTCACCGACCAGCATCGTCACGTTCTCGACGGCGTCGGGCGTCGGCTCGGCGGCGCCCGCCGCGAGGGCCGGGCCGAGGGACAGTGCGGCGGCGAGGCCGGCAGCGGCGGCGAGGTGACGACGGCGCGGGGTCATGAGGTTCCTCCGGGGGCGCAGGACGATCACCCGGGGGCCCGGAACGATCACCGGAACGCTGTCAGGCGGAGGCGAACGGGACGTGACGGATCGCCGACGTCCCGGTGAACCGCGCCCTGACTCTCCCAGCCCGTGTCACCCGACCCGCGGCTACCCGCGCGTCACTGCCGGGCCGAGCCCCCGATGCCCGACCGCGCGCGTGCCGTGCCTACCCCCGCGCGAGCCCCGCGAGGATCTCCTCGGCCTCGGCGACGATCCTCGGCACGAGCTCCCCGCAGGTCGGCACGTCGTGGATGAGCCCCATCGACTGCCCGGCGGTCCACACCCCGGCCTCGGGGTCGCCGGACTCGAGCGCCCCGCGCCCGCGGGCCCCGGACACGAGGTGGGCGACGTCCTCGAACGATCCGCCGCCGGCGAGGATCTCCGCCGCCTCGCGGGCCACGGAGTTGTCCGCGATCCGCGAGGTGTTGCGCAGCTCGCGCAGCACGAGGCGCGTGCCGGTCTCGGTCCCGTCGACGATCGCCTGCTTGATCCCGTCGTGCACGCGGGACTCGGCGGTCGCGACGAACCGCGTCCCCATCGACACCCCGACCGCACCGAGCGCGCGGGCGGCGGCGAGCCCCCGCCCGTCGGCGATGCCCCCGCAGGCGAGGACCGGCACGTCGAGGGCGGCGACGGCGGAGGGCACGAGCACGAGCCCGCCGACGTCGTCCTCCCCGGGGTGGCCGGCGCACTCGAAGCCGTCGATCGTGATGACGTCGGCGCCGAACCGCTGCGCGGACAGCGCGTGCCGGACGGACGTGCACTTGTGGATGAGCGTGATCCCCGCGGCCTTGAAGGCGGCCGCGGCCTCGCCCGGGTTCGCGCCCGCGGTCTCGACGATGCGCACGCCCGACTCGATGATCACCTTGACGTACTCCGCGTACGGCGGCGGCGTCATCGCCGGCAGGAACGTGAGGTTGACGCCGAACGGCTTGTCCGTCAGCTCGCGCGTGCGGGCGATCTCGGCGCGCAGGTCCTCCGGGGTCGGCTGCGTGAGGGCCCCGAGGACGCCGAGGCCGCCGGCGTTCGACACGGCGGCGGTGAGCTCGGCGACCGAGACCCACTGCATCCCGCCCTGGACGACCGGGTGCTCGATGCCGAGGAGGTCGGTGATCGCTGTACGCATGGGGGACATCGTGCCCGACCGCGACCGCCTAACCTGTCCACCATGCTCTCCACGATGTCCTCCCTCTTCCTGCGCACGCTGCGCGAGGACCCCGCCGACGCCGAGATCGCGTCCCACAGGCTGCTCGTCCGCGCCGGCTACATCCGCCGTGCCGCCCCGGGCATCTACACGTGGCTGCCGGTCGGCCTGCGCGTCCTCGCGAAGGTCGAGGCGGTCGTGCGCGAGGAGATGCTGGCGATCGGCGCCCAGGAGGTGCACTTCCCGGCTCTGCTTCCCAAGGAGCCCTACGAGGCCTCGGGCCGCTGGACCGAGTACGGGGACAACCTCTTCCGCCTCAAGGACCGCCGCGAGAACGACTACCTGCTCGCGCCGACCCACGAGGAGATGTTCACCCTCCTGGTCAAGGACCTCGTCTCGTCCTACAAGGACCTGCCGCTGCAGCTCTTCCAGGTCCAGACGAAGTACCGCGACGAGGCCCGCCCGCGTGCCGGCATCGTCCGCGGGCGCGAGTTCGTCATGAAGGACGCCTACTCCTTCGACCTCGACGACGACGCGCAGGTCGCCAGCTACGACCTCTACCGGGCGGCCTACCTGAGGATCTTCGAGCGGCTCGGCCTCGAGGTCGTCGTCGTCGCCGCGGACGCCGGGGCCATGGGCGGCTCGCGCTCGGAGGAGTTCCTCCACCCGACGCCGGTCGGCGAGGACACGTTCGTCCGCTCGCCCGGCGGGTACGCGGCCAACGTCGAGGCGGTGACGACGCCGGTCCCCGAGCTGCCTCAGCATGCCGAGGAGCCGCCCGCGCCGGTCACGGTCGACACCCCGGGCGCCGACACGATCGAGACCCTCGTCGCCGCGCTCGACGCCGAGGTGCCGCACGCGGAGGGCCGCGGCTGGGCGGCGTCGGACACCCTGAAGAACCTCGTCCTGGCCCTCACGCACCCCGACGGCGAGCGGGAGATCGTCGTCGTCGGCCTGCCCGGGGACCGGGCCATGGACCCGGCCCGCGCGGAGGTGGCGTTCGCGCCGGCCGAGGTGGAGACGGCGACCGAGGCCGACCTCAAGGCACACCCCGAGCTCGTCCGCGGCTACATCGGGCCGCGCTCGGAGCACGCGCGCGGCGACGAGACGGCCGTGCGCTACCTGCTCGACCCGCGGGTCGTCGACGGCTCGGTGTGGGCGACGGGCGCCGACGTCGACGGGCGCCACGTCGTCGGGCTCGTGGCCGGCCGGGACTTCGTCTCCGACGGGACCGTCGAGATCGCCGAGGTCCGCGCCGGTGACCCCGCACCCGACGGGACCGGGCCGCTCGAGCTCGCCCGCGGGATGGAGATGGGGCACATCTTCGCGCTCGGCCGGAAGTACGCGGACGCGCTCGGGCTGACCGTGCTCGACCAGAACGGCAAGGCCGTCACGCCGACGATGGGCAGCTACGGCATCGGTGTCACGCGCGCGCTCGCGGCCATCGCCGAGTCGACGAGCGACGAGCAGGGACTCGCCTGGCCCGTGCACGTCGCACCGTTCCACGTCCACGTCCTCGCCACGGGCAAGGGCGAGGAGATCTTCGAGGCCGCCCGCGACCTGGCGGACCGGCTCGACGCGGCCGGCGCCGAGGTGCTCTACGACGACCGGCCGAAGGTCTCGGCGGGGGTGAAGTTCGCCGATGCCGAGCTCATCGGGGTGCCGTACGCGCTCGTCGTCGGCCGGGGGCTTGCGAACGGCGTGGTCGAGGTTCGGGACCGCGCGACCGGCGAGCGGGTCGAGCTGGCGCCCGAGGCCGCCGCCGACGAGCTGCTCGCCCGCCTCCGTGCGGCCGGCGTCGTCGCCTGAGGCGCGCTGCCGCGCCTGACCGAGGCGCGGCTCACCCGTCGATCAGGTGGCGGACTCGCTCGCCGACTCCGCGCCCGCCGAGCCCGGCAGGCCGGGGAGCGCGCCCGGGTCGACCCCGGCGGCCTGCAGTCGCACCGCAGCGTCGGCGGCGGCGTCGACGAGTGCCCCGCGCTGCTCGGCCGGCGCGGTGCCGGCGAGGAAGATCCACTGGTCGAGCAGGTCCGCCTCGGTGACGGCACGGAAGGCGTCGGCGTCGCCGTCGGGCCAGGGGTAGGCGGGCTCGCGGGTGTCCTGCGCACCGGCCTCGATCGCGGTGTCGACGAGCACCTGCAGCTGGTCGGCTCGCTCGGGCGCCGACTCGGCCATCCCGCGCGCCGCGAGGATCTCCTCGAGGTAGCGGGCCTGGTCGAGGACAAGAACGGTGGGTCCGTCGGCGACGGCGGCGACCACCTCGGGCGTCATCGGCGTCACCTCGACGGGGGTCCCGCCGTCGGAGTGCTGCTCGAGCTCGAGCGCGGCGAGGATGCGGCCGGTGGCGGTCGCGGCGAGCACGGACGCGAGGTCGCGCTCGGCGGCGGGCACGTCGGCCAAGATGGCGATCGTCGAGTCCGCCGATGCGCTGAGGAGCCCGCGGAGCTCGGTGACGTCGGCCACCACCGGTGCCTCCGGCAGCGGCGCGTTCGTCTGCCCCTCGGGCGGCCCGTCCGGCCACGCCACCCACACGCCGCCGAGCGCCTCGACCTGGGCGTCGAGGTCGGCCGCCACGCCCTCGACGGCCTCGGCCACGGCCGGGTCCGTCGAGGGGTCGGCCGCGAGCGTCCGCGCGGCCTCGGCGAGGCCGGCGGTCTCGACGGCCACGTCCTGGCGCCACTGCTGCGTCGCCGTGGCGGCGGGCGGCGGCTCCGGGTCGGAGTCGATGCGGATGCTGCAGCCGGCGAGCGCGACCCCGGCCACGGCGATCGCCGCGAGCGCTCGTACGGAGCGGCGGCGGGGGAGGCGGCGGTGGCCGACGGTCGAGGTGGTCATCGCGACGCATCATGTCAGGTGGCCGGCGCGCCGGGCGGCTTTCAGGGGGCGTGCCGGTCTCCGTCGAGCGGCCCGCGCCACCCGCGAACGACGCACGGCCCGCGCCACCCACTCGCGCCTCACCGCCCGCACCCACCACCAGCCGCGAGCGACGTACCGCCCGCACCAACCACCAGCCGCGAGCGACGCGCTGCCCGCACCAACCACCAGCCGCGAGCGACGCGCCGTCCGCACCCGCCACGACCCGCGCGTGTGCTCCACGACGCCTCCACCCGGCTCGTGGCCGCGCGGCCCGGGCGGTAGTCTGGGGGACTGCCCCGGGGAGCCAACCGGGACGACGAGGAGGATCGCGTGACCACCCCATCGAGCAGCACACCGTCCGACCGGGTCCGCGCCGCGGCCTCGGGCGCCGTCGAGCAGGCGGGTCTCGTCGTCGAGGACGTCGAGGTCGCCGGCACCGGCACCCGGAAGGTCGTCCGACTCACCGTCGACCTCCCCGACGGGCCCGGGGGAGTGACCTCCGACCAGATCGGTGACGTCTCCCGCGCCGTGTCGGCCGCCATGGACGAGCACGACGCCGTCGACGGCACCTACACCCTCGAGGTCTCCACGCCCGGGACCGACCGCCCCCTGACCGAGCCGCGGCACTTCCGCCGCGCCGTCGGGCGGCTGCTCGACCTCACGACCGCCGACGGGCGCCGCACCGCGCGCCTCACCGGCGTCGAGGGCGACACCCTGCAGCTCACCGACGAGCAGGGGACTCACGAGGTCCCGCTCGCCGACGTCACCCGCGCCCGCGTCGAGGTCGAGCTCACGCGGCCCTGACCGCGAGCCGACCCCGCCCGCGAGCCGACCTGCCCGAAGAAAGAGGACACCATGGACATCGACATGCAGGCCCTGCGCATGGTCGAGGCCGACCGGGGCATCCCGCTCGACACCCTCGTCGCCGCGATCGAGGAGGCGCTGCTCGGTGCCTACGAGCGCACGCCCGGCGCGGTGAGCCCGGCCCGGATCGACCTCGACCGCCGCACGGGCACCGTCACGGTGCTCGCGACCGAGACGGACGAGGAGGGCAACGCGATGGGCGAGTTCGACGACACGCCGTCGGGCTTCGGCCGCATCGCCACCGCCACCGCTCGCTCGGTCATCGTCCAGCGCCTGCGGGACGCGGAGGACGACCAGGTGATGGGGTCCTACCGGGACAAGGCGGGCGGCCTGCTCTCGGGCATCGTCCAGCAGGGCCGCGACCCGCGGAAGGTGCTCGTCCAGCTGCCCGACAAGGTCGAGGCCGAGCTGCCGCAGCACGAGCAGGTTCCGACGGAGTCCTACAAGCACAACGACCGCCTGCGCGCCTACGTCGTCGACGTCTCGCGCGGGGCGCGTGGCCCGCAGATCACGCTCTCGCGCACGCACCCCGAGCTCGTGCGTCAGCTCTTCGCGCTCGAGGTCCCCGAGGTCGCGGACGGGTCGGTCGTCATCGAGTCGATCGCGCGCGAGGCCGGGCACCGCACGAAGCTCGCCGTCCGCTCCACCGTGCCCGGGCTCAACGCCAAGGGAGCCTGCATCGGCCCGATGGGCGCGCGCGTGCGGGCCGTGATGAGCGAGCTGCACGGCGAGAAGATCGACATCGTCGACTACTCCGAGGACCCGGCCACGTTCGTCGGGTTCGCGCTCTCGCCGGCCAAGGTCGCGAGCGTGACGGTGGTCGATCCGGACGCGCGCGCCGCCCGCGTCGTGGTGCCGGACTACCAGCTCTCCCTCGCGATCGGCAAGGAGGGCCAGAACGCCCGCCTCGCCGCGCGCCTGACGGGCTGGCGCATCGACATCCGCTCCGACGCCGCCCCCGCCGAGCCCACGACCAGCGCCGGCGAGCCGAGCGCAACGGACCCCGCCACCGGCCCCGCCGGCGCGTCCTCTGCCGCCGCTCCTACCAGCCCGGACGCCGGCGGCACGTCCGCCGTGCCGGACGACGGCACGCAGGCCGGGTGAGGGGCGCCACGAGGTTCGCCCCGGAGCCGAGCGGCGGAAAGGGTACGATGGTCGACGGCGTCGGCACCCCTGCCCCCGACGGGGCCGGACCGAACGGCCCGATGCGCACCTGCATCGGCTGCCGGGCCGTCGCCGGCCGGTCGCACCTCGTGCGGATCGTGCTCGCCCCTCCCGCCCGTGCGGTGGTGGACGAGTCGGCATCCGCACCCGGCAGGGGGGCGTGGCTCCATCCGGAGCCTGCCTGCCTGGACCAGGCGGTTCGCCGCCGTGCGTTCGCGCGGGCCCTGCGTGCAGCGGGGCCGGTGGACACCGGTGACGTGACGCGCTGGTTCGCGGCCGCGACGATCGACGACACACCGTCGTCGAGGTCAGATCGAGATGAAAGCGGGTTGGAAGCCGATGGGCACCCGATGAGTACCCAGCGATGAGCTGCCAGCAATAACCACGGTCCGCCCTGTCCCGGGACGGTCCGAGACAGGAGAGATGTGGCCAAGGTCCGCGTTCACGAGCTCGCGAAGGAGCTCGGCGTCGACAGCAAGACGGTCATGGCGACGCTGCGAGAGCAGGGAGAGTTCGTCAAGTCCGCCTCCTCCACTGTGGAGGCCCCAGTCATCAGGCGTCTGAAGGAGCACTACGACGCCAACCCGCCGGCGACCAAGAAGAAGGCGCCGGCAGCCTCGAAGTCCCCGGCCCGCTCGGGCGGCTCGTCGTCGGGCAAGGCCCCGACGCCGGGCCCGCGCCCGGCCGCGCCCGCCGAGCAGCCGGCCACGAGCGACGCCCCGGCGTCGTGGTCGGAGCAGGCTCCGACCCCCGGGGCGACCCCGGCCGCGCCGGCGACCGAGGCGACCCCGGCGGCTCCCGCCGCCGCGGCGACCCCGGCCCCGACGCCCGCCCCTGCGCCGCCGGCGCCGACCGCCCCCGCGGGTGACGCCCCGGCGTCGTCCGACCAGGGCTCCGCCGCCTCCGAGGCTCCCGCCGCCACGCCGACCCCGGCATCAGCGGCACCGACCCCGGCGGCACCCACGCCCGCGGCCCCGACCCCGAAGGCGGCAGCGCCCACCCCGAGGTCGGCCGCGCCGACCCCGGCGAGCGCACGTCCCGGCCAGGGCTCGCGCGGCGACTCGGGTCGCGGCGACTCCGGCCGTGGCGGTCGTGACCAGGGCCGCTCCGGCGGTCGTGAGTCGACCCCGCGTCCGGGCAACAACCCGTTCGCGTCGTCGCAGGGCATGCCCCGGTCGGGCGGCTCCGGCGGCTCGGGCGGTCCGCGCCCCGGTGCGCCGCGTCCGGGCAACAACCCGTTCGCGTCGTCGCAGGGAATGCCCCGCCCGGGCGGCTCCGGCGGTCCTCGCCCGGGTGCCACGCCCGGCCCGCGGCCCGGCGGCGGCCCGCGCCCGAACCCGAACATGATGCCCGGCCAGTCGAGCGTCGGCCGTCCGGGGGCGAACCAGCGTCCCGGCGGTCGCGGTCGTCCCGGCGGCGGCGGTCGACCGGGCGGCGGCCCGGGTGGTCCCGGTGGCTCCGGCGGCGGTCCCGGCGGCGGTGCGTTCCGCGGTCGTGGCGGTCGTGGGGCGACCCAGGGTGCGTTCGGTCGCTCCGGCGGCCGTCCCGTGCGCGGACGGAAGTCGAAGCGCGCGAAGCGCCAGGAGTTCGAGCAGCAGAGCGCGCCGTCGCTCGGCGGCGTCCAGGTCCCGCGCGGCGACGGCTCGACCGTCGTCCGCATCCGGGCCGGCGCCTCGCTGTCCGACTTCGCCGACAAGATCGACGTCAACCCGGCGTCGCTCGTCACCGTCCTGTTCCACCTGGGCGAGATGGCCACGGCGACCCAGTCGCTCGACGAGGACACGTTCAAGGTCCTCGGCGAGGAGCTCGGGTACGTCATCGAGATCGTGTCGCCGGAGGACGAGGACCGCGAGCTGCTCGAGCAGTTCGATATCGACCTCGATGCCGAGCTCGAGGCCGAGACCGACGAGGAGCTGTTCCCCCGTCCGCCGGTCGTCACCGTCATGGGTCACGTCGACCACGGAAAGACCAAGCTGCTCGACGCGGTGCGGTCCACGGACGTGGTCGCCGGCGAGCACGGCGGCATCACGCAGCACATCGGTGCGTACCAGGTCTCCGTCGAGCACGAGGACGTGGAGCGCGCGCTGACGTTCATCGACACCCCGGGTCACGAGGCCTTCACGGCCATGCGTGCCCGTGGTGCCGACGTCACGGACATCGCGATCCTCGTGGTGGCCGCGGACGACGGCGTCATGCCGCAGACGATCGAGGCGCTCAACCACGCGCAGGCGGCCAGCGTGCCGATCGTGGTGGCGGTCAACAAGATCGACGTCGAGGGGGCGAACCCCGCGAAGATCCGGCAGCAGCTCACCGAGTACAACCTGGTGGCGGAGGAGTACGGCGGCGACACGATGTTCGTCGACGTCTCGGCCAAGAACCGCACCGGCATCGACGACCTGCTCGAGGCGGTCCTGCTCACCGCGGACGCCGCCCTCGAGCTGACGGCGAACCCGGACAAGGACGCGCGCGGCGTGGCCATCGAGGCCAACCTCGACAAGGGGCGCGGCTCGGTCGCGACCGTGCTCGTCCAGTCGGGCACGCTCAAGGTCGGCGACTCGATCGTCGCGGGTACGGCCCACGGCCGCGTCCGCGCGATGCAGGACGAGCACGGCGCGAACGTCAAGGAGGCCGGCCCCTCGCGGCCGGTCCAGGTCCTCGGCCTGGCCTCCGTGCCGCGGGCCGGTGACACGTTCATCGTCGCGCCCGACGACCGCACCGCCCGGCAGATCGCCGACAAGCGTGAGGCCGCCGAGCGCGCCGCGACCCTGGCGAAGCGCCGCAAGCGCATCTCGCTGGAGGACTTCACCAAGGCGCTCGAGGAGGGGAAGGTCGACCACCTCAACCTCATCCTCAAGGGCGACGTGTCCGGTGCCGTCGAGGCGCTCGAGGACTCGCTGCTCAAGATCGACGTCGGCGACGAGGTCGCGCTGCGCATCATCCACCGCGGCGTCGGTGCGATCACGCAGAACGACGTCAACCTCGCGACCGTCGACAACGCGGTCATCGTCGGCTTCAACGTGCGTCCCGCCGAGCGGGTCACGGAGCTGGCCGACCGCGAGGGCGTCGAGATGAAGTTCTACTCGGTCATCTACGACGCGATCGAGGACGTCGAGAGCGCGCTCAAGGGCATGCTCAAGCCGGAGTACGAGGAGGTGGAGCTCGGTACCGCCGAGATCCGCCAGGTGTTCCGCTCCTCGAAGTTCGGCAACATCGCCGGTTCGATCGTCCGGTCGGGCCTCATCCGTCGCAACGCCTCCGCGCGGCTCGTCCGCGACGGCGTCGTGGTGGCGGGCGACCTCAAGATCGACTCGCTGCGCCGGGAGAAGGACGACGTCACCGAGGTCCGCGAGGGCTTCGAGTGCGGTATCAACCTCGGCTACCGCGACATCGAGGAGGGCGACGTCATCGAGACGTTCGAGATGCGGGAGAAGCCCCGCGCCTGATCGTGTCCGACGATCCTTCCGCCGCGGGGTGGGGGGGGGAGGGGGAGGTGGGTGGTGGGGGCCCGACGATGATGGAACAAACCCCAA
>NZ_JBUZNL010000008.1:0-49690 GCF_055326485.1 Georgenia sp. G2120 | reverse complement strand
GGGGTCACACGCTCTTTGGGTTGGGGGGGGCCACCCACAAAGGGTTGGGGTGCCCCCCACCCCGCGGTAGCAGCACAACCATCGACCCGTGGAGGTCCCCATGGCCGACTCCGGCCGCGCGCGCCGGCTCGCCGAGCGCATCCAGCAGATCGTCGCCCGCATGCTCGACACGCGGATCAAGGACCCGCGCCTCGGGTTCGTCACGGTCACCGACGTCCGGGTGACGGGCGACCTCCAGCACGCCACCGTCTTCTACACCGTCTACGGCTCCGACGAGGACCGGGCCGGGACGGCGGCGGCGCTGCGGTCCGCGACGGGCATCATCCGCTCCGAGGTCGGCAAGCAGACGGGCGTGCGCCTCACGCCCACGCTCGAGTTCGTCCTCGACGCCCTGCCGACCACCGCCCAGGATCTCGCCGACCGCCTGGCCGAGGTCAAGCTGCGCGACGAGCAGATCGCCGCTGCCGCCGCCGGCGCCACGTACGCCGGGGACGCCGACCCCTACAAGGCGCCGCGCGAGGAGATCGACGGCGACGAGCCCGACGACGAGGCGATCGGTGACGGGCGGGACGACGTCTCGGCCGGAGTTGGCGAGGACGACAACGCGCACGACGACGACACCCCCGCCGCTCCTGCGCGCTCGGGCGAGGACCTCGAGGTCGTCGGTGAGATCGACGGCGACGAGGACGTCTACCGGAGCCCGGACGTCGACGGCCCTGCCGCGGACCCCTTCGACGCCGCGGCGGAGTCCGCGCCCGGCGACGGTGCAGGCTCGACCGACGGTGCCGGCTCTCCCGACGCCACGGACGCGCCCGGCAGCCCTGACGCGCCCGGCACCGGCCGCGACTGAGGGCCGCGTGCAGTTCCCGCGCGGGAGCGCGACGGCCGCGGACGGCGTCCTGCTCGTCGACAAGCCGCAGGGGCTGACGAGCCACGACGTCGTCGCACGGGTGAGGCGCATGGCCGCCACCCGCAAGGTGGGGCACGCCGGCACCCTCGACCCGATGGCGACGGGCCTGCTCGTCCTCGGCGTCGGCCGCGCCACGCGGCTGCTCACCTATGTGGTCGGGGCGGACAAGACGTACGAGGCGACGATCCGCCTCGGCGTCGCGACGACCACAGACGACGCCGAGGGGGAGGCGACGGACTCTCCCGGGGCGAGTGCCCACGTCGTGGGGGAGCGGCTGCCCGCCGCCCTTGCGAAGCTGACCGGGGTGGTCGCCCAGGTCCCGTCGGCGGTCTCGGCCATCAAGGTCGACGGGAAGCGCGCCTACGCGCGGGTCCGCGACGGGGAGGACGTCGATCTCGCGGCGCGCGAGGTGACCGTCCACGAGCTGGACGTCGTGCGCGAGGTGCGCTCCGGCGTCGTGCAGGAGGGGGAACCTGGTGAGGGGACCGCGGTCGTCGACGTCGACGTGCGCGTGAGGTGCTCCTCGGGCACGTACGTGCGGGCGATCGCGCGCGACCTCGGGGCGGCGCTCGGGACCGGCGGGCACCTGACGGCGCTGCGGCGCACGGCGGTCGGGCCCTTCGACGTCGGGGAGGGACGGACACTCGAGGAGATGGCCGAGTCGCTCGGCGAGGTGCGGGAGACCGAGTCCGGGGGCGTCGCCGGTGAGGTGACTGGTGACGGCGGTGGTGGTGGTGCCGAAGCCGGGACTGTCGGGGTCGGGGCTGATGGTGTCGGCGCCGGAGGGACGGCACGGTCCGCAACGACGGGTGACGGCGTCCTCGAGACGCTGCCGGCCGGGCTCCTCGCCCGCCGTCTCTTCCCTGTCCGTGATCTCACCGACGCCGAGACCACGGCCGTGCGGTACGGGCAGCGCATCGAGGCGAGCGGTCTCACGGACGACGGCGCGGCTGGTGCGTCGGATGGCGAGTCGAGCGGGGCGTCGTCCGGTGCGTTGTCCCGCGTTGCCGCTGCGGACACGGACGCGGGTGGGTCGGGTGGTTCCGGCGTCGTCGCCGCCTTCGCGCCCGCCGGGCACCTCGTGGCCCTCCTCTCCGACGAGCGACGGAAGGCCCGTCCGGTCCTCGTGCTGGATCCGGCCTGATAGAGGTATCGAGCGGCCTCGCCGTGCGGTGAGTGCGCGGGGATTCGTCGCTTGCCCGACGGGGCCTGAGCGTGACTCCGCGCGAGCTGCTCATACGGCACGCACGAGGGATGCCGGCCGATTCTCGACCGGGACCGAGCGACCGGCTGATGCACGCGAGTCCACATGTTTGCCCAGGTCACGGCCATCCACAGATGTGCCTCGAGCCCTTGCCGTTGTCGGTGGTACCCCGTAACGTGGCCGTTGATCGAACACAAGTTCGAGCGATGGGTGACTGGCCGCGATCATCGCGGTGGGTCCACGATCATGTGGGGGAGGTGTCGACGATGACGTTGGATGAGGCGGACGTGCGCGGTGTGGGCGCCTTCCCGAGCGACCCGCTGGAGGACCTCCACGTCGCGATCCAGGACGAGCCTCTGGTCGAGCAGCTGAGCAAGTCCCGGGTGGAGCACCTCGACGCGCCCCCGGTCGACCCCCTGGTTGATCACCTGGATACGCCCTCGGTCGACCCTCTGGTTGATCACCTGGTCGAGGCTGAGAACGAGCCCCAGGACGTGGCAACCGTCCTCACTCCCACGATCGATGCCGCTGACGTGCGGGCGCTCCTGCCTGCACTCACGCGCATGACGCGTGCCTCCGAGCAGGAGGCGATCGACCACATCCAGCTCTTCGAGCGGCTCAAGGCGGTGGCGTCGGCGGGGCAGGCGATGGCGGCATCGGACCTTGCGCGGATGCGGGCCGAGGCCGAGGAGGAGAGGGGGGTGCCCTTCGAGGATCGCGGCAGGGGCCTGGCGGCCGAGGTGGCGCTGGCCCGTAAGGAGCCGGCGCGGCGTGGTTCCCAGCACCTCGGGCTCGCGAAGACGCTTGTCGACGAGCTGCCGTGCACCCTCGAGCTCATGCGTCAGGGTCTCGTCTCCGAGTGGCGCGCGACGATCCTCGCCCGCGAGACGGTGGGCCTGTCCGTCGAGGATCGGCAGCGGGTCGACCTGGCACTCGCGGACGACCTTCCGAACTGGGGCGACAAGCAGATCCGGGACCATGCGCGGAAGAAGACGCAGGAGCTCGACGACGAGGCCGCCCTGCTCCGGCACCGCCGTGAGCGGACCAGCCGCCGCGTCAGCGTGCGGCCCGCCAACGGCTCGATGGCCTACCTGTCGGCCTACCTCCCCATGACCGAGGCCGTGCGGGTCTACGCCTCGCTCACCGAGCAGGCGGCGTCGATCGTCACCGCCGGTGAGTCCGGCGAGCGGACCGCGAACCAGGTGGCGGCGGACCTCCTCGTCGAGCACGTCACCGGTGCGTCCGCGAGCGAGCCGCGGGACATCGATCTCACGGTCGTCTTGACGGACAAGACCCTGGCGGGCGCGGACGAGCCCGCGTGGCTGCCCGGTCAGGGTCCGCTGTCCGCGTCGGTGGCGCGGGACCAGGTGCGGGAGGCGAGGAACGTCTGGTTCCGGCGCCTGTGGACCGACCCGGAGACGGGCGGCGCCGTCCGCATGGAGTCGCGCAGGCGCACCTTCGACGGCCAGCTGCGCAAGTTCGTGCTCCTGCGGGACGACTCGTGCACCGAGCCGTTCTGCGACGCCCCCGCGGAGCACGTCGACCACGCCGACCCGCACGCCCAGGGCGGCAGGACGCGCGCCGACAACGCCTCCGGCCTGTGCGCCACGCACAACTACGCCAAGCAGAACCCCGGGTGGCGACAGGCCATGGACGGTGAGCAGCTCGACGTCTGGACTCCCACCGGCCACCGGTACCGGGTCCCGAGATCGCCGTTCCCCTACCGGCTCAGACCGCTACCACCGCTGATGACCAAGGAACGCCACGAGCAGCTGAAGGACCGGGTGGCCGCGCGCGTCCGCCGCTTCGACGAGCTCTCGGAGGCGGCGCTCGAAGCCGAGCGTGCGGGAGTTGAACCGCCCTCCGACGGCGAACCACAGGGCGAACTGGATCCCTAGGTTGGCCGCGTGCGTGACGGAGTGCGACGACTCATCGCCCGACCCGGGTGGCGGGGGAGCGCCTACCCGTGCGTCCCGGTCGTGCTCGCCGCGGCGACCCGCTCGGCGCTGACGAGGTCGAGGATCGCCTTCACGCCGGGCAGTGCGCGCCCGGGGCCGGTGGCGAGATAGCCGGGCCGGTGGATCTCCGGCGCGTCGGGATCGCCGTCGATGACGAGGTGGTCGACCGTGCCCCCGGCCGACCGCACGAGGTGGGCGCCGGCGGAGACGTCCCACGGCGTCGTGCGCAGGCCGAACGTCGCGTCGAGGCGCCCGGCGGCGACGAGGGCGAGCTCCGCGGCGCCGGCCCCGAGCGAGCGCACCGCGCCGACCGTGGTGAGGAGCTGGGCGAGGTGCGTGAGCGTGGCCGGGTGGTCGAGGTCCCGCACGCCCGGGTACCCGGTGGACAGCACGGACTCGATGTCGGTCCGCTGGACGGGGCCGGGCACGCGGGTGTGCTCGTCCGTCGTCGGGCTCCCGTCGAGGGGATGGGTGAGGACGTGGCAGCCGTCGTCGCCGGCGAAGACCTCGAGCCCCAGCTCGGGCATGCGCACGACGGCGGCCACCGTCTCGTCGCCCACCTGTGCCGCGATCGACGTGCAGTAGACGGGCACCCCGGCCGCGAAGTTCGACGTGCCGTCGATCGGGTCGACGACGAACGTCACGACGCCCGGCGGCGTCGGGTAGAGGGAAGGGGTGGGGGAGCTGTCGGTCGCGGAGCCGCCGTCGTGCGTCGTCGAGATGCCTGCCGGAACGTTGAGGCCCCCCTCCTCGCCCAGCACGCGAGCGTCCGGCACGTGCCGGCGCAGCACCTCGATGGCGATCTCCTCGCTGCGCCGGTCGTGGACGGTGACGATGTCGTGGGCGTCGCGCTTGAGCTCGCGCTCCGCCGCCGCGCCCGTGACGCCGACGAGGTAGTCGCAGATCCGGTCCGCCGCGTCACGGACGGCGGCGAGCAGATCCGCGGGTGACGGGGCGGACCCCGCGGCGTCGACGGGGGATTCCTGGGACTCGAGGGACTTTGGGGCGTCGGCGTGACCGGGCGAGGTGGCGCGCATGGCCTCACGCTAGCGGCCGGCCCGGCGGGGCGCGCTGCGCTCCTGGGCACGCCGACTGCCGTCACGCTCACGCTCACACCCACGTTCACGATCGCCGCTCGCACTCACACGTCGTCATTGGCCACTCGCCACTCGCCACTCGCTACTCGCTACTCGCACTCGCCGCTCGCCGCTCGCCACTCGCCGCTCGCCGCTCGCCACTCGCCGCTCGACATCGCTTCCAGGAAACGCCCAGACGACTCCCACGCAGCTATCGGCCACCTCCCAGAGATCTGGCAGCGCACCACGGGATCCCTCCCAGAGTGGCCATGCACTCTCTGCCTCACACCGGGACCCACAACGGGCCCGCTGCGAGAAGGAGAACGCCATGGCCACCGGAGCCCCCGAACCGACCACCACCCCCGACGGCCCCGCCTACGAGGGCCGTCTCCTCGTCCGCCCCGACGACGAGGTCGTCGACCAGGGCGTCGGCTTCGACGTCGGCACCCTGCTCAGCCGCCGCAACGTCCTCGCCCTCGTGGGGGCAGGCGCGGGGGCGACCTTGCTGGCGGCGTGCTCGCCATCGGGCTCGGACTCCTCGACCGCCGGCGACTCCGTCACGGTGGGTGGCGAGAGCGCGACCGACAGCGCCTCCGCCGGCACGCGCACCGCCTCCGCCGGCACGGGCACCGCCTCCGCCGGCACGGGCACCTCCTCCACGAGCACGGTCCTGCCCGCCGCCGAGATCCCCGACGAGACCGCCGGCCCCTACCCCGGCGACGGCTCCAACGGCCCCGACGTCCTCGAGGAGTCCGGCATCGTCCGCTCGGACATCCGACCCAACATCGGCGAGACCACCACGGTCGATGGCGTCGCGCTCACCTTCACGATCCGCGTCACCGACATGGCGAACAACGACGCGCCGTTCGAGGGCGCCGCCGTGTACGCCTGGCACTGCAACGGCCTCGGCGAGTACTCGATGTACTCCTCCGGCGTCGAGGAGGACACCTGGCTCCGCGGCGTGCAGGTGGCCGACGCCAAGGGGGACGTGACCTTCACGTCGATCGTGCCGGGCTGCTACGCCGGTCGCTGGCCGCACATCCACTTCGAGGTCTACCCGGACGTCGACTCGATCACGGACGCCGAGAACGCGATCGCCACGTCGCAGCTCGCGATCCCGGAGGCGATCCTCGGCGACATCTACGCGCTCGACGCCTACTCGGGCTCGGGCCAGAACCTCGCCGGGGTCACGCTCTCGACGGACGGCATCTTCGGCGACGACACCGAGGACCTCCAGATGCCCGTGGTCACCGGCGACCTCGACACCGGGTTCATCGCGACGATCGTCGCCCGCGTGGACACGACCACCGAGCCGACCGGCGGCATGGGCGGCGGTGACATGCCTGGCGGTGGCATGCCCGGTGGCGGCACTCCGCCCGGTGGCGGTACCCCGCCCGAGGGCGGCCCCGGCGGCACGCCCGGTGACACCTCGACCGACGGGTCCTGAACCGGCACGCCCCCCGACCTTCTTCCTCCCGCTCGACCCACCGAAAGAGAGACCGACATGCTCCGCAACCTCACGGGCTGGCACGCCCTCATCATCCTCGCCACGATCCTCCTGCTGTTCGGCGCCTCGAAGCTGCCGGCGCTCGCCCGCAGCGTCGGCCAGTCCGTGCGCATCCTCAAGAAGGAGGCCGGGACCGACGAGTCGTCCGGTGATACGGGCAACGTGACGGCCCTGCCCGACGTCGGACACCCCGGTGCGTCCCGCGCAGGCTCCGCGGCGGGCACGGCGTTCGACGGCACGGCAGTGCCTGACGTCGGAGACCCAGGTATGTCCCGCGCGCCGACCGTGCTGGTCGCGGCGAACGACGCAGGTCCGGCGTCGTCGGCGGGTATGCCACGCGAGAACGTGACTCCGTCCCCCGAGGTCGCGGGCGGGACTGGGCGGATCGCGTCGTGACCGCAGCCCCCGCCGCGACGGGGAACCGGATGCCGCTCGCGGGGCACGCCCGCGAGGCGCGCGACCGGATGCTCCGCTCGGTGGTGGCGCTCGCGGTCGGCACGTGCGGCGGCTTCGTCCTGGCGGACCCGCTGCTCGACCTCATGCGGGCGCCGCTCGCCGAGCTCACCGAGTCGCACGTGACCGCGCTCAACCACTCCAGCCTCACCGGGGCGTTCGACCTGACGGTCCGGCTCGCCATCGTCTCCGGCCTCGTCCTGGCGGCGCCGGTGTGGATCTACGAGGCGCTCGCCTTCCTGCTCCCGGGCCTCACGAGGCGCGAGCGTCGGTTCGTCCTCGCCTCGCTCGCGGGCGCCCTGCCGCTGTTTCTCGCCGGCTGCCTCGCCGGCCTGCTGCTCTTCCCGCACATGGTGCAGCTGCTGGTCGAGATCTCGTCGACGGAGGACCTCACCCTGCTCGATGCCTCCGGGTACGTGAGCTTCGTGCTCAAGGTGGTCCTGACGACCGGTGTCGCGTTCACCCTGCCCGTGGCGGTCGTCGTGCTCAACGCGCTCGGCGTCCTCCCGGCGCGTCTCCTCGCGCGGACGTGGCGGGTGGTCGTCGTGGTGATCGTCGTGTTCAGCGCCCTCGTCGCCCCCGCCGCCGACCTGCTGTCGATGGCGCTCGTGGCAGTGACGATGTCCGCGCTGTTCGGGGCCGCGTACGTGATCGCGCTCGTGCACGACCGGATCGCCGCGCGGCGGGCGCTCGCCAAGGGCGGGGGCACCGGCGCCAACGAGGTGCATGCCGCGAGTGGGGTGCCCGCTGCGGGCGGGGTGGATGCTGCGGACCGGGTGCTCGGTGCGGACCGGGTGCTCGTTGCGGACCGGGTGCTCGTTGCGGACCGGGTGCTCGGTGCGGACGCGGCGGACGACGCTGATCGTGCACAGCACTCGATCTCGGGAGGTGGATCATGACCATCGGGCTCAGCCTGGAGAAGCTGGTCGTCGTGCTGGCGCTGACGAGTTTCGTCATCGGGCCGGCGCGACTGCCGGGATATGTCGCACGGCTGGCCGAGATCGTGCGGGGCGTGCGCGCCTACGTCGAGGCGACGCGCACCCGGACTGAGGACGAGCTCGGCGTGCCGCTCGCGGTCGACCAGTGGCGCGACGCCGCACGGCGCTACGACCCGCGCCGCGTGGTGCGCGACGCGCTCGTGGAGCCGGCTGAACCCGCCCAGCCTGTCCAGCACGCCCATCACGCCGGGGCCGCTAGGCCTGCCGAGCCTGCCGAGCCCGCCGGGGCCGCTGAGCCCGCGGTTCACGCCGAGCCTGCCGAGCCCGCCGGGGCCGCTGAGCCCGCGGTTCACGCCGAGCCGGCCGAGCCCGCATGGCGTTGGGTGATCGCGGGCGGGAGCTCGGGCCACCCGCGTCGGATCCGCGTGCCGGTCGAGGTGAGGTCCGAGGCAGGGAATGCCGAGGGGGGAGGCCGCGAGGATTCGGCCGGCGGGTCTGCCGGCGTGCCCGCCGCCGACGCGCCTCCCGGCGACGACTCCGTCGCCCACGCCGACGCCGCCCCGGCACCGACCACCCGACGGGCCGCCCCCGCAGGAGAACTACAGTGACCCTGCGGCGCGACGCGTCGCCCCCGGCAGGGGCACGCACACGGAGAGGCCGACGGTGCAGGTCTGGCACGGCACGGACGAGATCCCCGAGAACCTGGGGCCGATCGTCCTCACCGTCGGAGTCTTCGACGGCGTCCACCGGGGGCACCGCGCGTTGCTCGCTGCGACGGTCGCCGAGGCCGAGCGGCGCGGGCTGCCCGCCGTCGCGCTGACGTTCGACCCGCACCCGGCCCAGGTGCACCGGCCGGAGGACGACCTCGTCCTCGTGGCCAACGCCGCCGACCGGATCGCACGCCTCTCGGCGCTCGGCCTCGACGGCGTCCTCGTCCAGCACTACGACCTCGACTTCGCGTCGGCCGGCCCCGAGGAGTTCGTCACCGAGTACCTCAGGCGGGACCTCGACGTCGCGTGCCTCGTGGTGGGCGAGGACGTCCGGTTCGGCAAGGACAACGCCGGCGACGCCGAGGTGCTGCGCGAGCTGAGCGACCGCCTGGGCATGGGCCTCGTGCTCGTGGCCGAGGTCGCGTGCGACCTCACGGGCCGCCGCTGGTCCTCGACCTGGATCCGCCAGTCGCTCGCCGAGGGCGACGTCCACCAGGCCGCCCGCATCCTCGGGCGGCCGCATCGCCTGCGCGGCGTCGTCGTGCGTGGGTTCCGCCGTGGTCGGGAGCTCGGCTACCCGACGGCGAACCTCGCCCCCGACGACCTCGGCGTGGTGCCCGCCGACGGCGTGTACGCCGGCTGGCTCCTCCCGGGACCGTTCGAGTCGCCCGGCGCGGCCGACGCCGGGGCGACCCGCCTGCCCGCCGCCATCTCGGTGGGCACCAACCCCACGTTCGACGGCACCGAGCGCACCGTCGAGGCCCACGTCCTCGGCCGCACCGACCTCGACCTGTACGACGAGGAGGTCGTCGTCGAGTTCGTCGCGCACCTGCGGCCGATGGTCGCGTTCGACGGCATCGAGCCGCTGCTCGTGCAGATGCGCGCCGACGTCGAGGACGCGGCCGGCATCCTCGGCGTCCCTGTCCCGCCGGACCTCGCGCCGGGCTCGGTCACCGCGACCTGAGTCGCGGGTCCGACGGCGCACGGCTCGCGACGTGGGGGAGAGGTGGGACGACGGGCCGACGACGACGAACCGCCGGTGACGATCCGCCGCTGCCCCGTCGCCCGGTCCCCACGCCGACGCCGGACCGCTGCTCGCGGCGGTTCGCCGTCGGGTCGTCAGGCTGCCGCGAGAGCCGGCTCGAGGAGGCGACCGTCGGCGATGCGTGCGACGGCGTCGACGCCCCCGAGGGTGGACTCGTCGTGGCTGACGAGCAGCGTCGCGGCGCCGGCCGCGCGCGTGAGCTCGGTGACGAGGTCGACGATCTGCGTGCCCCGCTCGTGGTCGAGGGCCGAGGTCGGCTCGTCGACGAGGAGGACGGCGGGATCCCCGACGAGCGCCCGGGCGATGTTGACCCGCTGACGCTGGCCGCCGGAGAGCTGGTGCGGCCGTCGACCCAGCTCGCTGCCGAGGCCGACGCGCGTGAGCATCCGGGCGGCCCGCTCCCGCGCCGCCGTCATGTCGCCGCCGCGCATGTGCGTCCGGACGGTGAGCTGCTCGATCGCGGTGAGGCTCGGCAGGAGTCGCGGCTGCTGGAAGACGATGCCGATGCTCGTCCGGCGCAGCTCGGCGCGCTCGCGCTCGCCAAGCGACCGGCCACCACCCGTGACGACGCGGTCGCCGATCCGGACGAGACCGGCGTCGGGGAGCGTGAGGGTCGCGGCGACGGCGAGGAGGCTGGACTTGCCGGAGCCAGACGGGCCGAGCAGCGCCGTCGTCGTGCCGGCGGGGACCGAGAGCGAGACGTCGTCGACTGCGGTGAGCCGGCCGCCCCCGTCGGGGTAGGTGAGCGTGACGTGCTCGAGCGTGAGGCCGGCGGCGGAGGCCGAGGCTCGGCTTGGGTCGGGGGCGGCGCTGCGGGCGGCGCTGGAGTTGGAGGCGGAGTCGACGGCTGGCGTGGTGGGCCGAGTGGGCATGGTGGTCACGGCGGGAACCCTTCTGGTGGGTGGCGGAAGGTCGGTCGTCGACGCCGTCAGCGCGGCGGACGGGGAGTCGGGCGGCGGGTGGGGAGTGAGGCGGCGGGCGAGATCGCGTGTGGCGGAGACTCGGTCGTCAGGAGGCGCTGAGTGCCGCGTGGGGATCGACGGACGCGAGGCGGCGCAGCGCGAGCCCGGCGCCGAGCAGGCCGAGGCCGACGAGGATCGCGACGGGCAGCACGGTGGTCGTCCATCCGACGGCGACCGGCATGACCCCGGAGATCGCCCATGCCGTGGCCGTGGCGAGGCCGGAGCCGAGGACGGTCCCGGCGAGCAGGACGACGGCGGCCTGACCGAGGGCGTCGCGCATGAGGTAGCCCGTCGAGGCGCCGAGGGCCTTGAGGACCGCGACGTCGTCGGACCGGCTGATCGTCCACACGGTGAAGAACGAACCGACGACGAGGGCCGAGATCGCGTAGAGGAAGCCCTGCATCATCATCAGCGAGCCGTTCTCCGAGGAGTACGAGCCGATGGCCTGGAGCGAGTCGCCGCGCGAGACCGTCGTGGTCCCGGCCTCGGCGTCGAGGGCCGCGAGGTCGGCGCCCGAGGTCGTCAGGGCGAGGACGGTGGCGACGTCTCGGCTGTCGGCGGGACCGCCGGTCCCGCCGCCCGCACCGCCGTCGCCGCCGTTCGTCCCGCCGTCGCCGCCGCGCGACGGTGATCCGACGGCCTGCCAGTCCGCGAGCGTCGTCCACACGACCGGCGTGTGGGAGAAGCTTGCGTCCACGTCCGCTACCCCGGCCACGACGAGCTCCTGGCCCGCGACGGCGAGGGTGTCGCCGGCCGCGGCGTCGAGCTCCTCGGCCGCGCCGCTCGAGAGCCAGGTCGAGCCGTCGGCGAGGTCGACACCCTGGGGCAGGACCGACGCGCCTGGCTCGGCACCGAGGACCGTGACGCTCGCGGTGGTGCCGCCGACCGCCGACCGCGTGGTGGCGACCCCGAGCGGGTCGACCGCCTCGACGCCGTCCGCGCCGGTGAACGCCTCCCGCTGCGCGGCGTCGACCTGCGAGGACGTGAAGCTCGGCTCCTCGCCGGAGCCGAACGCGAGGTGGTCGGCCGGCAGGTCGGCGATCGCGGACGTCGACTCGCGGGCGAGCCCGGAGGTGAGCGCGGACAGGAAGGTGACGAGGAAGGTGATGAGGACGACGACGCCCGTCATGAGGGCGAAGCGTCCCGAGGCGAATCGAAGGTCGCGCCAGGCGACGAACACGGGGACTCCTTGGATGGTGGGGCGGTGCGCGGGGCACCGGGTCGGTGAGGACCCCAGGCTCGCGCCGACCGCCCCGGTCCCACATCGGCCGTGGTGGACGCTTCCGGGTGCCGCGAGGTGCACGCCGACCTCCACCCTTTGGCCGATCCGGACGGCCCGCCCGCTCCGTACTGTGGGCCGGTGACCGCCACGCCCGCCCCCGGACGGCGAGCCGCGCGCACCATGCAGGTCGGGCTCGACCTGCTCGCGCTCGTGCTCGCCGCGCTCGTCGTGTGGCGGGGCGAGGGCGCCGCGCCCCTCGGCATCGCGTTCGCCCTCGTCCACGTCGTGGGCCGGCTCGCGCTGGGCCCGGTCGTCAACGTCGGTGGGCACGCCCAAGCCACAGAGAACCACCGCGCCGTCGAGAACGGCAGCGTCGGCCCGCCTGCCCGCGTAGGAGGGCACAAGAGGCCGCCGCGGACGCCCCGGCCGTGGGCCCAGGTCGCCTGGGTGGGCGTCCTCACCGCGCTCGCGATCGCCGCGGGCGTGCTGAGCGTCGAGGGCATCTGGCTCGCGTTCCCCGTCTTCCTCCTCCAGCTGCACGTCCTGCCCGCCGCGGCCGGCATCGTCGCGGTCGCGCTCACCACGGTGGTCACCGTGACCATCGGCGTTCTACGCCACGGGTCCGGGGTCGGCGGCGTGCTCGGGCCGGTGCTCGGCGCCGCCGTGTGCGTCGGCGTGGTCCTCGGCGTCCGGGCGGTCCTCGCGGAGGCCGAGCAGCGTCGCGAGCTCCTCGAGGACCTCGTGGCCGCCCGGCAGGTGCTCGCCGAGCGCGAGCGCGCCGCCGCGGTGACTGCCGAGCGGCAGCGCCTGGCGCGCGAGATCCATGACAGCCTCGCCCAGGGCCTGGCCTCGATCGAGCTCGTCCTGCGTGCTGCCGACGGTGCGCTCGCCGCCGGCGACACCGGCCGGGCCACCGATCTCGTCGACACCGCGCGGACCGCCGCCCGCGACAACCTCGCCGAGGCCCGCGCCTTCGTCCGTGACCTCCCGTCCCCGCTCGTGGACACCGGCCTGCACGACGCCGTCACGCGCCTCGGTGAGCAGACCTCGCGCGGCAGCGGGGTCCGGGTCGACGTCACCGTCACCGGCGACGAGCGGCCCCTGCCGGGGGCGGTCGAGCAGGCCCTGTGGCGCGTGGCCCAGCAGGCGCTCGCCAACGCCGTCGAGCACGCGGAGGCGACTCGGGCGCACGTCACGCTCACCTACCTCGGCGACTCCGTCGCGCTCGACGTGGTCGACGACGGCTCCGGGTTCGATCCCGCGCGCGTGCTCAGGGCCGCAGATCCGCCTCGCGCGTTCGACGCCGGGGAACTCGGCCGGGCGTCCGACGCCGACACCAACGCAGACTCCGTCGACCACGACCACGACCACGACCACGACCACGACCGCGCCGACGGCCGGGGGAGGGGCCTCGCCGGGATGGCGGACCGGTTGCGCGCCGTCGGCGGGTCGCTCACCGTGGAGTCGGCGCCCGGTTCCGGCACCGCGATCGGGGCGGCGGTGCCGCTGTGACCGACCAGGTGGTCCGGATCGTCCTCGTCGACGACCATCCGGTCGTGCGCGCCGGCCTGCGCGCGGTCCTCGAGGCCGAACCGGACCTCGACGTCGTCGCCGACGTGCCGGACGGGGACGCGCTCGACGAGGTGCTGGCCGCCGGGCGGAGCGTCGACGTCGTGCTCATGGATCTTCAGCTCGGGGCGGGACGGCCCGACGGCGCCGCCGTCACGCGCCGGGTGGTCGCGTCCGGCGGCCCGCCCGTGCTCGTGGTGACGACCTACGACACGGAGGCCGACATCCTCGCCGCGCTCGACGCGGGTGCCGTCGGCTATCTGCTCAAGGACGCGCCGACCGAGCAGCTCGTGGCCGGTGTGCGGGCCGCCGCGCAGGGCCGCACCGCCCTCGACCCGTCCGTGCAGGACCGGCTGGTCGGCCGGATGCGTTCGCCGGGCACCGCGCTCACGCCCCGCGAGCTCGAGGTGGTCGACCGGCTCGCGCGGGGGGAGTCGAACGACCAGATCGCCGCCGCGCTGTTCCTCTCGCGCGCCACCGTGAAGTCCCACCTCGCGCACGTGTACGCCAAGCTCGGGGTGGAGAGCCGGACGGCGGCCGTCGCGCGGGCCCGGGAGCGCGGGCTGCTGCGGGGGTGACGCATGGTGCGGCGGGCCCGACGGGCCCGGCCGCCGGTGGTCCGGGGCTGCTGCGGGGGTGACTGCTGGTGGCCGGGCTCACGCCGACCGGCCCGGCTGTGCGCGGCCTCCTTGCTAGGATGGTCGTTGCCGTCAAGCCGGCCACGGACGCGTCATGCCCGGGAGAACATGCCCCGGAGCTCCGTGCAACGAACCGAACTGGAGACACATGGCCCTCTCGAAGGACGTCAAGCAGCAGATCATCGCCGAGTACGCGACCCATGAGGGCGACACCGGTTCCCCCGAGGTCCAGGTCGCGATGCTCTCGCGCCGGATCAAGGACCTCACCGAGCACTTCAAGGGCCACAAGCACGACCACCACTCGCGTCGTGGGCTCATGCTCCTCATCGGCCAGCGCAAGCGTCTGCTCGCGTACCTCGCCGAGGAGGACATCGAGCGCTACCGCGCGCTCATCGCGCGTATCGGCCTGCGCCGCTGACGTCACCGGCCCCGGGCCCCTCACGGGGACCGGGGCCGATCTGCGACCCACCCGATCTGCGAGACAACTGAATCCACCGCAGCACACCGCCGCACCAGGCCGTTCGTCCGGTCCTCGGTAGTGGCCTCCGGAAGCGCACGAGCGCCGTCCGTGGGCCTCGATCGATGACCGTCGGAGGTCGGCGCGGCACGACCGACAAAGGAGGCCCCCATGGAGGGACCCGAGATCACCGCGGCCGAGGCCGTCATCGACAACGGCCGCTTCGGTACGCGCACCGTGCGCTTCGAGACCGGCCGTCTCGCGCGCCAGGCCGCCGGCTCCGCCGTCGCCTACCTCGACGAGGAGACGATGGTGCTGTCCGCCACGACGGCGAGCAAGCACCCCAAGGACCACTTCGACTTCTTCCCGCTCACCGTCGACATCGAGGAGCGCCAGTACGCCGCCGGCAAGATCCCCGGTGCGTTCTTCCGCCGCGAGGGCCGCCCGTCGACCGACGCGATCCTCGCCTGCCGCCTCATCGACCGCCCGCTGCGCCCCTCGTTCGTCAAGGGCCTGCGCAACGAGATCCAGGTCGTCGGCACCGTCTTCGCCGTCCACCCGGACGACGCCTACGACGTCGTGGCGATGAACGCCGCGTCGATGTCGACCCAGATCGCCGGCCTGCCCTTCTCCGGCCCGATCGGCTCCGTGCGCATCGCGCTGGTGGAGGACACGTGGGTCGCGTTCCCGCGCTACTCCGAGCTCGAGCGCGCCGTCTTCTCGATGGTCGTCGCCGGCCGTCGCGTGGAGACCAAGGACGGCGCCGACATCGCCGTCATGATGGTCGAGGCCGAGGCCTCGGACAACGTGTTCGACCTCGTCGCCGCCGGCGCCACGAAGCCGACCGAGGAGGTCGTCTCGCAGGGCCTGGAGGCCGCGAAGACCTTCATCGGCGCGCTGTGCGACGCCCAGTCCGAGCTCGCCGCCACCACGTCGAAGCCGACCGGCGACTTCCCGCTCTTCCCGGACTACGCCGACGACGCCTTCACCGCCGTCGAGGCCCACGTCCGCGACGACGTCGCGCAGGCGATCCAGATCCCCGGCAAGGCCGACCGCGAGTCGCGCCAGGAGGAGATCCGCCACGCGATGCTCGAGGCGCTCGGCGAGCAGTTCGAGGGCCGCGAGAAGGAGCTCTCCGCCGCGTACCGGTCCGTCACGAAGCAGGCCGTGCGTGCGCGCGTGCTCACCGAGGGCGTCCGCATGGACGGCCGCGGGCTCAAGGACATCCGCACCCTGTCCGCCGAGGTCGAGGTCCTGCCCCGCGTCCACGGCTCGGCGCTGTTCGAGCGCGGCGAGACCCAGATCCTCGGGGTCACCACGCTCAACATGCTCAAGATGGAGCAGCAGATCGACTCGCTGTCGCCCGTCACCAAGAAGCGCTACATGCACCACTACAACTTCCCGCCCTACTCGACCGGTGAGACCGGCCGCGTGGGGTCGCCGAAGCGTCGCGAGATCGGGCACGGCGCCCTCGCCGAGCGCGCGCTCGTGCCGGTGCTGCCGAGCCGCACCGAGTTCCCCTACGCGATCCGTCAGGTCTCCGAGGCCCTCGGGTCCAACGGTTCGACGTCGATGGGCTCGGTCTGCGCCTCGACCCTCGCCATGCTCAACGCCGGTGTGCCGCTGCGCGCCCCGGTCGCCGGCATCGCCATGGGCCTGATGTCCGACGAGGTCGACGGCGAGACCCGCTTCGCGGCCCTGACCGACATCCTCGGCGCCGAGGACGCCTACGGCGACATGGACTTCAAGGTCGCCGGCACGCGCGAGCTCGTCACCGCCATCCAGCTCGACACGAAGCTCGACGGCCTCCCGGCCTCCGTGCTCACCGGCGCGCTGACCCAGGCCCGCGACGCCCGCCTCTACATCCTCGACGTGATGAACGAGGCCATCGACGCCCCGGACGAGATGGCCCCGACGGCGCCGCGCATCATCACCGTCCAGGTCCCGGTCGACAAGATCGGCGAGGTTATCGGCCCCAAGGGCAAGATGATCAACCAGATCCAGGAGGACACCGGCGCGGACATCTCGATCGAGGACGACGGCACCGTGTTCATCGGTGCGGTCGACGGCCCGTCCGCCGAGGCGGCGCGCCAGGCCATCAACTCGATCGCCAACCCGCAGATGCCGGAGATCGGCGAGCGGTTCGTCGGCACGGTCGTCAAGACCACGTCGTTCGGCGCGTTCGTCTCGCTGACCCCCGGCAAGGACGGCCTGCTGCACATCTCGCAGGTCAAGCGCCTCGTCGGCGGCCGCCGCATCGACTCCGTCGAGGAGGTCCTGCAGGTCGGGGCCAAGGTGCAGGTCGAGCTCGCCGAGATCGACCCGCGCGGCAAGCTCTCGCTGCACGCCGTGGTCGAGGGTGACGAGGGTGGTCAGGCCGGCGACGGCGCCTCCGCCTCGTCCGACCCCGACGGCGGTGCCCAGGACGACGCCGAGAAGCCGGCCCGTCGTGAGCGCGCGCCGCGCGAGCGTCGCCCGCGCACGCGGACCCGCAGCTCGGAGAACGACTCCTCCGACGAGTGAGGGCACTGCCCCGCACGAAGGAGGGGAGCGTTCCTCACGAGTGCGGGGAGTGGAGTGTTCGCCACGAGCCGGGCGATGCCTGGCGAGTGAGCGGACATCTGCTCGACGAGTGAGCACGACGTGAGTACCGACCGGGGGTCGGGCCCTACGGGGCCCGGCCCCCGTCGTCGTGCCGGGGACCAGATGTCAGGGAGCGGCGGCGGGAAAGTCGGAACCCGGCACGACGGCGACACCCGGTCCACGGACCGACCCGGCTCGCGGGTGGGCCGGGGCCCCGTTCCGCGGCCGCCGACCTAGGATTGATCGATGCCCAGCGACCCTCGCATCTCCGCCGGCCACGCCCCGCGTGCCGGCTCCGACGCCCGAACTTCCGACGACCGACCGACCGACGGCGGACCGACGGCCGACGGCGGACCGACGGCCGACCGCTCCGGTCGCGGCTCCCGCCCGACCGACTCTGGTCCCGCCAACTCTCGTCCCACCGACACCCGCCCGACCGACACCCGGTCCCACCACGGCCGGGGCCCTCGTTCCTCGGGCTCGCGGGGGAGCGACGGCCGAGCCGGTGACGCCCGAGGCGGACGACGGGGTGCCGGACCGTCCACGGCGGAGTCCGGCGCGCGGCCCCTCGTCGTCGCCCCCGCCGGTTCGCCCGGCACGGAGCTGACCTGGGAGGCCGGTGGCACGCTCGCCCGCCGCTCGGTCCTGCCCGGCGGCGTGCGGGTGCTCACCGAGCAGGTCCCGGGCCAGCGGTCGGTGGCGCTCGGGGCGTGGATCGCCGTCGGCGCCCGCGACGAGACCGGCGGGCACTTCGGCTCCACCCACGTCCTCGAGCACCTGCTGTTCAAGGGAACGGAGCGACGCAGCGCGTTCGACATCGCCGAGGCGTTCGATGCCGTCGGTGGGGAGTCCAACGCGGCGACCGGCCAGGAGTCGACCTGCTACCACGCGCGGGTGCTCGACACGGATGCCCCGCTCGCGCTCGAAGTCATCAGCGACATGATCACGTCCGCCACCCTCGACCCGGCCGAGATGGAGAACGAGCGGGGCGTCATCCTCGACGAGCTCGCCGCGGCGGAGGACGACGCGCAGGACGTCGCGCACGAGCGCTTCGCCACCGCGGTCCTCGGGACGCACCCGCTCGGTCGGCCCGTCGGCGGCACGCCCGAGTCGGTGCGCGCGCTGCCGCGCGACGTCGTCGCCGAGCACTACCGCTCCTACTACCGCCCCGACGAGCTCGTCCTGACCGCCGCCGGTTCGCTCGACCACGACGAGCTGTGCGAGCGGCTGACCGACCTGCTCGAGCGCGGCGGCTGGGAGCTCGACCCCGCGGCCGCGCCGGCCCCCCGCCGGAGCGCGCACGACCCGATGCGCGGGCGGCCCGGGGTGGCCGACGCCGGGGCGGGTGCCGGTGCCGTGACCGGTGCGGGATCGGCGGCCGGGGCGGGATCGGCGGCCGGGACCGAGGCCGAGCCCGGGAGCGCCGCCGCGAGCCGCGCCGTCACCGTCGTGCGCGCCACCGAGCAGGCGCACGTCGTCATCGGGGCCCCCGCGCTGCGGGCCGGCGACCCGCGACGCTGGGCCCTCGCCCTGGCCACGACCATCCTCGGCGGCGGCATGAGCTCGCGGCTGTTCCAGGAGGTCCGGGAGCGCCGGGGACTCGCCTACAGCACCTACGCCTGGTCCACCTCCTACGCCGAGGCCGGGTATGCGGGGCTGTACGCGGGCTGCGCGCCCGACGCGGTGCCAGAGGTCGCGACCCTGCTCGCCGGCACCCTCGCGGACCTCGCGGGTGACGGGCCGACCGCGGCCGAGCTGGCCCGCGCCAAGGGGCAGCTGCGCGGCGGCCTCGTGCTCGGGCTCGAGGACAACGGGGCGCGGATGTCGCGCCTCGGTTCCGCCGAGATCGTCCGTGGCGAGCTGACGAGCGTCGACGCGACGATCGAGCTCATCGACGCCGTGACCGCGCAGGAGGTGGCGGACATGTGCGCGTTCATCGCCGCCGGCGACCGCGCCGCCACCGTGGTCGGACCGGTGGCCCCGGACGCCGCGGACGGCCTGCTCGGGTAGGGCGGACCCGGGGGCCGCACTGCTCGACCGAGCGGGCCGACTGCGGGGCTCGACGATGCGGCCGCCCGGCCCGCCCGGTCCGTCCGGCCCGTCCGTACCGCCCGATGTCCGGATGGTGGGATGTCCGGCGTCGGGCGGGCGGGCGATCGTCGGCTCTGGCGAGAGTGGGCAGCAGCCGGGCCGGACGGCCCGGAGGCATCCACGAGGGAGACGACATGACGACGACGATCGACGCAGCCACCACCACCGGCATCCCGGCGAAGCACGAGTCCGTGCCGGCCGCGCGCGGCATCTGGCGCGGCAAGCTGCACACCGACCTCACGTCGCGCCACTTCGAGTACGCCACCGGTGAGCCGGAGTCGATCGGCGGTACGGACCTCGCGCCGTCGCCGATGGACCTGTTCGTCGGCGGCACGGCCGGCTGCCTGTCCGTCGTCGTCGAGGTCGTCGCGGGCGAGCTCGGCATCAGCTTCGACGCGCTCGAGATCGACGTCGACGGCCACCTCGACACCCGCGGGTTCCTCGGCACCGCGGACGTGGCGCCGAACATCCAGGTCGTCGACGTCACGGTCCGCCTGACGACGTCCGCGACCGAGGAGCAGGTGGCCGAGCTCAAGGCCGCTGCGAGCCGGCGCTGCCCGGCGCTCGGGCTGTTCCGCGCCGCGAACCTCACGATCAACGAGGACTGGTTCGTCACCGCTGCGTGAGCGAGCGACCCCCGACGTCCGCCGGCCTCGTATCGTGCCTGGCATGACTGAGTCGATCAGGGTGGCGGTCGTCGGGGCCGCGGGACGCATGGGACAGAACGTCGTGGGCGCCGTCGGCGCCGCGGCCGACCTCGAGGTCGTGGCCGAGCTCGACGCCGGGGACGACGTGACGGCCGGGGTTCGCGAGGCCGACGCCGACGTCGCGGTGGAGTTCGCGGTGCCGAGCGTGAGCCGCGACAACGTCCGCGCGATCCTCGCGGGCGGCGCCCACGCTGTCGTCGGGACCACCGGGTGGACGGACGAGGCGCTGGCCGAGCTCGCGACGTACGTGGACGAGGTCAACGAGTCCCGGACCGCGGCGGGCGAGGAGCCCCTCGGCGTGCTCGTGGCGCCGAACTTCGCGCTCTCGGCGGTGCTCGCGATGTCGTTCGCCCGGCAGGCGGCGCCGTTCTTCGAGTCCGTCGAGGTGGTCGAGCTGCACCACCCGGACAAGGTCGACGCACCCTCGGGCACCGCGCTGACGACGGCGCGCGGCATCGCCGCCGCCCGTCGCGAGGCGGGGGTCGCCGACTCCCCGGACGCCACCGAGACCGACCCGGACGGCGCGCGGGGTGCCGACGTCGACGGCGTGCACGTCCACGCGGTGCGGCTGCGCGGTCTCGTCGCGCACGAGGAGGTCCTCCTCGGCAACCCCGGCGAGCAGCTGACCATCCGGACCGACTCGTTCGACCGGGCGAGCTTCATGCCCGGCGTGCTGCTGGCCGTGCGCCAGATCGGTGGACGGCCCGGGCTCACCCGCGGCCTGGACGCGCTGCTCGACCTCTGAGAGGTCGGGCTCGTCGGGGCTACCGGTCTGCCGGTGGCGGGCGGACCGCGCGGGGCGTCAGGCCCCGAGGGTCGGCCGGCGGCAGGGTTCGCGGGGTGGTCGGCTACTCGCCGAGCGAGGCCCACCACTCGTCCTGGACGGCCTCGGCGCTGCCGACGGGGATCTCCCGACGACGACCGGTCGGCGCGAAGCCCGCCGTGTCGAGGAAGCGTTGACGCGGCTCGTCGCCGCGCACCACCCAGGTCGCGAGCGCCGTCGCACCCGAGTCGCGCGCGAGGTCCGCACAGGCCGCGAGCAGCCGGGAGCCGTGCCCCACGCGCTCGTCGCCCGGGCGGATCTCGAGGGCGAGGATCTCCAGCAGCGTCCCGCGCCGTGCCGCGTCGAGAGGCTCGGAGGGCGCGGCGTCGTCGGTAGGAGCGGCGTGGTCGGCGGGCGTGGCGTGGCCGGAGGGCGCAGCCGGCGTCGCGTCGCCGACCTGAGCCGCACTCTCGACACGAGATCGACCAGCGTCCTCGGCCCGAGCCGCACTCTCGGCGGATGCGGGGGGCGCGAGCTGCTCGGCCTCCTCGTCGGTGGCGGGCGCGACCGGGGCGATCGCAGCGAGTCCGACTATCTCGGTGCCGTCGAGCGCCGTGAGCACGTGGTGCCCCGGCTCGGTCACGGCGGCGGCGTCGGCCCAGGCCAGGCCGAGGTCGCCCGCGGCGATGACGGCGAGCGCGTCGTCGTCGGCGTCGATCCCGGCGCCCACGGCCAGGGCGGCGCGCATGGTGGTGGCGTGGATCGCGCCGAGCGCGTCGGCGTCGCCCGCCAGCGTGGGGCGCACGGAGACGTCGGGACCCCCGCGGGACGTCGTCGGCAGGCCCTCGGGCGTGCGGCCGGCCGCGAGGGAGGACAGGACGTCGTCGTGGTGGTCGCTCACCCGACCAGCCTAGGCAGACGAGGGGGCGGTGCCGGCACCCGAGCGCCGCACCACCGCGCCTCCGTCCCGCACCCGCGCGCCTCCGCGTCGCACCCCCGGGCCTCCGCCCCGCACCCGCGCGCCTCCGCGTCGCACCCCCGGGCCTCCGCCCCGCCCACCCCCGCGCCGGATCAGCGCGTGAGCGCCGCCGACAGCTCGTCCGCGTGCGCCCGGAGCCAGTCGGCGCGCCGCAGGATCTTCGACCCGACGTCCTCCTCGAACCACATCCGCGCCCAGCCGCCCCCGAGCCGCACGGCGCGGTCGTGCATCACCACGTGCGATCGCTCCGCCGTCGCGATCGCCACCTCGACGAGCCCCGCTCGTTCCTCGCCGAGGCCGTACGCGTCGACGAGCACCCGTCCCCGCTGCGCGGCGTCGACCTCCCGCACGGCCTCCGCGCGGTCGTCGACCGGCATCCATGCCGCCCACCACAGGAGCAGGTTGACCACCTCGTCGACCGGCCGTACCGGCGCAACGAGGTCGAAGTCGATGAGCGCGGACGCCCGCCCGTCCGTGAAGACGACGTTCTCCGGGGTGACGTCCCGGTGCCCGAGGAACGTCGCGGGGCCGAGGTCCGGCCCCGGGAGGACCGGCGCCGGAGCCAGGTCCGGGAGGCCGAGGGGGAGCATCGCGTCGTCGAGCCGCCGCACGAGGCGGGCCACGCTCACGCCCCGCTCCTCGTCCGCCACCCACGCCGGCCACGGTCGTCCCGCCACCTCGCCGTCGACGAAGTCGAGGATCTCGCGCCCACGGTCGTCGACGCCGTGCAGCCGCGGGGCACCGTCGAACCCGACGGCCTCGAGGTGGGTGAGTGCGGCGTGGACGAGCGGTGAGTGGGGGCCGACCGGGCGTCGTACCGTCCTCCCGACGCGCACGACGCCTACCGACACGTCGCCGCCCGTGAGCGGAACCTCCTCGTCCACCCCGGCACGGTAGCGCCCCGCCGTCGAGCGCTCCCGCCGCGCGCCGGACGGCGCGGGTACCGTGCCAGCATGACGATGCCGTACCACCCCTCGCGCAGCTTCGGCTCAGTGTCCGTCGCGATGGCGACGCCGTTCACCGCGGACGGAGAGATCGACGTCGACTCCGCCGTCGCCCTCGCCACCGCCCTCGTCGACGACGGCTGCGACGCCCTCGTCCTCAACGGCACGACGGGCGAGTCCCCGACGACGCACCAGCCCGAGAAGGACGCCCTCGTGTCCGCGGTGGTCGACGCCGTGGGGGACCGCGTGATGATCATCGGCGGCGCCGGGTCGAACGACACCGCCCACGCGGTGCGGATCGCCGAGGGGGCGGCGCGCTCCGGTGCGCAGGGCCTGCTCGTCGTGGCGCCGTACTACAACCGCCCCTCCCAGGAGGGCGTCTACCAGCACATCGTGGCCGTCACCGAGGCGACCGACCTGCCGGTCATGGTCTACGACATCCCCGGCCGCACGGGCGTCCGACTCGAGGAGGCCACGCTCGACCGCCTCGCGGAGCACCCGCAGATCCTCGCCGTCAAGGACGCCACGGGCGACGTCCCGGCGGGCTTCGAGACGATGTCCCGCACCGGGCTCGAGTACTACTCCGGCGACGACGCGCTCAACTTCGCCTGGCTCGCCCACGGCGCGTCCGGGGTCGTCTCGGTGGTCGGCCACGTCGCCGCCGCCAGCTACGTCGAGATGGTCCGGGAGGTCGACGCCGGGGACCTGCCCGGTGCGCGCGCCGTCGCCGCCCGCCTCAAGCCGGTCGTCGCCGCCCTCATGGGCACCGGGCAGGGGGCCGTCATGTCGAAGCACGCGAGCCACCTGCTCGGCCGCATCCCCGACCCCACGGTGCGGCTGCCGCTCGTGGCGGCCACCGAGGACGAGGTCGCCGAGCTCCGCGCCGTGCTCGAGGCCGAGGGGTACCTCGGCTCCTGATCGAGGCGACGGGGCCGGGGCGCGCGAGAAGGCGCGCCCCGGCCCCGCTGACTGTGCCCCGGCCGCTCGCCCGGGGAGCCGTGGTCAGTGCTTGACCGTGTACCCGGCGTCGACCGGGAGCGTGATCCCGGTGACGTACCGCGCCTTGTCGGACACGAGGTAGACGATGGCGTTCGAGACGTCGACCGGCTCGATGACGCCGACCTCCCGCATGAGGTTCGCGCGGTCGGTGGCGAAGCCCCACCGCTCGAGCGTCTTCGGCACGCTGTCCATCAGCGCCTCCGCCATCGGCGAGTTGACCCCGGTCGGGACGACGACGTTGACGCGCACGTGCTCCGGCGCGAGCTCGACCGCGAGCGTCTTCGCCAGCGAGATGATGCCGGCCTTGGCCGCGCCGTAGTGGCCCCACGACGGCGAGGCCCGCAGGCCGTCCGTCGACGACGTGATGACGATCGAGCCCCCGCCGCCGTCGACGAGGTGCGGGATCATCGCCCGCACGGTCTTGAAGACGCCGGTGAGGTTGACGTCGATCATCCGCTGCCAGTCGTCGTCGGCGATCGTGTAGGTGTCGGGCAGGACCTGGTGGACGGCGGCGTTGGCGAGCACGATGTCGATCCGGCCGAAGGTCTCGATCGCCGCGTCGGCGACGCGCTGCATGTCCTCGGTGCTGCGGACGTCCGCGGTCACGCCGACGATGCGGCGGTCGAGCGCCTCGACCTGCCGGACGGTCTCCGCGATGTCCTCCTCGGTCGCGAGGCCGTAGGTCAGCCCCTCGATCGGCGCGCCGATGTCGGCGATGACGATGTCCGCCCCCTCCTTCGCGAGCTCGATCGCGTGGGAGCGGCCCTGACCGCGTCCTCCGCCCGTGATGACCGCGACCTTGCCGTCCAGCATGCCCATGGCGTTCCTCCGATGTCGTCGTCGACCGGGTGCGAGCCGCCCGGAAGGTGTCTCACACGCTAGCCCGGGTATTGAGGCACGGGGTGCCGTTTCGTCCTCGGCTCAGAGTTCGCCGGTGACGTAGCGCTGGAAGGTGGGGGCGAGCCAGCGCACGACGTCGTCGCGGTCCGCCGACGCGAGCGGCTCCACCCGCGCGACGAGCCGGACCATGGCGAGCCCGATCACCTGGGTGGCCACCAGGCTCGCCCGGAGCCGTGCCTCGCCCTCGGGGACGCCGAGGCGGACGAGCAGCGGGACTACCTGGGCGGACATCACGTCGACGAGCCGCGCGCGGGCCGGCTCGTGGGCCACGGCGGAGCGCACGAGGACGACGAGGACGTCGTCCTGCTCCCATCGCCGCAGGAAGTTGCGGGCGATGAACTCCCCGACCCCGTCGAGGTCCGCCGGCAGGTCGTCGGCGCCGATGCGCAGCTCGACGTCGACGGTCGCCGCGAACAGGTCCTCCTTCGACCCGAAGCTGCGGATGACGACGGCGGGGTCGACCCCGGCGCGCGTGGCGATCGCCCGGATCGTCGCGCGGTCGTACCCCTGCTCGGCGAAGAGCTCCCGCGCGGCGGCGCGGATCCTCTCGCGGTTCTCCTCGGCGGTGCGGCGGGCCATGCCCCGATCGTACGTCAACGCGTGTTGACCGAACGCGGCCCCGCGAGTACGTTCGGATCAACAGTTGTTGATCGACGGGAGGTGCGCGATGGGCAGGCACGTGGAACGCGGGGTCGCGGGGCCGGTGCGCGGAGGTGCGGCGGACGACGGGCCGACGGACGACGGGCCGACGGACGACGGGCCGACGGACGAGAGAGCGGCAGACGAGGGAGCGGCAGACGAGGGAGCGGCGGACGCGGGAGCGGCGGACGCGGGAGCGGCGGACGCGGGAGCGGCGGACGCGGGAGCGGCGCGCGGTCCGGGAGCTCCCGCAGGATCAGGACACGGGCGGCCGGCGCCGGGCGACGTCGTCGTCGAGGCCCGAGGCGTCTCGGTGACCAGGGGCGGCCGCGAGGTGCTGCGCGGGATCGACCTCGAGCTGCGCGCCGGCGAGATCCTCGGCCTGCTCGGCCCCTCGGGCGGCGGGAAGTCGACGCTCATGCGGGCGGTCGTCGGCGTGCAGCGGCGCGTCACGGGGCACCTGACCGTGCTCGGCCGGCCCGCCGGGAGCGCCGCCGTGCGGGGCCGGGTCGGCTACGTCACCCAGGCGCCGTCCGTCTACGACGACATCACGGCGGGGGAGAACCTCGCGTTCTTCGCGTCCGTGCTGGGCGTGGGCGAGGCCGCCGTCGACCAGGCGCTCGCGGCCGTCGACCTCACCGGCGCGGCCGACCAGGTCGTGGGCTCGATGTCCGGCGGGCAGCGCGGCCGGGTCTCGCTCGCCACCGCTCTGCTCGCGCAGCCGCCGGTGCTCGTCCTCGACGAGCCGACCGTCGGGCTGGACCCGGTCCTGCGCCGCTCGCTGTGGGCCACCTTCGCCGAGCTCGCGGCCGGGGGCGCCGGCGTCCTCGTCTCGAGCCACGTGATGGACGAGGCGGAGCGGTGCGACCGCATCGCCCTCGTGCGCGACGGTCGCCTCCTCGCGACCGGGACCCCCGCCGACCTCCTCGAGCGCACGGGCACCCGGTCGGTCGAGGACGCCTTCCTCGCGCTCGTCGAGGAGGCGGCGGCATGACACCGAGGACCATGTTCGCCGTCGCCCGCCGGGTGCTCGCCCAGCTGCGGCGCGACCCGCGCACGGTCGCCCTCATGCTGCTCGTCCCGTGCCTCCTGCTCACCCTCCTGTGGTGGGTGTTCGGCGAGGTCGGGGACGGGACCACCTTCCAGCGCCTCGGCCCGGCCCTCATCGCGATCATGCCGTTCGTCGTCATGTTCGTCGTGACGTCCGTGACGATGCTCCGCGAGCGCACCGCCGGCACCCTCGAGCGCCTCCTCGCCATGCCCACGGGCCGGGGCGACCTCCTCCTCGGTTACGCGGTCGCGTTCCTCACCGTCTGCGTCGTCCAGGCCGGGCTCGTCATCGCGCTGTCGGTGGGGCTCCTCGGGCTCGACGTCGGCGGACCGCTCTGGGCGCTCGTCGTCGTCGCGCTCGTCGACGCCTTTCTCGGCACCGCGCTCGGGCTGTCCGTCTCCGCGTTCGCGCGCACCGAGTTCCAGGCCGTCCAGTTCATGCCGGCGCTCATCTTCCCGCAGATGCTGCTGTGCGGGCTGTTCGTGCCGCGCGACGCGATGCCGCGGGCCGCGGAGCTGGTCTCCGACGTCCTGCCGATGTCCTACGCGGTGGACGCGATGAACGGGGTGCGTTCGGGCACGTCGGGCGCGGTCGCCGAGGGCACGTGGGCCGACCTCGCGGTGGTCGGGGGCTTCGCCGTCGTCGTCCTCCTGCTCGGCACGCTGACGCTCCGCAGGCGAACGGACTGAGGTCGGGCGCGGAGAGTGGGAGGATGACCCCGTGAGCAATCCCCATCCTGAGCTGTCCACGCCCCCCGCCCTCGCGAAGGGCACCATGCGCATCGTGCCCCTGGGCGGGCTCGGCGAGGTCGGCCGCAACATGACCGTCTTCGAGTACGACGGCAAGCTGCTGATCGTCGACTGCGGCGTCCTGTTCCCCGAGGAGCACCAGCCCGGCGTCGACGTCATCCTCCCGGACTTCGGCTACATCGAGGACCGGATGGACGACGTCGTGGGCGTGGTCCTCACGCACGGCCACGAGGACCACATCGGCGCCGTGCCGTACCTCCTGCGCCTGCGCAAGGACATCCCGCTGCTCGGCTCGCGCCTCACGCTGGCCTTCATCGAGGCCAAGCTGCGCGAGCACCGCCTCACGCCGGTCCTCGAGGTCGTCGCCGAGGACGAGCGGGTGACCAAGGGCCCGTTCGACCTCGAGTTCGTCGCCGTCAACCACTCGATCCCCGACGCGCTGGCCGTGATGATCCGCACCGGCGCCGGCTCCGTCCTGCACACCGGCGACTTCAAGATGGACCAGCTCCCGCTCGACGGTCGGATCACCGACCTGCGCGCCTTCGCGCGGCTCGGGACCGAGGGCGTCGACCTGTTCATGACGGACTCGACGAACGCCGAGGTCCCTGGGTTCACCGCCAACGAGCGGGACATCGGCGGCGTGCTCGACCAGGTGTTCGGGCAGGCCGAGGGCCAGATCGTCGTGGCCTCGTTCGCCAGCCACGTCCACCGCGTCCAGCAGGTCCTCGACGCCGCCGCCCTCCACCGCCGCAAGGTCGCCCTCATCGGCCGCTCGATGGTGCGCAACATGGGCATCGCCGCCGACCTCGGCTACCTCACGGTCCCGCCCGGGGTGCTCATCGACCAGAAGAACATCGACTCGATCCCGCCGCAGGACCGCGTGCTCATGGCCACGGGGTCGCAGGGCGAGCCGATGGCGGCCCTGTCCCGGATCGCCAACCGCAACCACAAGGTCGACGTCGGTCCCGGCGACACCGTGATCTTCGCGTCCTCCCTCATCCCGGGCAACGAGAACTCCGTGTTCCGGGTGATCAACGGGCTCATGCGCCTCGGAGCGAAGGTCGTCCACCAGTCCAACGCCAAGGTGCACGTCTCCGGGCACGCCTCCGCCGGCGAGCTCCTGTACTGCTACAACATCGTGCGGCCGAAGAACGTCATGCCCGTGCACGGCGAGATCCGCCACCTCGTGGCCAACGGGGCGCTCGCCGTCCGCACCGGGCTGCCCGCCGAGCGGGTCGTGCTCGCCGAGGACGGCGTCGTGGTCGACCTCGCCGACGGGCGCGCGCGGATCGCCGGCGCCGTCGAGTGCGGGTACGTCTACGTCGACGGCAGCTCGGTCGGTGAGGTCACCGAGACCGAGCTCAAGGACCGGCGGATCCTCGGCGAGGAGGGCTTCATCTCGATCTTCGCCGTCGTCGACCGCCAGCACGGCACCGTGGTCGCCGGGCCGGACATCGAGGCGCGCGGCATGGCCGAGGACGCCGGCGTGTTCGACGACATCCTCCCCGACGTCACGGCCGCCCTCGAGGAGGTCGCCGGCCGCGGGAACGCCGACACGCACCAGATGCAGCAGGCCATGCGCCGCGTGGTGGGCCGCTGGGCGTCGCGCCGCCTGCGCCGCTCGCCGATGATCCTGCCGACGGTCGTCGAGGTCTGAGCCGCCGCGTCGGGGCCCGTCTCGGGCCCCGACGACGAAGGGCCGGGTTCATCGAGATTGCGGTTGGGGCCCCAACCGCAATCTCGACGAGCACCAACCGCAATCTCGACGAGCACCAACCGCAATCTCGACGACGAGCGGGGCTGTCAGCGCGGCAGGCAGGCCGTCGCGATGCGGTCGACGATCTCGGTGAGGATCGCCTCGCTGGTGGCCAGGGTGAGCCGGACGTGGCCGGCCGCGGCGACGCCGAAGCTCGGACCGTCGCCCGGCAGCACTCCGTGCTCGCGCAGCCGGAGGGCGGGGGAGTCGCCGAGGCCGTAGGCGCGCAGGTCGACCCACCCGAGGTAGGTGCCCTCGGCCGGGGCGACGACGGCCTCGGGCAGCCGCTCGGCGACGAGCCGGGCGAGCAGGTCGTGCCGCGAGTCGATCGTCGCGTTGAGGCCGGCGAGCCAGTCGTCGGCGTCGGTGTAGGCCGCGGTCACCGCGAGGACGCCCGGCGTCGAGCACTCCTTGGGCAGGTGCGCCGCGTGGGTGTCCCATCCGCGCGCCGCCTCGGGGGTCGAGGCGATCAGCTGGGCGCACCTCAGCCCCGGCAGGTTGAACGACTTCGACGCCGAGGTGGCCGTCACCGAGTGCGCCGCCGCCACGGGGGAGAGGCTCGCGTACGGGACGTGCACGTGACCGGGGCGCACGAGCGAGGCGTGGATCTCGTCCGCGAACACCGTCGCGCCGCTCCTGTCGACGACCTCGGCCAGCGCCTCGAGCTCGGCGCGCGTGTGCACGCGGCCGGTCGGGTTCTGGGGGTTGCACAGGACGAACAGGTCGCCGGGCCTGAGCGTGGCCCAGATCGCGTCGAGGTCGAGGACGTGGCTCGCCCCGTCGCGGGTCATCGGGACCTCGACCAGCTCGACGTCCCGCCGCTCGGCGACGGCGAAGAACATCGGGTAGGCGGGCGTGGGCAGCACGACGCGGGCGCCGGCGGGCAGGCGCCGGATGAGCTCGTGCATCGCGGACAGGACGTCGGGCAGCAGGCGGACCTGGTCGGGGTCGATCTCGACGCCGTGCTGGCGCGTGCGGAAGGCCGCGGTCGCCTCGACGCAGTCGGCGATGAGCCCGGGCGAGAGGTAGCCGAACAGCTGGGCGTCCACCGCCCGGTGCAGGGCCTCGACGACCGCCGGGGCCGTGCCGAGGTCGGACTCGGCGATGAACGAGCCGTACGCCTCGGCGTCCGGCTGCCACGAGACGCGTCCGCGCAGCGCCCGCAGCGCGGCGACCTCGGCGGCGTGCCCGGCGGTGGCCGCGTCGTTCGTCGTCGTCGGGCTCGTCCCGGCGGTCGTCCGTCCCACAGTCACGCGTCACTCCTCATCGGTCGGCCAACGGTGCGATGGTGTCGAGCGCACGCTCGAACCTCGCCACATTGTCCTCCTCGCTGCCGATGATCACCCGGTCGATCTCGAACATGACCAGACCGTGGACGAACGCGCAGACGGTGACCGCGGTCTCGAAGACCTCGTCCTTCGGCGCGTCCGGCGGGCTGAGCCGGCGCACGGCACGCAGGGTCGAGCGCAGACCGTTGACGCCGGACAGGTCGAGGTCGCCGCGCCGGGCCGCCACCACGCCGAACGCCCGGTACATGTGCGGCATGTCGAGGGCCGCGCGCCGGTAGGCGAGAAAGAGCTCCCGGATGTCCTCGCGGGGGTCGTCGTGGACGGGCCGGGCCTCGATGTGCGCCCGGAACTCCTCGAGCCCCCGCGCCGCCACCTCCTCGATGAGGCTGTCGCGCGAGCCGAACAGGGCGTACACGCCCGCCGTCGTCGTGCCCGCCTGGGCCGCCACCGCGCGGATCGAGACCGCGAGCTCGCCGCCCTCCGACAACGCTCGCCCGGCGGCCTCGAGCAGGTCGTTCCGGAGCGCGTCGTCGTAGGGGCGTGGCCGAGGCATGGACGCAGGGTAGGTCGGTGGGCGCCGGCGCGCGGGCCGACCGGGCGGGGAGGTCGATCCGTGCACGCGGGCGCCGGGAGCAGGAACGGTGTGATCCGGGGCGGCCCGGCGCGCATCTCTCGGGCCCCGCGCGTTCCGGCGGCTATCGTGGCCCCCGATGGCTACCCGTGCGACTTCCCCCTCACGGCCGGCCCCGGCGGCACGCGGTGCGTCCTCCTCGCCGGCGCGTCCCACGCGCCCGCGCGGCGGTGCATCCGGCTCGAAGGGGTCGGCGAGCTCGTCGCGCGGCGGCGGCAACGACAAGAGACCGACCGGCAAGGGAGGCGGCGTGCGAGGCACCGACGACGGCTCGTCGGGCGGACGCGGCTCGCGCGGCAGCATCCCGTCGGGGTTCCGCAACGACGCCATCGCCCTCGGCCTGCTGGCGCTCGCGATCGTCATCGCCCTGCGCGAGTGGTTCGGCCTCTCCGGCCTCGCGGGCGTCCTCATCCACCACGCGGTGGCCGGCCTGGTCGGGGTGCTCGGCCGGCTCGTGCCGATCGTCCTCGTCGTCCTCGCCGTGCAGCTGTGGCGGGAGGACCCCGAGGATCCCGACGACGACGTGCGACCCCACGTCATCATCGGCGTGACGATCCTCGGGCTCGCCGTGGCTGCCTGCATCCACATCTTCGCCGGCTCGCCGTCCCCGATGGACGCGTTCTCCGACGTCGAGGACGCCGGGGGGCTCGTGGGCTGGGTGCTCGGCACGCCGCTCAACGCGCTGCTCTCCCCGTGGGGCGCGATCCCCGTCCTCGTGCTGTTCGGCCTGTTCGGGGCGCTCGTGCTCACCGGGACGCCGATCCGCGCGCTGCCCGAGAAGGCCCGGCGCGCCGGCGCCTGGATCTCGGGCCACACCCCGGCGGTCCGCCGCGGCGCCGAGGACGGGGACGACGACGAGGAACCCGGCTCCGGACCGCGCGGACGTCGCAAGGGGCGCGGCGCCGACCGCACCGAGATGCTCGACCGGTACGCCGGTGACGACGCCTTCGACCAGGCGGCCGAGGTCGGGCCCGGTCCCGCCGCCGGTCGCGGCCGGGGGACGGCTGCCGGGCGAGGTTCCGGGGCTGCGGCAGGGAGCGACGCCGGGTACGACGACGAGGCAGACACCGCACCCCGCCGCGCGAACGCCCGCCGCGTGCGCCGGCCCAGCCCGCACGACGTGGCCGTGGCCGCCTCCGAGCCCGCGGGCGCCGCGGACCCCGCCGCCGACGCCGAGGGCGTGACGACCGCCGCCGGGCTCGCGGCGCGCGGCGGCGCGGGTGCGGCCGGTGCCGCCGGAGCGGGCGGCGACGGTGCGGACGCCGACGGCCCCGAGGCACCGCCGACCCGCACCCTGCCCGCGAGCGGCGAGCAGCTCACCCTGCCCGACGGCGACTACGAGCTCCCCGAGGAGTCCCTCCTCGAGCAGGGCCCGCCCCACAAGGTCCGCTCCGCGGCCAACGATCAGGTCGTCGACGCGCTCACGCAGGTGCTCGACGAGTTCGGCGTCGACGCCTCCGTCACCGGGTTCTCCCGGGGGCCGACGGTCACGCGGTACGTGCTCGAGCTCGGCCCCGGCGTCAAGGTCGAGCGCATCACCGCGCTGTCCCGCAACATCGCCTACGCCGTGGCCAGCGCCGACGTCCGGATCCTCTCGCCGATCCCCGGCAAGTCCGCGATCGGCGTCGAGATCCCCAACACCGACCGTGAGTCCGTCGCCCTGGGCGACGTGCTCCGTTCCGCGGTCGCGCGGGCGAGCGACCACCCGCTGATCGTCGGCGTCGGCAAGGACGTCGAGGGCGGCTACGTGGTCGCGAACCTCGCGAAGATGCCGCACATGCTCGTGGCCGGTGCCACCGGGTCCGGCAAGTCGAGCTTCATCAACTCGATGATCACCTCGGTGATGATGCGCGCGACGCCGGAGCAGGTCCGCCTCGTCCTGGTGGACCCCAAGCGGGTCGAGCTGACGATCTACGAGGGCATCCCGCACCTCGTCACCCCGATCATCACCAACCCGAAGAAGGCCGCCGAGGCCCTCGAGTGGGTCGTGCGCGAGATGGACATGCGCTACGACGACCTCTCGACATACGGGTACAAGCACATCGACGACTTCAACGCGGCCGTGCGCGCCGGCAAGGTGAACCCGCCGCCCGGGAGCGAGCGGGTCGTCTCGCCCTACCCGTACCTGCTGGTCGTCGTCGACGAGCTGGCGGACCTCATGATGGTCGCCCCGCGCGACGTCGAGGCCTCGATCCAGCGGATCACCCAGCTCGCGCGCGCCGCCGGCATCCACCTCGTGCTCGCCACGCAGCGGCCGAGCGTCGACGTCGTCACCGGACTCATCAAGGCCAACGTGCCCAGCCGCCTCGCGTTCGCCACGTCCTCGCTCGCCGACTCCCGCGTGGTCCTCGACCAGCCGGGCGCCGAGAAGCTCATCGGCCAGGGCGACGCCCTGTTCCTGCCCATGGGCGCGAGCAAGACGATGCGCGTCCAGGGGTCGTGGGTGGGCGAGAGCGAGATCCACCAGGTCGTCGAGCACGTGAAGTCCCAGGCGGACCCCGTCTTCCGCGAGGACGTCACCGCGCCGGTGGCCAAGAAGCAGGTCGACGAGGACATCGGCGACGACCTCGACCTGCTCCTCCAGGCCGCCGAGCTCGTGGTGACCAGCCAGTTCGGGTCGACCTCGATGCTCCAGCGCAAGCTGCGCGTCGGGTTCGCCAAGGCCGGGCGCCTCATGGACCTGCTCGAGTCGCGCGAGATCGTCGGCCCCTCCGAGGGGTCCAAGGCCCGCGACGTCCTCGTCCAGCCCGACGACCTGCCCGGGACTCTTGCCATGCTCCGCGGGGAGGACGCGCCCGCCCCGCAGGGTGGGGGTGCCGGCGAGGTCGGCGTGGCCGGCGGCGGTGACGTCCCGTTCGACGCGGCCGCTGCGGCGGGCGAGGGGCAGACCGAGGTCGTGGCGCCTCCGCGGTGGGACGACTACGGCGACGACGAGGGGTCCGGCGAGGACGCCTGGGAGCTGACCGACCGGCGCTGAGCGGCTGCCGGGCGGTGCCCGGAGCGGCTGCTCAAGGTAGCGTAGGAGTCCTGCTCAAGGTAGCGTAGAAGTCCTGCTCAAGGTAGCGTAGGTGCGTGGAGTACACGCGACGGACGGTCGATGCCGAGCTGGACGAGTTGATGACGCTCGCTCCGGCGATCGCCATCGACGGGCCGAAAGCGGTCGGCAAGTCGGCAACCGCGACCAGGCGGGCCGATCACAGCTGGTTCCTCGACGACCCCGACCAGCGCGAGCTCGTGGCGGCTGATCTCGGGTTGGACGGAGCTCCGTCGGGCACGTTGCTGCTCGACGAGTGGCAGCGACTCCCTGCGGTCTGGGACTCGGTGCGGCGAAAGGTCGACGGTGGTGCTCCGCCCGGGCGTTTCCTTCTCACGGGCAGCGCGTCACTCGATCCTGCCTCGTCCGTGCACAGTGGCGCGGGCCGGTTCATCTCCTTGCGCATGCGACCGATGGCTCTGCACGAGCGTTGGTCGGATGCTCCGACGGTGAGCCTGCGCGCACTCCTCTCGGGTACGGCGGGCGTCCTCTCCGGCGCGACCGATCGCGTACTGCCCGACTACCTCGGTGCCATCGTCGAGAGTGGATTCCCTGGAATTCGTCGAGGCGCGGAGCGACTGCGGCGGGCCCGGCTCGAGGAGTATCTCGACCTCGTCGTCGAACGTGACCTGCCGGAGCTCGGCCATACGGTGCGGCGGCCGGCGACCCTGCGACGCTGGCTCTCCGCGTATGCCGCTGCGTCGTCGACGACCAGCAGCTACTCCGCGATCCTCGACGCGGTGACGGCGGGCGACGGGAGTCAACCCGCGAAGACCACAACCATCGCGTACCGCGAGATGCTGACGCGGCTGTGGCTGCTCGACCCGGTTTCGGGCTGGACGCACAGCCGTCGGCCGCTGAGTCGTGTCCAGCAGGCGCCGAAGCATCAGCTCGCCGACCCGGCTCTCGCTGCCCGACTGCTCGGGCTGACCGCCAGCTCGCTCGGGAGTGGTGCCGGCGCGAGCATGGCCGGGCCGCTGTTCGAGTCGCTCGCCACGCTCGGCGTGCGGGTCGCGGCGCAGGCTGCCGAGGCTCGTGTCGGGCACCTGCGCACCCGGAACGGGGACCGGGAGGTCGACCTTGTCGTCGAAGGGACGGACGGGCAGGTCGTCGGGATCGAGGTCAAGCTGTCCTCCTCGGTGGCGGACACCGACGTCCGGCACCTCCTCTGGCTGCGGGACCAGCTGCCGGAGGACGTCGTGGACCTCGTCGTGCTGACGACGGGACGGCAGGCGTACCGCCGCCGGGACGGTGTCGCCGTCGTGCCGCTCGCCCTGCTCGGTGCCTGACCTGCTCAGGACTCGCGGTCGACGACGACGATCCGCACGTCGTGCAGGATGCCGCCCTCGACGACGGCCGTCATCAGCGTGCAGTCCGGCTGACGCCGGCGGTCGGTGGGCGAGCCGGGGTTGAGGAGGCGGATGCCGCCCGGCGTCGTCGTGTCCCAGGGGATGTGGCTGTGCCCAAACACGAGGACGTCCGGGGGGTCGTCCGCGAACGCGGCGTCCGCGCGGCGCTCGCGGCCCTGGGCGGCGCCCGTCTCGTGGACGACGGCGAGGCGCAGCCCCTCGACGTCGGCGCGCGCGACCTCGGGGAGCCGGGCGCGGAGCTCGTCGCCGTCGTTGTTGCCGTGGACGGCCAGCAGCCGGGCGGAGCGCTCCTCGAACGCGTCCAGCGTGGCGGCGTCGACCCAGTCGCCGGCGTGGACGACGACGTCGGCCCGCTCGACCTCGCGCCACACGTCACCGGGGATCCGGCGCGCCCGGGCGGGCACGTGGGTATCGGCGACGAGCACGAGGCGCGTGGTCAAGGTCAGCTGCGGGGCTCGACCCGCGGGGGCTCGCCGGTCGGCTCGGCCGGGGTGTCGAACGAGGCCGGCTCGTCGCCCATGAGCTCGTCGAGCCACGAGTTGTACGACTCGATCTGGGCGGGGTCCCAGGCGGTCGTCGTCGGGTCCTCCAGCGCGGCGTGCAGCGGCACGAGGCCGTAGTCGCCGTTGGAGTCCATCACCGTGCCCATCCACTCGACGGAGTCCACGCGGGCCGGCCCCTCGGCGGGCACCGTGATCGTCGCCTGCGTCATGAGGCCCACGGCGGTCTCCATGATCGTCGAGCTGCCCGGCTGCTGGCTGGCCAGCGAGTTGCCCATCGACCAGACGACCCACATGCCCTGCCCGTCGACGCCGCCCTCGAGCTGCTCGATCGGCTGCGGCGTGTGGGGGTGCGAGCCGAGGACGAGGTCGATCTCGCCGGAGTCCGCGAGGCGCTGGGCGGCGTCCTGCTGGTAGGCGCTCGGGGCGAACGTGTACTCGTCGCCCCAGTGCATCGAGGCGACGACGACGTCGGCTCCCGCCTCCCGCGCGGCGATCGCCTGGTCGACGATCGGCTCGTCGTCGATGAGGTCGACGAGGTGCGGCTCGGCCACGGGGATGCCGTTCGTCGAGTACGTCGCCGCGAGGTGGGCGACCGTGACCTCGCGGCCGTCGCGCTCGAGCACGTACATCTGGGGCGTGGCCTGCTCCTCGGGGGTGCGGGCCGTGCCGGCGTAGCCGAGGCCGTGCTCCTCCATCACCTCGATGGTGCGGATGACGCCGTCGGTCTGCTGGTCCACGGAGTGGTTCGTCGCCGTCGAGCAGCCGTCGTACCCGGCGCGTCCGAGCAGCGGGACGATGTCCTCCGGCGCGGCGAAGACGGGGTAGCCCGCCGGCTCGGCACCCTCCTGGGCGATCGGCACCTCGAGGTTGCACAGCGCGAGGTCGGCACCCTCGATGTAGGGGGCGACCGGCTCGATCATCGGCCAGTAGTCGTAGGAGCCGTCGTCCTGGATCGCCTCGGCGTTCATCAGGGGGTAGGTGATGACGTCGCCGGCTGCGGCGAGCGTGAAGGTGACGTCGTCGCCCGCCTGCGCGGCGTCGTCGGACGGGGTCTCGCCGCCCGACGCGCTCTCGCCGCCGGAACCGCCCGGGGCGTCGTCGCCCGAGCCGTCGCCGTCCTCCGCCGGCGCGCCGGGCGGGTCGTCGGCGGCAGGCTCCTCGGACTCGGAGCCGGACGCGAGGCGCATCGCGAGGACGACCAGGCCCACGGCGAGGGCGATCACGAGCACGACGACGAGCACGAGCTCGGCGGTCCGGGACAGACGAGGCATGTCCGAAGGGTGCCACGCCGAGCCGCCCGGGCGGGAGAGACGGGCGGTGGGGACCTACCCTGGGCGCATGACGACGCCTGCCCCCGGTGCCGCGCAGGCGCCCCTGTGGAACATCGCGAACATCCTCACGATGCTCCGGATCGTCCTCGTGCCGGTGTTCGTCGTGCTGTTCCTGAAGGACGGCGACGCGATGCGCTGGGCCGCCGCCGCGGTGTTCATCCTCGCCGCGATCACGGACAAGCTCGACGGCTACCTCGCGCGCTCGCGCAACCTCGTCACCGACTTCGGCAAGCTCGCCGACCCGATCGCCGACAAGACCCTGGTGGGGGCGGCGCTCATCCTGCTGTCGTGGGCGGGCGACCTGCCGTGGGTCATCACGATCGTCATCCTCGTGCGCGAGCTGGCCGTCACCGTGCTGCGGGACGTCATGCGGCGCCGCGAGGTCGTCATGCCGGCCTCCCAGGGCGGGAAGCTGAAGACCGTCCTCCAGCTCGTGTTCCTGTCGATGATGCTCGTGCCCTGGGCGTCGTTCCTCCCGGAGTCCGCGGCCGACTCGATCGTCACCGTCGCCCTCGTCATCGCCTGGGCCGCCATGGGCGTGGCGCTCGTGACCGGCGTCCAGTACTTCGTGGCCGCCGCGCGGGCGATCCGCGAGGCGCGGGACACGGGCGCGGGAGCCGGACCTCGTGCCGGTGCGTGACACGTCGGTGCCTGGTGCGGCGACCGGTCCGCCCCGGGCCGGCTCCGTGACCGACCCGACTGGACCTCTCGTGCCGGGCGTTGCTCCCGACCCGCGCGGCACGCTCGTGCCCGGCGCGGCACCCGACCCGCTCGCTCCCCTCGTCGCGGCGCTCGCCGGGCGCGGGCTGCGGATCGGCGTGGCCGAGTCCCTGACGGCGGGCGCACTTGCCGCCCGGCTCGCCGCCGTGCCCGGCGTGTCCGCGGTGCTCCGCGGGGGAGTGGTCGCCTACGCGAGCGACCTCAAGATCGCCCTGCTCGACGTCGACGGCGACCTCCTCGCCGCCGGCGGACCCGTCCAGGCCGAGGTCGCGGCGCAGATGGCCCGCGGTGCGGCACGGGTGCTGGGGGCCGAGATCGGGCTCGCCACCACCGGCGTGGCGGGACCCGGACCCGCCGACGGGAACCCGGCCGGCACCTTCCACGTGGCCTGCGCCGGGCCGGCGGGCGTGCGGACGCGCTCGTGGCTGGTCGCCGGGACGCGCCCAGCTGTTCGCGCGGCTGCGGTCGACGCGGCGCTCGCGCTGCTGGCGGACGTCGTCGCCGAGGTCGAGCCCTAGGCGGAGATCCGGACGTCGGCCGGGCCCGGTCGGTCCGTGCTCGACTGCGGGCCGCGTCCGCGCTCGACGGCCGTCCACATGCGCGTCCGGGGGCGGGCCGCATACGTGTCCGGTGGGCGGGAACAGATCCGACCCGGACGGTGTTGTGCCCGGTGATGATGCCCTCGACGAACATCGCCCGACCCATCGGTCCGCCCGACAGGCGGGACGACCCCCGCCCCGGTTCCCGCCAGGCGCCCCGCGCCAGGTACCGTATCTCCACACCCGTCGTCGACGAGACGACGACCGAGCCCGACGAGAGGGGGACCCCCGTGCTGCTGCGCAACGTGATCGGCGACGTGCTCCGCGAGGTCCGTCAGCGTCAGGGCCGCACCCTGCGCGAGGTGTCCTCGGACGCCAAGGTCTCGCTCGGCTACCTCTCCGAGGTGGAGCGCGGGCAGAAGGAGGCCTCCTCCGAGCTGCTCGCCTCGATCTCCGAGGCTCTCAACACCCCGCTGAGCCACATCATGCGCGTGGTCTCCGGCCGCCTCGCGGCCCACGAGCCCGTGCGCGTCCCGGACACCGTGCCGGACGAGTTCCTCGACGAGCTCGCGCCCGCCGCGCCGTGATCCGCTGAGGCCGGTCGGCCGGCTGCACTCCTCGACGACGCCCTCGCCCTCGCGGCGGGGGCGTCGTGCTGTTCGTGGGGCTACGCCGGCGGGTGGAGGCCCCCGGGGCCGCGGACCCAGCCGGCCGCCGTGAGGGCGCGCTCCGTGGGCCCGGCCCGGTGGCTGCCGGCCGGTGAGCCGCCGTCGACCTGCCGGACTGTGGCGCGCGGGAGGCGGCCGTCCCGCACCTGGACCGCGGCCGCCGACGCCGCGGCCGTGAGGAACGCCTCGTCGTCCGTGAGCCCGAGCACCGACCGACCGCCGCGCTCGACGAACAGCGCCGGCGCCGCGTCGACCAGCACGACGAACGCACCCGCCCGCCGCGACGGCCGCGGCCCCTCGGCCGGGCCCGGCCACGGCAGCGCCGCCCCGTACGGGTTCGCGGGGTCCGCGGCGGCGAGCACGTGGACCACCGGGGTGCCGGCGGCGGTGCCAGTGCCATCGGCGTCGTGACCGGCGGCGCCGTGGCCTGCGGCGCGCAGGTCCTCGTGGCGCCCCGCGTCGGGCCGTGTCTCACGCCCCGCCTCGCGAAGCACCTCGAGCATCGCGGGCAGCGCGAACTGCGCGCCGCCGAGGCCGTCCACCACGTAGCCGCGCCGGACCTGCGCCGCGTCCTCGAGCCGGCGCAGCACCTCGTAGGCCGCCGAGAACCCGCCCGCGAGCTCACTCACTCCCGACGAGTCCCGGGTGAGCACTCCGTGCGTCTCGACGAGCTGGGCGACTCGGGCCGCGAGCGCGACGGTCGGGTCGGGGGCGGCCGGTGCGGACCGGCGGACGAGCGACCAGCGGCCCGCGAGGTCGGCGGGCGTGGCGGCGAGCGCGGAGCGGGGGCGGACGGCGGCCGTCGCGCGGCGCCTGAGGCCCCCGCGGACAGGGCGCGGCGGCCGCGGCGCGGTGCGGGAGCGGACCGGGCCGGACGCCTGCGTCGCACGGCTGCGCGCGGCGGCAAACGTGTCCGAGGTGACGATGCCGGCGGTGGCCAGCCACCACAGTGCCTCGCCGACGGCCGGGGCGTCGACGGCGGCCGGGGCGTCGACGGCTGGAGACCGACAGTCGCTGCCGTCCGGGACCGCGTCGCCGGGCCGGTCGGCGGGCAGCGTGCCATGTGACGAGGCGGCGGAGGGGCCGGTCGTCCGGGCGTGCTCGTCGTCGGGCTCCCCGAGGTCCCACGGGTCGTCCGGGTCCGGCGCCCGGACCGCGGCGACGAGGTCCGCGAGCGTGCGGGATGCGCCGTCCGACAGGGCCCGGACGACGGCGCCGAGCAGCGCCTCGGAGGGGACCCGCTCGTCGGCCGCGACCCCGGAGCCCGACCCGTCCCCGCCCGCCGGCGCCGACCACGAGTCGGTCGGCGGGGCGAGGTCGGCCACGGCGTCCGACGGCAGGAGGATGACCTGGTCCGGCGCGGCCGGCGACGTGCGCGGGCCGCGGCCGACCCACACGACCTCGCCGTCGGCGACGAGCTCGTCGAGCAGACCGGGTCGGTACCCCGGCACGCGGGAGGGCAGCACGTGCGTCTCGAGGCCCGCGAGCGGGAGGGGCTGCCCGGCGAGTCGGTCGACGACGTCGAGCAGCGCGGCCGCGGTGGTGTCGTCGGATGCCGTGTCGCCGGATGCCGCGGGGACGGATGCCGCGGGGACGGATGCCGCGGGGACGGGGGCCGTGCTAACCGGCTCCGGCGCAATCCCGTGCCACCGCAGCGTCGCGCGGGCGAGCACCTCGGGTTCGATCGCGTCCACCTCGCCGCGCAGCAGCGCGAGCGAGCGGCGGCGGATCCGGCGCAGCACCTCGGCGTCGACGAGCTCGAGCCCGTCGGCGTGCCCGGTCACGCGCCCGGCGACGAGCACCTCGGCGCCCACGAGCCGGTCGAGCGGCGCCCGCAGCACACCGACCGGCAGGTCGTACCGGGCCGCGACGTCCGCGGGGGTGAACGGTCCGTGCGTGCGGGCGTAGCGGCGCAGGAGGTCGCCCAGCGGGTCCGGCACGTCGTCGGCGAGCTCGGCCGGGACGCCGGCGGGAAGCACGACGCCGAGCGCCCCGCGCACCCGGCCGGCGTCCTCGACCACCACGAGGTGCGGCTCGCCGCCGACCTCGACCTCGAGCACGCGTCCGGCCCGCGCCAGCTCGGCGACGAGGGCGTCGACGTCGTCCGGGTCCGCGAGCCGTTCCGCGAGCTCGCTGCGCGGCAGGGGGCCGAGGCGGCGGACGAGATCGATGGCCGCCTCGGCGTCGTGCGCCCGGCTCGCCTCCGTGAGGAGGCCGACCTCCGCGGCGACCTCGGTGACGGCGCGCGGGTCGAGCACGTCGACGAGGTCGGCGGTGTCGCCGCCGATCAGCTCGGCGAGCAGGGACGTGTCGAGCGCGAGGGCCGCCGCCCGGCGCTCCCCGGGCGGGACGTCCTCGCCGTAGAGGAACCGCGCGGTGTAGCCCATGAGCAGCGAGCGCGCCCAGGGCGACGGGCGCGGCGTCGTCACCTCGACGACCCGGACGCGGCGCGCGGCGACGGCCGCCATGAGGGCGGTGAGCGCGGGGACGTCGTAGTCGTCCTGGAGCGCCTCGCGGACGGCCTCGAGGGTGATAGGGAACTCGGGGAACTTCGAGGCGACGGCGAACAGCGCGGCCGCCCGGTGCCGCTGCTGCCACAGCGGCTGCCGCTTGCCCGGGAACCGGCGGGGCAGGAGGAGCGCGCGGGAGGCGGCCTCCCGGAACCGGGCGGCGATGAGCGGGGACCCGGCGAGTGCGGCGACGACGCGGGGCCGCACGTCGTCCGGGTCGACCAGGAGGTCGTCGGGGCCGAGCTCCTCCTGGGCGCCGGGCGGGAGGCGCAGGACGATGCCGTCGTCTGCGGCCTGCGCCTGTGCGTCCACGCCGGTGCGCTCGCGCAGCGCTGCGGCGAGCAGGAGGGCCCACGGGGCGTTGACGCGCCGGCCGGCGAGGGAGTGGACGACGACGCGCCAGTCGCCCAGCTCGTCGCGAAACCGCTCGACGATGATCGTCTCGTCGTCCGGCACCGCGCCCGTCGCCGCGCGCTGGTCGGCGATCCACGCGCTGATGCCCGCGGCCGTCTCGGGGGCGAGGACGAGGCCGTCGGCGCCGCCGCGGGGGTCGTCGGTGCGTCGCTCGTCGTCGGGGAGCAGCGTGTCGTCAGGGCCGCGCGTGCCCGACTGCGTGCCCCAGGTGCGGGCGGCGGCTCCGATCGCGGCCCCGAGCGTGGCCGGGCGGCCGAGCGTGTCGCCGAGCCAGAACGGCAGCCGGCCCGGGCGGCCGGGGGCGGGGGAGACGAGGACGCGGTCGGCGGTGATCTGATCGATGCGCCAGGTCGAGTTGCCGAGGGTGAACGTGTCGCCGAGCCGGGACTCGAAGACCATCTCCTCGTCGAGCTCGCCCACCCGGCGGGCGCCCGCGGACTCGCCGCCGGAGAGGTAGACGCCGAACAGGCCGCGGTCGGGGATCGTGCCGCCGGACGTGACGGCGAGGCGGGCGGCCCCCGGGCGGGCGCGCAGGAGACCGGCCGCGCGGTCGTGGACGATCCGGGGCCGCAGCTCGGCGAACTCCTCGGCGGGGTAGCGCCCCGAGAGCATGTCGACGACGCCGTCGAACGTCGCCTGCGTGAGGTCCGCATAGCTTGCCGCGCGCCGCACGCGGGTAAGCGCCTCGGCGGGCGAGAGGTCCTCGACGGCGACCATCGCGAGCAGCTGCTGGGCCAGCACGTCGAGCGGCGTGCGCGGCAGCGTCGTCGCCTCGACCTCGCCGGCGAGCGCGCTGCGGGCCGCGACGAGGGTGGGGAGCAGCTCGGCGCGGTGGACCGGGAGGAGCACGCCGCGCGACGTGCCGCCGACCTGGTGACCCGCCCGGCCCACGCGCTGGACGGTGGAGGCGACCGTCGGCGGGGCGCCGATCTGGACGACGAGGTCGACCTCGCCCATGTCGATGCCGAGCTCGAGGGTGGACGTGGCGACGACGCAGCGGAGCGCGCCCGACTTCAGCGCCTCCTCGGCGATCGCGCGCTCGGACCGGCTCATCGAGCCGTGGTGGGCTCGGGCGAGGACCGGGTCGAGGCCGAGCGACGTGCCGGACTGGCCGGGGACGGCGGCCGGCCACGCCTCGCCCTCGCCCGACACGCCGGGTCCGCCCCGGCGGCGGTCGTGCTCCTCGTTGACCTGGGCGGCCAGGCGCTCGGCGAGGCGGCGCGAGCCGACGAACACGATCGTCGACCGGTGGGCCTCGACGAGGTCGACGACGCGGGCGGCGACGTGCGGCCAGATCGATGGCGGTTCGGGGCGGCCGGCGAGGCCGGCCGCGTCGTCCGGGCGGTCGGGGACGGGGGGTTCGCCGTCGGGCGGGATGTTTCCGGGTGCGGGGCCGGGTGCCGCGAGGTCGGCGACCGGGAGCTGGATGTCGAGCCGGAGCCGCCGCGGGGACGGCGGGGCGACGACCCGGACGGGGCGGCCTCCGTCGTCCTCGCTGCGCACGCCGGCGAGCGCGCGGGCGACCTCCTGCGCCGGGCGGACCGTGGCCGAGAGGCCGACCCGCTGGACCGGGACCGGGGTGAGGGCGTCGAGGCGTTCGAGGCTGAGGAAGAGGTGCGCGCCGCGCTTGGTGCCGGCGATCGCGTGCACCTCGTCGACGACGACGGTCCGCACGTGCGCGAGCGCCTCCCGCGCGGCGGACGTCAGCATGAGGAACAGCGACTCGGGGGTGGTGATGAGGATGTCCGGCGGGCGGGAGACGAGGCGGCGCCGGTCGGCGGGCGAGGTGTCCCCGCTGCGGACCCCGGTGCGCAGCTCGGGAAGCTCGATCCCGAGGCGCTGTGCCTCGGCCCGGATCCCGCTCAGCGGGCGCTCGAGGTTCCGCTCGACGTCGACCGCCAGGGCCTTGAGCGGCGAGACGTAGAGGATCCGCGTGCGTGCGGCCTGGTCGGGGACGGGCTCGGCGAGCATCTCGTCGATCGCCCAGAGGAACGCGGCGAGGGTCTTGCCCGAGCCCGTGGGCGCGACGACGAGCGCGTGCTCCCCGGAGGCGATCGCCTCCCACGCGCCGGTCTGCGCCGGGGTGGGTGAGTCGAAGGCGGCGTCGAACCACGCGCGGGTCGCGGGTCCGAAGGTCACCGGGACATCGTCGCAGCAGGGGCCGACAGCGGTGGACGGGGACGGGTGGGGCCGTTGACCGTGCGGCGTCCGTCTCACCGGCGCGCCCCGCGGGGCCCGGGGCGCCGGGCGGTGGGACGCTGGCCCCGTGAAGCGCTCCCAGTTCACCGCCGTCGCGCGCGAGGTCCTCGGCGAGGCGACGGCGTCGTCCTACCTCGCCGACCTCACCCTCGCGGGCGTCGGCTACCGCACGGCGAACGAGGCGCTCGAGCAGGGCGTCCGCCCCCAGGACGTGTGGGACGCGATGGTCGACGAGCTCGGCCTGCCCGACTCCGCGCGCTGGCACCACCGCCGCGAGATCGACGAGTAGCGGGGGCACGCCTCCGCCCCGGGCACCCGACGCGCACGGGCGCCTCGTCGGCATCCGCGACACGCCGGGTCCGCCTGTCGCGCTCGAACATCTGTTCGGCGTAGCGTGCTCACAGGTGACGACGACTCCTGCTCGTCCACAGACCGGTGGCGGGCGGGAACGGATGTCGGTGGTCGGACATAGCGTCATCCCAGGCAGCGACCCGGAGAGGGACCCGCCCTGACAAGGCCAGCCCGTGACCGTCCAGACGGGGCGCCCAGCGTCCCCAGCACAGAGGTGAGAGACATGCCCGCTCCCGCAGCAGACCGCAGCAAGGCCCTCGAGGCCGCGCTCAGCCAGATCGACCGCCAGTTCGGCAAGGGGTCCGTCATGCGCCTCGGCGACGAGACGCGGCCCAAGGTCCAGACGATCCCCACCGGGTCCGTGGCGCTGGACGTCGCGCTCGGGATCGGCGGGCTCCCGCGCGGCCGGATCGTCGAGATCTACGGCCCGGAGTCCTCGGGAAAGACGACCGTCGCCCTGCACGCCGTGGCCAACGCCCAGCGCAACGGTGGCATTGCCGGGTTCATCGACGCGGAGCACGCACTCGACCCGGAGTACGCGAAGAAGCTCGGCGTCGACACGGACGCGCTCCTCGTCTCGCAGCCGGACACCGGTGAGCAGGCGCTCGAGATCACCGACATGCTCATCCGCTCCGGCGCGCTCGACATCGTCGTGGTCGACTCGGTCGCCGCGCTCGTGCCGAAGGCCGAGATCGAGGGCGAGATGGGCGACAGCCACGTCGGCCTCCAGGCCCGCCTCATGTCCCAGGCGCTGCGCAAGATCACCGGCGCCCTGTCCGCGTCCGGCACCACCGCGATCTTCATCAACCAGCTGCGCGAGAAGATCGGCGTGTTCTTCGGCTCGCCCGAGACCACCACGGGTGGCAAGGCGCTGAAGTTCTACTCGTCCGTGCGGCTCGACGTCCGCCGGATCGAGACCCTCAAGGACGGCACCGACGCGGTCGGCAACCGCACGCGCGTCAAGGTCGTCAAGAACAAGATGGCGCCGCCGTTCAAGCAGGCCGAGTTCGACATCCTCTACGGCCAGGGCATCTCCCGCGAGGGCGGGCTCATCGACCTCGGCGTCGAGAACGGCATCGTGCGCAAGTCCGGCTCCTGGTTCACCTACGAGGGGGACCAGCTCGGCCAGGGCAAGGAGAACTCGCGCCAGTTCCTCAAGGACAACCCCGAGCTCGCCGAGGAGATCGAGAAGAAGATCCTCGTCAAGCTCGGCATCGGCGAGGCGCCCGAGGAGCCGGCGGCCCCCGTCGAGCCGCTCGGCACCGACGAGCCGATGGCGCCCGTCAAGGCCCCGGCCGCCGGGCGCAAGGGCGCGGCCGCCGACCGCGCCGAGGTCCCGGTCTCCTTCTGATCGTCAGGCAGGACGACGCCCCGCCCCCGCGACCGACGGTCCGGGGGCGGGGCTGCGTGGGGACGGATCCCGCGGTGGCAGGCGGCGCGGTGACGGCCCGCGCGGTGGCAGGCCGCGTGGTGACGCCCCCCGCGGTGGCAGGCGGCGCGGTGGCGGGCCGGCTCGGGCATCGGCGACCGCTCGGGGGCCGGCGTCGGCGAGTGTGGAGGGAGCTCACGTGACGAGCGAGCAGAGGGGACAGAAGGCGCGCGAGCAGAGGGGACAGAAGGCGCGCGAGACGGCGGGGAGGAACGCGCGCGAGGATGCGGCGGGGTACGACGACGAGGACCCGCTCGAGGCGGCCCGCGCGATCGCCCTGCGCTCGCTCGCTGCGGCCCCGCGCACGCGCGCGCAGCTCGCCGAGAAGCTGGCGGACAAGGGCGTGGCCGGCGACGTCGCGGAGACGCTGCTCGACCGGCTCGCCGCCGTCGGGCTGATCGACGACGCGGAGCTGGCCGACCGGTTCGTCCGCACCCGGCACGCCGAGCGACACCAAGGGCGGCGGGCGATCGCGCTCGAGCTGCGCCGCAAGGGCATCGAGGACGAGGTGGCGGCGCGTGCGCTCGACCAGCTCGGCGACGAGGACGAGGAGAGCGCCGCCCTCGAGGTGGCCCGCGCCCGGTTGCGCGCGACCCGGCGGCTCGACCCGGCGGTCCGGTACCGCCGCACCGCCGCCGCGCTCGGGCGTAAGGGATTCTCCGGCGACGTCGCGCGGCGGGCGATGCGCACCGCGCTCGACGAGGAGGAGATCGACATCGAGGACGGGGCCGGCGCGGGGGACCTTGACGCCGACTGATCTCGGTCACACCGGCTGAATTGGCCCGTGTGCGTCCGGTTGGGTACGGTCGTCCGCCGGCGCGCGGCCTGTCCGGGAGGCACTTCCGCTCGGGACACGCGCCCGTTCGGGACATGCACCCGTTCGGGACTCGCGCCTGCGCGGGACGCCGGCCGCCCCGCGCACGTCGTGCCGCTGCACGTCGCCCCGTCGCTCCTCGTGAAAGGTCCCCATGCCCGTCCGCGCCCGCCTGCTCCCGACGACGACCGGAGCCGTGCTCCTCGCCACCGTGCTCGCCGCCTGCGGCGGGTCCGACGAGCCCACCGGCGCGCCCCAGCCCCCGCCCGCCGCTCCCGCGGCACCGGAGGACGTGCCCGGCGAGGGCAGCGCGACTGACGGAGCGGACGACTCGAGCAGCGACGACGGCGACGGCGGCGCAACGGACGGTGCGGATGGCGCCACCAGCATGCCGTCGGGCGCCGCGGCGGTGCTCACGCAGACGCCGGACGTCGAGCTCACCGAGGTCGAGCAGGATCGCTCGACCGTCATCTCTGCGTTCGACCAGGAGATCTCCGTACCGCAGGCGGGCACCGTCGACACCCTGCCGGTCGACGTCGCCGAGCAGATCCTCGCGGAGGACCCGAGCGACGAGACCGAGTTCGGCGACGCCGAGGAGGTCGCGGCCGCGGAGGGGGAGACTTTCGTCGTGGCGATCGTCCAGGTCGACGACCCGCGCTGGGAACCGGTCGACGACGAGATCGAGTCGTACGAGGCCACGGAGAACGTCGTGCGGGTCGAGGGGAGCGAGGTCGACCTCGACCTCGAGCTCACGCCCGGTGAGCAGGTCACCGTCGTGCTGTCGGTGCCCGACGACGCGGCACCCGAGGACGTCGTCCTCGAGAGCGTCGCGTTCGACGTCAGCCAGGAGATCAGCCTGCTCGACGGGACCCGGACCGCCTCCGGCGTCGAGGAGATCTATGCGCGGCCGACCGACGTCGAGGTCGGTGAGGGCGCGGAGTGGAGCCACGACTACGAGACCCGGTACGGCGGCATGACCCAGACGGGCCAGCTGACCGGTGGCGTCCTCACCCCGTTCGTCCCCGAGGTCGGCTGGGCGAACCCGGGCCACGTGTTCCTCGGCGTCGACGTGACGACCCAGGAGCCCCCGAGCCCGCACTACGACGAGTCGACGATCCGGCTCCGGCTCGCGGACGGCTCCACGGTCGAGCCCGAGACGAACACCAACGGTTCGGACGGCCCGTTCACGCGGCGGGTCTGGTTCCAGCTGCCGGTCGACGCCGCGGAGGCCGTCGTCGAGGTCTCGATCGTCATCGGGCTCGGCGGCGAGATGCACGACATCGCCGTCGCCGAGGTCCCGCTGACGATGGTGGGCGGCGCCTCGGGCGAGGGTGAGCCGGGGAGCGAGTCGGCGAGCTAGCCGACCAGCGGGCCAGCCGACCAGCGGGCCAGCCGACCAGCGGGCCAGCCGACTGGCCAGCCGGCCGACCAGCGAGCTAGTCGGCCTCGACCGTGAGCGCCGGGTCGTGCTTCTTGGCGCGGGCCGCGGTGTGCGGGTCGAGGAACTTCGCGAGCGCCCCGGCGATCGTCGTCAGCGTGAGGTTGAGGATGATGAAGATGCACGCGACGACGAACAGCGACGGCAGCAGGTTGGCGTTCGTCGTTCCCACGAGCCGGCCGTTGAGAAGCAGCTCGGAGTAGCTGACGAGGTAGCCGAGCGAGGAGTCCTTGAGGATGACGACGAGCTGGGAGACCATCGCCGGCATCATCGCCACCAGCGCCTGCGGCAGCTCGACGATCCGCAGCGACTTCCCGCGCGGCATGCCGATCGCCAGCGCGGCCTCCCGCTGACCGCCCGGCAGGGTGTGCACGCCGGAGCGCACGAGCTCAGCGATGACCGCCGAGTTGTAGAGCGTGAGCCCCACGACGACGGCGAGGAACGGCGCGTCGCGCTGGTCGAACAGGGCGCCGTCCGGCGCGAGCGTGCGGGAGAAGAGGATGTTGAAGAACAGCATGAGGACGAGCACGGGGACCGCGCGGAAGAACTCGACGATCGTGCCCGCGATGCCGCGGACGATCGGGTTCTGCGCGAGGCGGCCCAGGCCGAGCACGAGGCCGACGATGTTCGCGAGCACGATGGCGACCGCGGCGGCCCGGATGGTCGCCATGATGCCGGGCAGGTAGTTGTTCTCCCAGGTCGACCACTCGGCGAGCGGCGCCCACTTCTCGCTGGTGAACTGCCCCTTCTCGTTGAGGGCGTCGATGATGAACCAGGCGATGCCGAGGATGACGACGAGGCCGACGATGTTGACGATCCAGATGTTCCGGCGTGCCTTGGGGCCGGGGGCGTCGAAGAGGAGGCCGGGCTGCTTGCTCATCGCTTCACCGCCAGCTTGCGCGAGAGGAACGTGGCCAGCAGGCCGATCGGCAGGACGAGGGCGACCCAGCCGATGGCGAACAGCAGGAAGATCGCGACCATGATGTCCGGCCGGAACTCGATGGCCGTCGACATCATCCCGGCGGCCGTCGTCACGCCGGCGGCCTGGGCGACGGTCGAGTTCTTCGTCAGGGCCACGAGGGTGGAGCCGAGCGGGGCGATCGCGCCGCGCAGGGCCTGGGGCAGGATGACGATGGTCATCGTCTGCGCGAACCCGAGGCCGACGGCCCGGGAGGCCTCGGCCTGACCCGTGGGCACGGTGTTGATGCCGGAGCGCAGGGACTCGCAGACGAAGCACGCGGTGTACAGCGAGAGGCCGAGGACCGCCAGGTACATGTTGTTCCGGGCGAGCCAGCCGTCGACCTCGCGGTCGACGAGGATGATCTGCAGCTGCCCGAACAGCACCTGCGAGCAGGCGAGGATGATGAGGGTGAGCGGGATGTTCCGCACGACGTTGACGTACGCGGTGCCCGCCCAGCGCAGGGACGGCGCGGGGCTCACGCGCATGACCACGAGGATCGTGCCGAGGACGAAGGACAGCACGGCCGCCCAGAACGTCAGCTGCACGTTCATCCAGTAGCCCTGCAGGATGTCCGCGCCGTAGGTGTCGATCAGGTCGCGAAACCCGTCGATGATGGCCCCCACCCGGAGCTCCCCTCGGTGTCGTGTCGGTCGCGGGGGGGGGGGGGGGGGGGGGGGGG